>NZ_CP085876.1:1355000-1660000 GCF_013284245.2 Brevibacillus sp. DP1.3A | reverse complement strand
AGTTGCCAATACTAGCGATCCTAGAACCAGCATGCCATATTCGAGCACTTTTCGCTGTGGACTGTTCATCTGGATTGCGGTTCGTCTTTTTCGTGCCACATGGTTCCACTCCTGACATTATCACGTAAGCAAAATCCGCACATACACTACCATGTTTTGGTCGAAAAGAAAACCCCTATTTCATTATCCCTCTTATGTAAGATTTACGCATCCCCCAGAAACATGCACACGCAAGCCATGAGCTGGATAAGATATGGAAAGAAAAAGTTGACTGCACACAAAATAAAAAGGATAATTATAATATAGTAATTATTATAATCTAAGAGCGGGGTGGCCTGTAATGAATCATCATATTGTCAGTGTCACACAACAAGTAAAGCATCTAGGAAAAAGATTAACCATCCAAAGAAGAGCCGTACTCCTTCTTATGCTTACCACTCAGAAATACTATACAGCCAAAGACGTTTACCATGCTTTAAAAAACGAGATGCCAAACATCACACTCTCAACCGTTTACACCAGCCTGCGCTTTTTCGTGAAAATGGGTATTCTCAAGGAGCATGTTCACCACGACTCCCCCAATCAATTTGAATGTGTGGTAACCATGGACGACATTCAGTTGCCAGAAGTCATTTGATTCCTATTCCTTTTCCTCAACGCAAAAAACTCCTGATGATTTCAGGAGTTTTTTTGTATGCCGTCAGCTATTAAAAATCAAAGTTATCCGGGTCTGGACCAACTCGGTGATTTTGGTTCAGCGCATGAATCATTTCCATGTCTTCTTTCGACAGTTCGAAATCAAATACGGATGCATTCTCGACGATTCGATGCTCCTTGGTCGACTTTGGAATGGTCACAACGCCATTTTGCAAATCCCAGCGAATAATGACTTGGGCAATGGACTTCCCGTATTTTTCCGAAATTCCTTTTAGTACTGAATTGTCCAATAGCTGTCCTTGCATAAGCGGAGACCATGCTTCAAATTGAATCCCTTGCTCCTTGCAGTAGGCACGCAGTTCATCTTGGGACAGGCGCGGATGGAATTCTACTTGGTTCACCATCGGCTTAATCTCAGCGTCTTTAAGCAGTTCCTCTAAATGATGCACGTGGAAATTGCTTACCCCGATAGCTTTTACCAACCCTTTTTTGTACAGCGTCTCCAATGCTCTCCATGCTTCTTTGAACTTTCCTTCCACTGGCCAGTGAATGAGGTACAAGTCCAGGTATTCCAACCCGAGTTTTTTCAGGCTCGTCTCATATGCTTCCAACGTGGACTCATACCCTAAATCCGCATTCCATACTTTCGAGGTAACAAAAAGATCTTCTCGAGTGATGCCCGCTTCCTGCAAACCTGCACGGATTCCACGGCCAACACCTTCTTCGTTGTTATAAATAGCGGCTGTGTCGATACTGCGGTAGCCGTGCTTGATTGCTGTTTTTACAGCTAGCTCGAGCTCCTGGCCTTCCTCTACTTTAAAAACACCCAGACCCACCCAAGGCATTTTTACTCCGTTGTACAGCGTAGTCGTATCTTGCAAATGTTTTGGCATAACTTGTCTCCTCCATCCATGTTCTCTATGTTAGTATGACTGTTTCCAGCCACCTAATGTGCTTCATGTCGTTTGACAAGTGTTATTATGAGATAGACTAACGAAAAGTAAAAGTACGCACTTTTTTGTGTGATAGGCACTAATAAGTACCTATCATTCAGGAGGAAATCAACAATGAAGAAGAAGTATAACATTTCAGTGGAAGCTACACTTGAGGTCATCGGCGGTAAATGGAAATGCGTTATTTTGTGTCACCTGACTCACGGAAAAAAACGTACAAGTGAGTTGAAACGACTAATGCCGGGGATTACGCAGAAGATGCTAACCCAGCAACTTAGAGAGCTTGAAGATGATGGCATCATCAACCGGATTATTTACAATCAAGTTCCGCCAAAAGTGGAGTATGAGCTCAGCGAGTACGGCTGGACCTTGAAAAGCATTCTCGATTCACTCTGCTTATGGGGCGAAAAGCATATCATTAAGGAATACGGCGACAAGTATGCTGTATTGGAAGAAAGTATCTTAAATCGATAATAGAACGGGAGTAGGTGAAGTGGCTTGGGAGCAATCGAAACGCCTGTCTTGCGTAAATTGGGGAGCTCAGACCTGATGCTTTCTCCTCTAGGCCTCGGCTGCTGGCAGTTCAGCAATGGACACGGAATGGTGGGGAAGTTTTGGCCTGTCATTGGACCTCACGATGTTTTAAAAATTGTGCAGACGAGTTTGCTTGGGGGCATAAACTGGTTTGATACTGCGGAAGTATACGGCAAAGGTCAATCAGAACAGATGCTGGCAAAAGCCTTAAACGACACCGGTCCACTAGCGGATTCCGCCCATATTGCGACGAAATGGTGGCCTGTCCTGCGCACCGCAAAAAGCATCGGGAACACAATTGACGAGCGCATTCGTCTGCTCGATAACCGCACCATCCATTTGCATCAAGTCCACCAGCCCTACTCCTTGTCTTCTGTTGCAAGCGAAATGAATGAAATGGCTAAGCTCGTCAAGCAAGGCAAGATTCAGAACGTGGGCGTCAGTAACTTTTCCGCCAAAAGTATGCGAGAAGCCGATCGCGTATTGCGCGAGCACGGTCTGCGTCTCATCTCCAATCAAGTGAAATACAGTCTGCTGGACAGAAGGATCGAACAAAACGGGATACTGGATACGGCAAAAGAGTTGGGCATTGCGATTATCGCCTATTCTCCGCTTGAGCAAGGGATTCTAAGCGGCAAGTTTCATAAAAATCCAGCCCTGGTCCAGTCCATTACAGGACCCCGAAAATGGACATCACCCTTTCGTTCCACCGGGCTAAAAAAGTCTCTGCCGCTCATCACCGTCCTGGAGGATCTGGCACGCAAATACGATTCATCCGCTACACAAATCGCCTTGAACTGGTTGATTCACGCTCATGGAGAAACGGTCTTTGCGATTCCAGGCGCGTCCAAAGTCCATCATGCTGAGGAAAATGTCAAAGCCATGCGCTTTTCTTTGACATCGTCTGAATTGCAAGAGATCGATGAAGCTTCCAAGCAAGTTTTAACCATCAACAAATGAAAAAGCTGCCGATCTAATCGACAGCCAAAATAGCGTAGTCATACACAGCTCTTCCCAGTAATCCTAGTGTGTTCAAAGCGGATTGAGCGGTTACATCTTTGGATAGGGCCGTAATGGAAAAGCAGCGATTGTTCGTATACAGCAAACCTACATCATGCTGTCTGCCAGTATCCCAACCCGATTTACACGGCAGTTCCCATGCAGGATAATGGGATTCTTCCTCATCTGGCAATTGGGACGGCAGACCATTACGGACTTGCTGCTTTTTCATAATGGCGATCATCTCTTTACAGGCACGCTCAGACAAATAACTGCCCATCGCCATTTGACCTAGCATACTCGCAACATCTCCAGCGGTTATCTTATTGTTTTCTGTGATGTCGAGTGGATAAATCATCAGCTTGCGTGAATAACAGCTTTGGCGCATTCCCAAATCGATCATGGTCTGGTCGATCTGCGCTTTTCCTATCAAATCAATCAGCATATTTGTCGCCGTATTGTCGCTCTGAATAATCATGAGGGTCACCAAGTCGCGAATCGTAAGCTTCAAACCTGGAGATAGCGCGTACAAAATCCCCGATCCCCCCACCAGATCCTCTTGGCGTAGGACAAGCTGATCCTCCAATCGAAAATGCCCTTGCTCACTTGCCGCGAAAACGGCTGCCATGATCGGCACTTTGATCACACTCTCCGCAATAAACAGCTCGTCTGGTACATGCTCAAAACGGGTTCCTTTAGCTGAGCCCTGTTCCTCCACAACGACGCCCCAAGTCCCCTCCGCTTGTCTGATAATGGCCGACAACCTTTTTTCCAGCTCCACAGCTTTTCTTCCCTTCTCCTGTTGGCTCATAGTTTCTTGCCGCCTTCTTTTTATCATACTATTCCGAAAACACATCACACAAGAGACGGTACCTGCTTACGGTTCGTTTATCCATCCTGAACTTGGAAATAATACGTAAGATAAACTTACGGACAAGGTGAGGCATCATGCAGAACTCCGATAAGATTGGCAGCCGTCAATTTGTCATCCTCGTAACATTCATCACCATAGGAGATTCTATCCTGATCTTACCTTCTGTACCTGCGACTGAAGCGAGTCACGATGGCTGGCTATCAGGATTGATCGGCATGGTACTGGGGCTAGCCATCGTATACTTGTTTTGTGTAGTCGCTCGCATCTACCCCGAACAAACGCTGATTGAAAAGAACAAGCACATATTTGGACGTTGGCTCGGCACGTTCTTTTCCCTCTTCTTTTTGGGAGCTATATTAATCAACGGCGCTGTCTATATACGGACGATCGGAGAATTCATGACCACGCACATCATGAAAGCAACACCCATCGATGCTGTCATGTTTTTACTCGTTGCCTGCGCAATATACGCTGTTCGATTAGGACTTGAAGCTTTTGCACGGACCAGCGAAATCTTTTTCCTCTGGTTTGTCTTTACGTTCGTTATGTTTTTTCTTTTGTTAAGCCCTCAGTTCCAATTCGAGAACCTTTTCCCCTTCTTGGAAAATGGCATAAAGCCCGTCATAAGAGGAGTATTTTCCGTGACCGCTTTTCCCTTTTCGGAGCTGGTTATTTTTCTCATGATTACCCCGCACCTCGATGCAAAACCAAAGCTCACATCTGCTTTTTTGCGAGGAGCGATATACGGTGGAGTTTGTCTGCTTGCCGTCATCTTCTTATCGCTTTTGGTGCTCGGCCCGGAATTGGTTTCCCGCGAGACCTTTCCGAGCTACTCCCTCGCCAAACGAGTCCATGTAGGAGAGTTCTTTCAAAGACAGGAAGCGATGATGGCTCTCATGTGGTTTGTCTCCATTTATTTCAAAGTCGTACTGTATATGTATGGTTTCTGTGTGGGTATAAAGCAGCTTCTCCATTTAAAGGAGCATCAGTCGCTCACCTTGCCCATTTGCATCTTATTTGTCGCCATCGCAATCATCATCGTTCCAAACGGAGCTTTTTTATACGAAACGTATACGTACTGGCCATTCTTTGATTTAACAAAAGGGTTCCTGTATCCGCTGATTCTCATCGTCGGTTACTGGATACGGAAGCGAATGAACAACAAGCCGGCTACCCTACAGAAGTAAGGTATCGGCTTGTTTTATACTTACTGTAGTTGTTTGATGGCTGCCACTCGCTCTGCATCGACGTATCGAAGAGGTTGTCCTTCTTCTCGTACTGCCGTTCCAAAATGAACCTCTTTGACACCCGTACGGTTCACGAGGTCTCCCACGTTAGCCAGCGACAATCCGCTTCCTGCCAAAATCGCGAGCTGCGTATTCTCTGTCAGCTTGACGAGCTGCTCGATGCAAGCAGCTCCCTCGATGGCGGTTTTTTTGCCCCCAGAAGTAAGAATGGTACGAACTTGGGGATATTTTAGGAGAATACGCGCTGCTTCCATTTGATCTACAGCATCATCAAAAGCACGATGGAACGTCACATTCAAAGCACCTGACTCACCAAGCAACAGCTCCAATCCCCGCTGATCGAGCGTATTTTCTGGAGTCAGCATGCCAATTACAACACCTGCTGCCCCAAGCTCACGGATGATACGTACATCCTGCCGCATGACCGCAAGTTCTTCTGCTGTATAGCAAAATGATTGGCTATGCGGTCGCACCATAACGTTTACCGGGATGGAAACCGCCTTGACCACTGCCTCAATCAATCCCCAGCTCGGAGTAATGCCTCCCTCCAAAATACCCGAGATGAGCTCCAACCTGTCAGCTCCGCCCTGCTCCGCACGTTTTGCATCCTCAACTGAAGTCGCAATCACTTCCACTAGCATGATACTTCGCCTCCGTTTTTAGCATTTGTTCAAGACAAAAACTGGTCGTTTCTCCCCGACCACCAACTGATTGTCATTTTTAATAGCTTTTGGCGCCAGCGCATGCAGTCGGTCGATGGTTTCCTGATTATCATACTGAATCTGCTCCAAGATCGACGCGATAATAAGCGGCCATACTAATTCAGAGCCATTCAGTACTTTAAGCGAGAAGCTGAGTCTCTCTTTTTTCAAAGCAAAGCCGTATACACCCATCGCTCCGCCTTTGGCGATTATATTTTCATCCATTAAGAGCGCTGTACAGATGAAGTTGTGACTGGCAATGATCTCGGGACTGCTCGTCATCCAGCCTGTCACTCTCTCTACTGCCTCACGTGTCTTGTGATCCTCGATCAGATCCGGACAAGCAAGCTTTAGATATGCGATCGCCAGGTTCTTGAGCGGCAGCGCAAAAACCGGGAAGCCACAGCCGTCGACGCTTAGCTGAACCTGCTCTTTTGGATAGCCAGCCAGGTTGGCAAACACCTCCAATGCCTCCTGTTGTGCTGGATGCTCTGCCTTGTAGTAATCATGAGTGGAATATCCTTGATCCTTCGACAACGCCAAGTACCCCAAATGCTTTCCCGCACAGTTATGAAAGAGCCTACGTTTTTCTATGCCTTGGGACAAGCAAGCAAGCTTCGGTTCCTCGTTGAGCGGATAAGTCGGGCAAGTAAGTAATTCATCTTCCTGAAAGCCGGTCTTTTGTAAAATCGACTCCAAGCCTTCCATATGATAAACTTCACCACGATGTGAGGCCGCAAAGAGTGCTGCTTCGCTGCTGTTCAGTCCGAATTTTTCATCAATTTTACGTTTGGCGATGGGAATGGCTTGAAAGGGCTTAGCTGCGGAGCGCAATAAGGTGATATGGTTCTCATCACCTGCCCGATAAGCCACCTCTTCTTTTTCATTCACGCCGCACACGATGCCGTTATGTACGTTCTCCAGAATGCCGCCGCGATATTCTTCCACTAAAGGGACATCTCTCATCAAAATCACCCGCTCCACTCCATGTTGATCGATTATGAAAAAAACACTAGCAGGAGCACCCTCCATCCGTCAATCTTTTTCCAAGCGATAATCCCCCCACTTCGGCGCTGATTGTTGTATAATGTCTCAAGGTGCCCATTTGGGTTCCACAAATAAGAAATCCGTGCATCTGCACGGGAGAGGTTCGCGAACTCCCTCTATAAAAAACTAAGCTTGATAACAGTACCTTTCTTTGGTATTGTTTTTGTTTTTTTGATGGAAAGTTCAAGAACTCTCTTTCTTCTAATTCAATTAAGAGGAGATGGAGAGCAATGAAAAAGGAAAAAGCCGTCGTTGTCTTTAGCGGAGGTCAGGACAGCACTACCTGCCTGTTTTGGGCGAAAGAGCAATTCGGCGAAGTAGAAACCCTCACGTTTGATTACGGGCAGCGACACAAGCTGGAGATCGAGTGCGCCCAGCAAATTGCCGCAGAACTCGGCGTCAAAAACTCCGTATTGGACATGAGCCTGTTAAACCAGCTCGCGCCCAATGCACTCACCCGCACAGACATTGACATTACCCAGGAAGAAGGCCAATTGCCATCCACGTTCGTCGACGGACGCAACTTGTTGTTCCTTTCCTTTGCGGGCGTTTTCGCCAAGCAACGAGGAGCACGTCACTTGGTTACCGGTGTATGCGAAACGGATTTTAGCGGTTATCCCGATTGCCGTGACGCCTTTATCAAATCACTCAATGTGACATTGAATTTGTCGATGGACTATCCGTTTGTGATTCACACGCCGCTCATGTGGCTGAACAAAGCACAAACGTGGAAGCTAGCGGACGATCTGGGTGCCTTCACCTATATTCGCGAAAATACCCTCACCTGCTATAACAGCATCAAAGGGGACGGCTGCGGCGAATGCCCTGCCTGCCACCTACGAAAAGCCGGACTGGACACTTATCTTTCCGAGAAAAATCAACCTGGAGAACAAGCCTGATGAGCGCCAACTTTGATTTTCGTATCGTCGATCGCATGCAGGCACTGGGTACCCATATTCAAAAATCACAGCTTCGCTACCATAACAAACGCGTTTTGGTAAGCAAGGAATTTACTTTTGACGCTGCACATCATCTGCACGCCTATGAAGGAAAGTGCAAAAACCTGCACGGCCATACGTACACGGTCGTCTTCGGCATCAGCGGCTTTCCGGACGAGATCGGACTCGTCATCGATTTTGGTGACATCAAGCAAATCTGGAAAGAGCACATCGAAATTTATTTGGATCATCGCTATCTGAATGAAATGCTTCCTCCGATGAATACCACTGCCGAAAACATGGTCGTGTGGATTTTCGAAGAAATGGAAAAGCAATTGCAGTCAGATGCTTACCGCGACCGTTACAACAGCGCTCGGGTGGAGTTCGTTCGCCTGTTCGAGACACCGACCAGCTATGCAGAGGCAAGACGGGAGTGGATGACGGAATGATCCCGGTCTTGGAAATATTCGGCCCTACGATTCAGGGCGAAGGAATGGTTATCGGACAAAAAACGATGTTTGTGCGAACTGCTGGCTGTGACTATCGTTGCAGCTGGTGTGACTCCGCTTTTACATGGGATGGATCTGCCCGCGATGAAATCCGGCAAATGTCACCTGAGGCGGTCTGGGAGGAGCTCACTCGCTTAGGCGGGGACCGTTTTTCTCATGTCACGATCTCCGGCGGAAATCCTGCGCTTTTGGCTGGCATCGGCGACTTAATCTCCCTGTTGAAGGAGCATGGCATTCGCACAGCAGTCGAAACACAAGGCAGCAAGTGGCAAACGTGGCTTCCACTGATTGACGACATTACGATTTCACCGAAGCCACCTAGTTCCGGGATGGAAACAGATTTTCAAGCACTTGATCGAATTGTACACGAGCTTTTGGAACAAAAACATCCAGGTCTTAGCCTGAAAGTGGTTGTTTTCGACGACGCCGACTTTGCCTATGCACGCACTATTCATCAGCGATTTCCAGAGGTACCTTTCTACTTGCAGCCCGGAAACTGTGATCTGACGGACGCTGATACGCCCCGGCTTCGAGATAAGCTTTTGGAGAGCTTTGAATGGCTGATCGATCAGGCGATGGCGACACCTGACATGAATGACGCGAAGGTTCTTCCCCAACTACATGCGCTTGTCTGGGGCAATAAACGAGGCGTTTAAACGATATTTTACTCTCATGGAAGAAAAGAGGACTGTACTCATATGGCACATCAACAAGAACGCGATTTATCCTCCCTCACTCTTTTGGGGAATCAAGGCACAACGTACAACTACTCCTATGACCCGAGCGTTTTGGAGTCTTTTGACAACAAGCATCCGTACCGTGATTATTTCGTAAAGTTCAACTGCCCGGAATTCACCAGTCTGTGTCCGATTACTGGCCAGCCAGACTTTGCGACGATCTATATCAGCTACATTCCTGACATCAAAATGGTAGAAAGCAAATCGCTCAAGCTGTACTTGTTCAGCTTCCGCAATCACGGCGATTTCCATGAGGATTGCGTGAACGTCATCATGAACGATTTGATCAAGCTGATGGACCCGCGCTACATCGAGGTATGGGGCAAGTTCACTCCGCGCGGCGGCATCTCGATCGATCCGTATTGCAACTACGGGAAACCGGGGACGAAGTACGAGGAGATGGCCAGCCATCGGATGATGAATCATGATATGTACCCGGAGAAAGTGGATAATCGGTAAGGGAATAGGCTGTGAGGACGGAAAAACCCTTATCTATTTATAAGGGTTTTTCTTTTGTAAAAAATCAGGTGATGTGTAAAAGAATGGTCCCTCCGTGGTATGATTTACATATAATCCCATTCACTTTAGGAGGGATGCTCTTTTGGATATTTCCCTTTACATATTTGTTGCCTTCGCTTTGGCTCAACTTGCGAATAGAATCTACACATACAGTCTCACTCAGTACAACTTGGATAGTTTTGGAATATCCATTATTGGTATGATCATGAGTTTTCAAATCAGAGAAGTATTTGTATATAACACTGTTATGATTTTATTCACGGTTTTGGCCATGACTTTCCTATGGGGTTATTTTCAAAGCCGCAAATATACGTAATCGATACGGGTACATGTCGATTTGAATCGGTATCGTGTTCCTCCTTTATGGTAACGATAAATTTTAGTTGATTGATAATAGGAGGAGATTCACACGACTGAGAAACATCGCATGTCCGTTAATGGCCTGCCTCCGAATGCGCATATTTCATTTCGTGAAAATGTGACGCAACCCGAACTACGTCAGGCCGCTGAGCGTTCTATTGCCACACTCATAACAAGCTTCGAAAAGAAAGTTGAACAAATGCTTGTCACTGATACATCGAAGGCGAAAGTACAGACAAGCGTCAATGCACAAGATGATCGATCTAGCCTACAGTCTATAGACCTGAACATTCCTGATACTGCCCACATTCGGACGCTGGCTATTGTCCCCCCTTTTGATTTCACATGGAGCTGGTTTCTCCCAGATGGAAGTCCTCCCACTTTCCAGAACCTCAATAACGAAACAGGTGAAGTCGGTTTAATCGCCAGATCAGGAGCTGTATCAGGAGTAGGTGGAATGGGTGCCCCAGGCTTCATAGCGGCACATGCGGGTTTTGGCATAATGCTCTCCACAGATCGCGAAGTGACCGCAACAGGATACGCCGCTCGACGTTTTGTGCCCAAGTGGCACCTGTCTAGCATTGAATCTACGGATAGTGTTATGGTTGAGGCAGGCACAGAGTTGACCGTACTGAAGGACGGGCAACTGGTCAACAGTGCGAGTGGGAAGCTGTTCAGCGAAAGTGTACATGGAAACGGTGGCGGTCGCTACGAATCATCCGGTTACGTTGATGTGACCAATCCACCAAGCATCAGCTTCGCAATGTCTCCCGGGCACCAGTACACCTTTAACGTTGGCATTTGGGTAGTCTCGAATAAATCGGGTAGCCAACACGCTTTTGCGGAATCATGGTTAAGTGGAGCAGTGCTCTCGATGAGCGTCGTACGACCCTTATTGTAAATAAGGGTTTTTTTCTTTTCCAATTGGAAATCAAGTTCGTAATCGTTGGTGTGATTCTACTCCTTCTGCTACGTTTTAGTGCGGAAGGAGGTGATTACTATGACCAAGCATCTGTATTTCTATGCAAGTTTCGAAGATGCAGCGCGACTCAATCTGGAGTTGATTCAGCTCGGCTACAGGAATTATTATCTGGAGCCACATGAACACCTGGTTGCTTTTGTTTTTGAACCAGTGACCGAAGTGAGTCAAGCGATCTTGAGACACTTGTTTCATGCAGATGGTCCATCGCACCTAGACAACTAGCTTTGCAGTACTGGTGCTCCTCATTTGAGGGGCATCTGTACCCCCATCTACACTGTCGTTCATCTTATGTTCATGTTCAACGATTACACTTACAAGCGTAGTCAAAAGAAATGAACAGGAGATGATCTTACGTGTTAGCAGCAGCCGTGATTTTTATAAATCTTGCTCTCATTGCCTATACGATTGGGGTATGGGGCGAAAAACGTTCAGGAAGGCTAAAGTCGAAACACCTTATCTTTTTTGGTTTGGGTTTAGTATTCGACACTATCGGAACAACGTTTATGAAATTGCTCGCAGACGGTTCCAGCTTAAATTTGCATGGCATTACCGGGTTGATCGCTTTGATCTTGATGTTTTTCCATACAGTGTGGGCCTGTGTTGTTCTATGGAAAAAGAATGAACATCAAATCAAGCAGTTCCATAAATTTAGCCTAATCGTATGGATTTTATGGCTTGTACCTTATTCTATTGGTGTGGCTTTAAGCTTTATGAAATAGGAATACTCTCCATTTCGCTCCGCACGCGAACAATCTACCCTTCCCTCAACCCTCTCAACTGATGAGAGGGTCATTTGCTTTTCTCACGGCTGTTCAACATATCGTCAACTTTGCCTACCATTCGACAATATCTCCTAAAGTAATCCGAACGATAATCGTATAAAATGTAATAAATTAGTATTTTTAGAAATATACAGCACTTGACTACGACTCGATGATCGTTTTCTAAACAACATTCACCATTTCAGAAAGGTTGATGCTCATGTTTAAAAAAGCGCTTCTTATCCTGTCATTAAGTTCAGTCGTCGTAGTACCCTCTCTAGCCACACAAGTCCAAGGGGCAGCTCTCCCTACACAGGAAAAGGCAACCCCCTACGCTTCCAATAAAACAATCAGAAACGCCACGTATGGTGAAGAAATCTGGGTGTCGCTTACCTCACCTATTCCAGCCGGATGGGTTATCGTTAGAACTTTAGGAACGCAGAACCTGATCAGGAATGTGAACGGTGCTTCTTATGGCACGGAGGTAGAGGTGCTGCTCGCTTCGCCTATCCCAACCGGATGGGTCATGGTTCGAGCCTTTCGAGGATCGAATGTAATCAAGAATATGAACGGTGCTTCTTATGGCACGGAGGTAGAGGTGATGCTCGCCTCGCCTATTCCAATCGGATGGGTCATGGTTCGAGCCTTTCGAGGATCGAATGTAATCAGAAATGTTGATGGTGCTTCGTACGGCACGGAGGTAGAAGTGATGCTCGCTTCGCCTATCCCAAAAGGATGGATCATGGTTCGAACCTATGGAGGATCGAATGTGATCAGAAATGTCAATGGTGCTCCTAACGGAACACAGATTGAGGTACTGCAAGCCTCGCCTGTTCCTGAAGGATGGATCATTATCAGTTCAGGTGGAAATTCGAAAGTGATCAGGAAAATTGGCTAAAACAAAGCGCACATGGCATGCATCTAGTCCGCAGGCTGACGTCGAAATGCAATCGGCATCAGCTTGCGGGCTTTTCTTTAATAAATTTCCATCAATCGTGGAATTATAAGGGAAGCAAACGTCCTAAGGAGGCCAATAATGAGCACGTTTTACGAGAAATATGGTGGGGAAGATACGGTCGCAAAAGTAGTAGACTACTTTTATGATTTAGTTTTAGCTGATGACACCGTGAACCACTTTTTCAAAAACACCGATATGGAAAAACAGCGTAAACACCAAACAAAGTTCATCAGCTATGCCCTCGGTGGTCCGAATCAATACACTGGACAGTCCATGGCAAAGGTTCACGAAGGGATGAATCTGCAACCCATTCATTTTGATGCCATCGTTAGGCATTTGCGTGATGCCCTGACTCACTTTGGTGTCAGCGAAGGGGATATTGCCGATGCTCTGAGCAAAGTAGAGTCACTACGGGATGATATTTTGTATAAATAACCGAGTATCAAAACGCCTGATGCAATGATTCAGGGAAAAGTGGATACGTTCCTCTCAGTGGCCCTTCGTTTTCGATTGGCCATTTTTAGTGTGTTCATACACATTTTGTAAAATCCTTCGCAACTCTATTTACTTCATTACGTATATGATAGGAGCAATATTTGAACAATGGAGGAAGTTTCGAAAATGGAAGATCAATATTTTGTTGGTTGGGGTACATTGGCCCTCATCAACGCTGGGCTAGCTCAAGGAAAAAATCGTAGCGGTCTTAACTGGTTTTTTCTCTCTTTATTCCTCGGTCCTATCGCAACGCTAATCATTGTAGTCTGGGAAAAATTGCCTGAGCAGAAAGACTTGTCACAGTGAGGTATGTTGATAAGGAGGCACGCATGATGCAAATCCGAAATGTACAAGAGCAAGACTACTTCAAAGTTATTACGGTCCTCAACGATTGGTGGGGTGGGCGACAAATGTCTGATATGTTACCCAAGCTGTTTTTTGTCCATTTCCAGTCGACGAGCTTTATTGTTGAAGAGAATGGAGAAGCCATCGCGTTCCTCATCGGCTTCTTGTCCCAAACGTTCCCTGGAGAAGCTTACATTCACTTCGTTGGGGTACATCCGGACAAACGAAAGGATGGATGGGGCCGCGAATTATACCACCATTTCTTTCAAGCCGTAAAACAAAAAGGATGCGATACGATTCGATGCATTACCTCTCCTGTTAATAAAGGCTCAATCTCCTTCCACATGAAGCTAGGTTTTGCGGTTGAAAAAGGAGATCAAATGGTGGATGGAATCGTTGTGACTTCTAATTATGATGGAAAAGGAAACGACCGGGTTTCGTTTGTTAAAAAGATTTAATCTTATTGAAACGTTTTGTCCTTTTAAACGTAATTACAGTTAAATTATCCCAAAAACAACAGGTGGTTCTCATGCTTAAAGCACTTGGTTTTGGCGCTGCTTTGCAGTTTCTCTGTATGATTATAGCAATAACGACTGGGAACATCGATCAAGCTGGCAATTATGCGGAGTACCTTGCATTTGGTCTCATTGCACTGGCTGGATTAATGGTTTATAACGCCCTTAGCGCCCCCTCAGCCTATTACAAAGAATATGAAGTGCAAGATTATAAAAGCAGATGGAAATGGACCTTTTATTTTCTGCTCGCCTCTATTCCCAGCGGCATTTTTGCTGTCATCTTTTTCAGCTTTTTTGCTTAATTCCTTTTGCTTCACAAGCCTCTCTATTCATTTACGTAACCAAGAAGCACCATTTCACGTACTAATCAATAGCCACACCAAAGTAATCTTTCACGTGGAAGGATGCGGTCTGATTTGAAAAATGTAAAAACAATATGGGGCTGGACGAAAACGTTGGGCATCTCCCTTTCACTCGCAATGTTAGTTAACATATTTGTCCTCCAACCGTTTAAGGTGAAAGGACAATCGATGGAGCCTACTTTGCAAAACGCCGAACGCATCTATGTGTCGAAATTGTCCCACACATTCTCTTATCTCCCTGAGTACAACGATATTGTCGTGGTCGACAGCCGTGTAGACCGGGATCGTACGTTAAAAGACGACATCCTTGAAAATCCTCTGCTCATGCTCGCCATGGGGAAAAGCGATGCTAAAACATTCTGGGTAAAACGAGTCATTGGCAAACCCGGCGATACTTTGGAGTTTAAGAACGAGAGCCTGTATCGGAATGGACAGCCGTTAAACGAGCCGTACATAAAAGAAAAGATGGTCGACGTACCTGATACCAAGATCGTCATACCAGAAAACCATGTGTTTGTGATGGGAGATAATCGTAACAATAGCGATGATAGTAGAGTCATTGGCGTAATTCCACTCGATCATATCATGGGAAAAAAACTGTTTTAATCAGACGAGAGCCTTTTCCACTGAGGAAGGCTCTTTTTCTTTTTGTTTCCTTTTTTCATCCGTTACCTCGTTATAAATCCAATCGTAATAATCCCACAAGTTTTAGAAATACTAAAAAAAGTTAATGTAAATAAAAATAGTAACCAGAAATATCTAAGGAAATTTCATGTTTCACTCGAGGGGACTACCATGATAACAAGAACATTCATACCAGACACAATCCATGCTCATCCGGGTCCAGTAACCGTACCTCCACAAGCAGAAGTCAAAATCCAAATCGATATAAAAGATCCAAGCTGGAAGATAAAAGAAGTTTTCTACACCACAGTCACTGGCAAAAAGTCTGTTTCCATTACCGATAAGGTTATCGTTTCTAGCATCAGTGGGATATTTGGGTTTTTAATACGCATACCAAGGATGCCACAATTATTGATAACATTGTAGCTACTTATGCCCAACTATTTGTGTAGCTTTTGTACATCCTGATTATCGCGCCTTCATATTGCTGGCGTTTTGCTTTGTCAGGTAATTTACATCTAGACGAATGTCCGTTTCGAAACGCCTGATAAACGCATTTATTAGTGATAAATGCATGCAAAGGGGCGTTTCTTGATGAGCTCTCAGCACTCTCACTCATTACGCTTTATTCGATTTGCCGATCGGCCGGGGCATTTTCATGGCTATGACACACTGACAAGCATTTCGGATCGTCATCGTCACCGAATACGTGGCAGAACGTCCCCCCCAGAAGGAATGAGAGATCGGCACGTCCATTACTACGAAGGTACGACTACGTTTAATGATGGACATGTGCATCACTACAGGGGATGGACGGGGCCGCCTATTCCACTGCCGGACGGAAGTCATTACCATGAGTTTTCAGGTCAAACCACTTATGATGACGGACACACTCATTACTACCGGGGTGTAACCAGCGAGGCCCTATCTTAAGCGAAAAAGGCTGTCCCTCTCCGGAACAGCCTCTCTACCGCTTCTTAATTTTCCAACACTGACGCCAACGGACAGTCCAATGTATACAGGTTGTGATACCTTGGGTTGTCCTGATACAACTGCTCATGTATCCCTCTCATCGAGATGACTCCCTGCTCCATAAAAATGACCTCGTCCATTTGCTCTACACCGCTCAAATGGTGAGTCACCCAAATCAATGTCTTCCCTTGCAAGACACGGAAGATCGTTGTCATCAGATCGCGTTCAGTCAATGGATCCAATCCTACCGTCGGTTCATCAAGGAGAACAATCGGCTTGTTTTGCAGCAAAATCCGGGCAAGAGCTATGCGCTGCCTTTCTCCGCCAGAGAAGCGCAGACCGGTTTCCTGCATCCGTGTTTGATAACCGTCCGGAAGGGATTCAATCAGCTGATCTAGACCGACTTGAGCTGTCACAGCACGCACTTCTTCATCGGACGCATCGGGTCGACCGAGCCTGATGTTATTGGCTACGGTTGTGTCAAACAAATACGGCTGCTGATTCAACACGGAAAACAAACAAGCAGAAGCCTCTTCTGACTGGACAGGCTGCCCATTTACTGTCACCTGACCTGCCTCCGGCTGTATGGCACCTCGAATCAAGTTCAGTATTGTCGATTTACCCGCTCCGCTGCGACCGAGCAACGCGATTTTACCACCTTGAGGCACCTCAAAAGACACATCCTGCACACTCCAACTGCTAGCTTGTGGGTAGCGAAAATGAACATGATCGAGCTTCAAGCTACCCCCAGCTTGATCTGCCACCTTTTCCTTCTGCGCTTCCCCAATGGATGGACGACTGCCCTCGATCTCACTAAGCCGCCCCAGAGACTCCTTGTATTCTGGCATTCGCACAACAGCGTCAGAAATACGGGCAAACGCATCCATCAACGGAAATGCGACCAGCCCAATCGCAGCAATCAACGTAGCAGGAATCTGATTGGCAGCGGCAAGTCCACCCGCCCAGATAACCAGTAAGACAATGGCTCCACCGATTGCACACTGCGCCATCCACTGGACTCGCCATTCTCCGCGTCGAATAGAGTTTTCGATCTGGGCAGCTGTCTTTTGCCGTCTTGTAAACAACTGAAGAAACTGCTGTGTACGACCACTGAGAATCCAGTCACTCATGCCAAAAACAGCATCAGTCAGCTCCCGATATGCTGCCTGCCTCTCCTGCTTGAACCGACGACTCTTGGCAATGGATGACCACAAAACTACTGCGGGTGCAACAAACAGTAGAAAACCACAGTACAACGCCATCAGCAGTGCGAACATCCCGTCCATTCTTCCCAGTGCCACAATACCTGCCCCGTAGAGGATGACCGCCGAGACGGCTGGCAGCACAAAGCGCAGATAGACATTCTGTAGTTGCTCGATGTCATCCGCTAGTACACCAAGTAGATCTCCCGTACGAAAACGAGTGCGAAGGAGCTGATCTTGCGGCTCGATGGCCTGGTACAAACGCACACGCATACGCGATAACACACGCAAAGCTGCATCGTGTCCAACCAAACGCTCCAGGTACTGAATGACTGCTTTGCTAAAGCCAAAAGCCCGGACAAGTACGATGGGAACATAGACCATTAAGACGTTTTCGGGCTTGAGTGCGGAGCGAGAAATCAGATAGCCGGACGTATAAAGCAAAGCACTCGCACATGCCACTGCCAAGGTTCCCAGCAAAGCCGCTGCTGCAAACTGCCAGAAAAACTGGCGAAAGTATGGAAGAAACCACCCTTGATTGCCTTCTCGCGCTTCCTTCATCCTTTCTCCCCCTTGGCACCAGCTGTCAACAACCGATAAAATACGCTTTTTTGTGCAACGAGCTGTTCATAGGTACCCGCTTCTACCAGTCGTCCTTGGTCGATTACCCAAATCCAATCCATGTCTCGCATCCAATGCAAACGATGTGTGGCCAAAAATACGCGCCTGTCCCCCAATACCGACAACATGGTCTGTTTGAGCTCCCATTCCGTTTCAATATCTAAGTGAGCGGTCGGCTCGTCGAGCAAAATCACTGGTCGGTTGCCAAGCAGCACACGTCCCAATGCAACCCGCTGTGCCTGTCCGCCGCTTAACGTACGACCCCCTTCGCCAATGATTTCGTCACAGCCATTTGGCAAGCTGTCCAC
Source organism: Brevibacillus sp. DP1.3A (assembly GCF_013284245.2). Taxonomy (NCBI): domain Bacteria; kingdom Bacillati; phylum Bacillota; class Bacilli; order Caryophanales; family Paenibacillaceae; genus Brevibacillus; species Brevibacillus sp. DP1.3A. The sequence goes on along the minus strand of NZ_CP085876.1, from coordinate 1,641,780 downwards.
CAGCTCTCCCAGACCAACATCACGAATCACCTGCTCCACCTGTTCCTGCTTCGCTTCCGGCTCATAGAAGCGAATGTTATCCGCCAACGATTGATTGAATAAATACGGATGCTGTGGAATGTAAGCGATTTGCCGCTGCCACTCCTGCTTCGCATCCCCCGTAATGGGTTGCCCATCTACTTGTATCATGCCAGCGTCGGGATCAGAAAAGCCGCCTAGCACTCCGAGGAGGGTTGATTTTCCAGCCCCGCTCGCCCCTACAATGCCCACTCTTCTCATGTTGCTGCCCAATTCCGCAGATACCTCACCCAGTACCTGTCTGCCATCCTCACCGACGACACGAATATCGGACAAAGTAATCATTCCATCCAATACACCTGTCAGAGACCTCTGGCTATCTGTTGCTTGTGGTTCTGCCTTATGTTCATCCGGAGCGCCACTATCGATAATCGTACGAATAGTCCCCAACGCTTCCTTACCATCCAATGAGGCGTGGTAGTCCGATCCCAGCATCCGTACTGGCAAAAAGTATTCTGGTGCAAGAATCAGGATGACCAATGCCGTTTCAAACCCAAAGTTTCCTTCAATCAGCCGCAACCCAAGACCAACCGCCACAAACGCAACCGACAGCATGCTGAAGAAGTCGAGTGCCAAAGAAGACAAGAAGGCCACGCGCAAAGTGCGCATCGTAGCAGATCGATATTGATCGCTCACTCTACCGACGGTCTCCCCATGGTCTTTGCTACGTCCCAAAAACCGGAGGGTCGCAAGCCCGCGAAGCGAATCGGTGAAATGATGGGATAGCATTCGATACGAGCGCCATTGTTTGTCTGCTTGTTTACGCGCCGCCAGACCGAGTACGATAAAAAAACCAATGAGGACAGGCATCGTTACCGTCAGGATCAGTCCAGAAATCACATCTTGCATGTAGACAAATGCCAGAAGCGGAAACGTAACAAAAACCATATCCAGCGTACGCGGAACAGACAACTCCAGGTAGGTACGTACACGATCTACACCTTCCAGGACAAGCGTAACAAGCTTTCCGCTTCCTTCACTGGCGGCAAAACGTGGACCACGCTCGAACAATCGGGATAGAACTCGCTCTTGCAAAGACTCACTAGAGGCTTCAGCAAAACGACCAGCGACTTTCTTTTGCAGCCAAACGATGCTATGACGAGCGGCTATCATGACCAAAAACAGTGCAAGCGGCTGATACGCCATCTGAAGCGCTTGACCTTCAAACAAGATCGCGATCGACTTCGCCAAAAGCAGTGCCTGACCGATAATCGCCGCACTTTGTAGGAGGGAAAGACCGGCTAGCAGCAGCATAACCGGTCGGATTCCTTGTAAGCGGAACAATTCCTTGTCCATTAGTACTCCAAATGATCCTTTTCAGTGACTCGCTTGTGGAAAACGAAGTAGCTCCAAGCCTGATAGGCTAGTACAAACGGTAAAAGCACTGCTGCAACAATGGTCATTGCTTTTAACGTGTATGGACTCGAAGCTGCATTATAAAGGGTCAAATCAAACGCGCTATCAATCGTGCTGACCATCACCCGTGGGAACAAACCGATAAACATCGAGACGAACGTCAACAGGATCATCGCACCTGTCATCCCGAAAGCCCATCCTTCCCTACCTTGTCTCAAGAAGTGACGAGCCAGTACAAAAGCCACAACACCTAAGAGTACGGCTGCTGTCAACAAAACACCCTGACGCTCAAACAGATCGGTTACCATGAATGTCCACCCTACAAGCACCGCCATGAGAACCGCTTGCATCGGCAACAGCTTTGCCGCCAGTACACGTGATTTTTCACGTAGCTCGCCTACAGTGCGCAATGATATGAAGTTCAGACCGTGCAGCAAGCATAGTCCTGTAACTGTCACTCCTGCCCACAAAGAGTAACCATTCACAATGTCAGAGAAGCCAGCAGTCATTTCCATATTCTGATCAATCGGCACACCCTTCACCAGACTGGCAAACACCATTCCGAACAACATCGGCGGTGCAAAGCTTCCAATCAGAATGGCTGCGTCCCACGTCTTTTTCCAAGCCTCGCCTTTCCCTTTGCCTCTAAATTCAAATGCTACCCCGCGTCCAATCAACGCAAGCAGAATCAGCGTAAGCACGAGATAATACCCGCTAAACATCGTGGAATACCACTCCGGAAACGCTGCAAACATCGCACCAGCGGCTGTAATCAGCCACACTTCATTGGCATCCCAGAACGGGCCAATCGTATTGATCAGAACCCGGGTTTGCAAATCATTTCGTGATAGCAGGCGCGTCGCCATGCCGACACCAAAGTCGAAGCCTTCGAGAAAGAAAAATCCGGTAAACAGAACGGCAATGAGTAGGAACCACAGTTCATTAAGCTCCATAACGTTCACTCCTTACACGGTCAAATGGATCCTGAAGCTGTAAATCCTCTACTTCCTCATGACTATCCATATCCGGTCCTTTTTTGGCCACACGAGCAAATAGATAAGCCAAGAGACATAGCAGGATGAGATAAATCGTCGTGAAGGCGATGAGAGAGAACCATACCTCTCCTGTGCTAATGCTTGGCGAAACCGAATCTTCAACACGCAGTAGCCCGAATACCGTCCACGGCTGACGACCTACCTCCGTCATGATCCACCCTGCTGAGTTTGCGATGAATGGCAACGAAATACCCGCAACCATCAACTGCATAAATCGCTTGTTTGGCTGTTCCAGCTTTTTGCGTAAAGCGAGGTATGCCCCGTACAAAGCCAGCAAAATCATTGCACTACCGCCCGCTACCATGATGCGGAAGCTCCAGAAGGTCGTCCGAACTGGTGGAATGTAGTTTCCAGGACCGTAGGTTTTCTCATACTCTGCCTGCAATTCCAACATGCCTGGTACAGAACCTGAAAGCGAGTTGTACGTCAGAACGCTAAGCAAGTAAGGAATCTTTATTTCAAAGCCGTTTTCTTGTTTTTCTGGATCAATCGTTGCAAAAACTGTCCAAGGAGCTGGGTCTGAGCTTGTTTCCCAGAGACCTTCACTCGCTGCCATTTTCATCGGTTGGGTAGCAACCAAATACTGTGCCTGACCATGACCGAATTGAGCAATAGCAAGCGAGGAAATCAATGCTACCACGATCGCAATTTTGAAAGATTGTACAAAGAATGTAACGTCTTGTTTTTTCAACAGTTTCCAAGCACTGATACCTGCTACCAAGAAGGCACCTGTCGCAAATGCCGCAAATACAGTATGCGGGAATTCATATAGTAATTGTCCATTGGTAAGGAGAGCAAAGAAATCGACCATCTCTGCACGTCCGTTATTGATAGCGAAGCCGACTGGCTGCTGCATGAACGAGTTGGCTGCCAAAATCCAAAGAGCCGAAAGAATCGTTCCGATGGATACGAGCCAAATACATGCGAGATGCACACCTTTGGACAAACGATCCCAACCAAACACCCAAAGTCCAATAAAAGTCGATTCGAGGAAGAATGCTAATAGGGCCTCAATCGCTAGCGGTGTCCCAAATACATCACCGACGAATCGTGAGAAATCAGACCAGTTCATCCCAAATTGGAACTCCTGCATAATCCCTGTCACGATCCCGACAGCAAAATTTATGAGCAAAAAGGTTCCCCAAAACTTGGCTATTTTTTTGTACAAGTCATTCTTTTTTACCACATACATCGTTTCCATAATGGCTACTAATAATGACAGCCCGATGGAAATCGGCACAAAAACAAAGTGAAAGATAGTTGTTATCGCAAATTGAAGTCGTCCCAAATCCACTATATCCATGTACAAGATCCCTTTCTATTCGCGCTTTGGCCTTTATGTACCGGAATTATACCAGTGGGGAAACCAGCATTTATGGCGACTTTGTGAAAAAAATCACAAATATATGTGAAAAAATTCACAATTGATTCTCTCTCTTGTAACCCCCTTTTCGCATTCATCTTCGTGAGAGAGTTCTTTGTTTTGTTTTACCCTGTATATTTCCGGTCATGTATAATTGTAGCAGGACTTTTGACCCTAGAGGGTGTCCGATTCGTTACATGATTTTTAACACTCTGTGACTGTTTAGGATTATCCTATCATTTGGGGTAGACTTATGCTTCTTTACTTATTTCACTTAAAATGTAATCTATTCATTCATATTGAAATTCATAGACGATTATGGCCGTAAAAAAAATGGACCCTTTTACGGGCCCATCTTTCCCCTATTCAGTCAACAAAGCCCCAGGCGATCACCGACCTCGAAAAGCAATCGAAGTCGGTCCTGCCTGGGTACGTGGTGAAGTAACAACCGCTTATTTTTTGGCGGATTTCGTTGACAAGGAATCGATGATGTTGCCGATAGTCGCAGCATCAAAGCTCTTCTCTGCCATCTGGTACAACTCGTACGTGAATCCTTCATGCTCCCAAATCACGATTCCGTTGGCGAAATGTACCTTTTTCCCGCCAATGGTTTCGATCTTGACACCCTCTGTCGTGCTGATGCCGTTTTCGCCACCGTTTGAAATCAACAAGGAAATAAACTCTTTCTCTTTTTTATACTGAACTTCTACCATACGCTCGCCTTGAACGACCGTGTTTACATAGGAATAATGCTCTGACAACCATGTCGGTGCGGGAAAATCCATTTTGCTAGCTGCGCGTGCTTCTTCCACTGTCATCTGAGGAGGGGCCTTGCGTTCTATAGGTATCTCGATTTCTTGGGTATTGGACTGTGTAGCAGGCAGTTCTTTATCATATTGGGTAATTTCCATGTTCCCGACCTGAAAGCGTGCCAAGATCGTCTGAAGCATTCCTTGGGCAAACGACGTAGTCGAGAATGCACCTAAAAGGCAAACAACAGCAACAGCACTAACTGTGGCAGCTTTCCATTTATTCATTTTCATATAAATCCCGTCCTTTTCATGTAGTTGTATGTTTCCTGATTCCAATTTGAATTTCAGCCGATTGTATATGTTGACTTTTGGAGTGGCGTCATCTAATTCCAGATCAGTAAGCAAGTCGGTGAGTTCACGAAAATCGTCTAGATCATGCTTACTCTTCATAACGGAAGCCTCCTTTTTGCAATTCCATCTGCAGCTTTTTCAAGCATCTGTAGAGCACGACGCCAATATTTGAACCACTGACACCAAGAAGTTCTGCGATTTCTGCGTTTTTAAGACCAGCCGCATATTTCATGGCGATGATATTGCGTTCCTTGTCACTCAGCTTCGCCAGTGCTTGAAATAAGGCTTGATGATTGTCGTCGCGGATCACGATATCCTCCGGTGACGACTTCGGCAAGACCAGATTCAGAATCGAATCCAATGAAAAGCTGATTCTTTTTTTCTGTGAGCGGAAGTAATCTGCCACTGCGTTTCGGGCGATCGCAAACAGCCAGACTTCAAAGTTTGATTTATCCGGTGAAAAGCTGCTATATTTTGAAATCACCATTTCAAACACATGGCTACATATTTCTTCTGCTGCGTAGTGATTGTTGATCCGATAGCAAATATATTTATAGACGCGCTTATAGTACGCACCATAAATTTCGGCAAACGTTTCGGTCGACATGTTTTCTGCGTGTCTAGCGTTTTCTTCGTTTTGGCAGATGCCTGTGTTTACTTGGGCAATCTCCAACTACTTCCCCTCCCTTCTTGTTATCATGAACAAATTGCGCAATTTGTCTGGTTTGTGGGCCTCACGATAGTTAATACGGAAAAAGTAGAATTGTATTAACAACCATTTTTAAAGAACATGTGGCGCGTAAAAATGCAGCTGGTCTTGGAGGTAAACAAATGACTGAAAAAAAGCAGGCTGTCAACGAATGACATCCTGCTTCTGGTTCATTTATTTAGCCCAGTGCAGTGGACGCGTGAACGAAGGTGGTAGCTTGGTGGTTGCATCGCCCTTCGCCGCGTTGAGCTGAACCTGCGTGAGAAACAACGTCTCCGTCAAATTCGCTCCGCTCACATCTGTATCGCGAAAATCTGCACCAATGAGGTCAGCTCCCCGCAAATCTGCTCCTCTCAAATCAGCAGCAATCAAATAAGCTCCGCGCAATTGAGCTCCTCGTAAATCAGCACCTTTGAGCTTGGCACCGATGAGATCAGCGCCTCGTCCATAGGCTTTTCCTTGCTTGCCCCCTTTGTACTTGGCAACCGCGTCCTTACGTACCCATTCACTTGTCTGCAACAATAGCTCGTTCACTTTTGCTCGATGAAGAGTGATGTCCAGCTTCAGGATATCCTCAGGACTGTGAACCGTCAGGCGCTGTGTCTCCTCCAACGCTTCCTTCAATGCAGGATGGAGGGACTGGGCAGCTTGCTTGGTTAACGCCTCCGTTATATACCAGAGCAGCTCATGAAGCTGCCACATGATCGGAAATACTTCGTACATTTGCTTCGCTGTTCCAGGTACTGCACGCCAATCTTGGCCGCCATAAGTGACTTGAGACACCTTTTGACCAGCTCCAAAACAATCGTAGACAGTACAACCGCGAAAGCCTATCCCTCTCAGCTTTGTGTGAACACCACACCGGAAGTCTGCCTGTAAATTACTACAGGACTTGCCTGCGTCTTTATTGATGGCAAAGTCAGAGGAAGCAGCAAAAGGCAATGCCACACAGCACAAGCCAAAGCAGCTTTCACAGTCACCTTGAAGATGACGGCGACTTTTATCGTCAGTTGATTGTATGTGTTCTTGATGTGTAGCCATAAATGATCCTCCTGGAAAAAAACACGATTCTCTCGCGTGTGGCGAAAAGAATCGTGCTACTTTTAATTGAAGGCGATTTGAGATTCGATCAGGTAATTCCCAAAGACATCGGCAAAGGCTTCTGCTGTATTATAGCCTTCTTCCAAGGTGTTGTTCGTACCACCGAATTCCAAAAGCAGGGCTCCCTCGGAAATGGACTGATTGTACACCCCGTTCCCTTGATTTGAACCTTTCAGGATAATCCCCCGCGACAAACCGGGATAAGAGGCTTCCAGACGGGCGTGCAGCTCTTCCGCCAGCTTTTTGTTCGCCAGATGGTTCGGATTCGCTGTTCCGATTACAAACAGCATCCGGGAATAGGTTTTGCCATTGATCGTGATCGCTACCTTGCTGCGTGGCTCATCACTGTCCCGATGAATATCGAAAATGTACTGCAAGTGCGGACTGGTTGCAGCCGCTGCCGCTACCGCCTTGTACGACTCGGAATAAGACATCGAGTAGGCTTTATTTTGTTCCCTCAATCTCTGAGCGAAATCGTCCTGGCTCGCCATTGCCGAAATGCCTCTTGTTTGCAACAGCTCGCCCAGCCGCTTCCCAACAAGCGTGATGTTGATCTCAGGATCATCTACCGAGCTCCCTTGTTGGTTCCGTGCAACATTTCGCCAAGACTCACGATTATGGGTGTGATAGATATACACTTTCTCGTTTCCAATCATCCCACTGTTGTACTCGTACGTTGCTCCTGTCGGTGGCAGAGTACCAGCTGGTTGAATCTTCTCTACGATCCACCCCGCGATGTAGGCGGTCGAATTGTCTGCCAGCCTGATGAGGTACCAGTCTCCTACTGTTTGCACAACCGGGAATACTTGTCCGGGTTGAACAGTTCCGATTATATCATGATCGGTTGTGGGACCGTTGCGGATGTTAGAATCAGGATTTTTGACGCGAATCTGTAGTCCTTGATTAGAGGGAGGCGTTGTTGTTGGCAAAGTCGCTGGTGCCCCCGGTGTTGAACCAAGCAGTGGCGGAGCCGTCCCAGTCTGTTCCATTGGTTTGAAGATATAGGCATAGGTCCCGTTAAAGTTAATGGTGTACCAACCATTTGCATATCCGTAATGATTGATTGTCATCCCGCCATGGATTTCACCAATGACGGTACCAAGAATATCTGGCTGTGCATAAACTTCATAGCCTTCGGTTAATACGATTGTCCCTTGCCCGAATTCACTCCCTGTATTGGATGGGAGTACATGAGGGGGCGGGGGTGGTGCTGGAATTGTTGTCGGGTCTGGGATTTGTGCTGGTACCTGGGCTGGTTTTGGTGCGGGGGCCGTTGTCTCCATCAAGAAACTAGCTTTCACCCAGCCGTTCTTTTGATCAGACAGCTTAATTTGTGCCCATTCCCCTTGCTTTCTCATTTGCAAAAACACACCGTTTTTGTCGATGATCTGCAAAATTTGTGCAGTGGCATTTGGTTCTGCCCGAACATTCAGCATGTCCACATTACTTTTGACATATTTGATCTGTGGAACTTCTATCATCTTCACATACTTATTATTGACCCATCCGGTATTGCCGTTCGGCAGCTTTACCTGAGTCCAATCTTTTTGCTGCTTGGTGATTGGCAACCGCGTCGCTTTTTTGAGTGTTGCGACGATCTGGGTAGTCGTACCTGGCTCGCTTCGAATATTTAACTGATCGACCGCCACGTCTACATGGGTGGCCGCTCGCGCAATGGACAGAGGCATCAGCAAAATCAAGAAGAAAACAGCTAGCAAGCTGATATTTACTCGTAAAAGCAAGTTCCTCGTTCCCCTCTGTTTTTTTCGTATTTTTGGAAAATCCAGCTAATAGAAAGAACTTCTCGATTCGTCCGCATATTCCTTCATGTTTTGACATCTTTTGCTCTCAAAACAGCAATATCGTCACGATCATTCTATCTCCTGAAAATAGTGACGTATTTGCTAGAAAAAAGTTACAGAAAAAAGGATGAAGCGAAAAGCTTCACCCTTTTTCTTTCGACTCTATTTCCTTCCTACCATTTCGCTGCCCAAGCTTCTATCTCCACTTTGAGCGAAGGGACTGCCAATGCTGGTACGTAAGACATGGTCATTGCTGGCGGTGTCCCCCCGTGGAACTTCTCCCACACCTGATTAAAATGCTTCCAATCCATTTCCTCGGTTGCCCAAATATTGATTTTGATGATATGGTCCGCAGTTACTGACTCACTTTCAAAATTACGCAGTATGTTCTGTAGCGTGTTTTCTACTTGTTCTTTCATATCTGTCGGCAACTCTCCGTGAAGGTACATTCCTACTTGTCCAGAAAGCACGAGCAAATCGGCTCCTTTTGGAACGACCGTGAGATGTGTATAGGGTCCCATAGGCGGAGCAACTGTACTAGGATTTTTGCGCTGAACCTTGGGCTTCACTTGATCGGTTTGTTCTTCTTTCACAATCGCCAGTGTTTGATGATCTTCCCACCGACCATTGATTTTCACGTTTTTCTTGGCAATCCCTTCCTTGTGGAAACCAGCTTTTAGCAGCACCTTGATCGAGCCTATATTATGCGGCATCACGCCTGCTTCCAAACGGTGAAGACCTAATGTCTCGAAGGCATAGTCAACGACGAGCTTTACGGCTTCGGTCATGTAGCCTTTTCCATTATGCTCTTTATCCAGGAAGTAGCCGATCCAGCAGCTTTGCAGATTCTCTCTTACGACCTCTGAAAGGATGACTTCCCCAATGATTTCATCCTGTCCTTTTTTCGCAATGACAAAGACGTACCCTCTGTCTTCTTCTTTTAAAGCCATCGAGCTCTTGATCCTGTCGATTTGTCCTTCCAGCGTGTAAAACGCCTCTTCTCTCGTCCCTGTGAAGTTTTGAAAGAAGTCTCTGTTTCTCACTTCAAGCGCCAAGAGGCTCTGTGCATCCGATTCCTGTACCAGTCTTACGCAAATGTTCTCTCCGTTTCCTTGCATACAATCCATCTCCCTTTTTCGAAATAAAAAAACACCACAGGACATCCTGCGGTGCTCAAAAAAGAAAACCACAGGAAGCGACCTGTGGCGTTTTTCCACTGTATCCTGATGAGTCCCACTACATCAAAGGATGGTCGCTATATCCGTTTTTGGACATACTTCTCCCGTGATTTAGCCAGATCAAAGAAAACAGCGGTGGAGTATCCAATTCCTTTTGGCAAAGACATTAATGATCTTTTTTTCATGTGGACACCCTCCTTTCCGCTGTTTTTACGCGCATACAATTTCGATATAGAGACGGTCGTAGCAACAACCGTTACATTATTATCCATAAACTACTCCACAAGTATAGCGGCAAATGACATACGTGGCAACAGCATTAATGTCTCTTTTTGCCGTTTCGCCAAAGCATAAACACATTCGCAATGGAGGTCAGTACAAGTAGACCCAACAGGATGTTTGTGACAATCAATGTGTTCGTCAAATGCTGAATGGGTGCATGAATAACGGATAAAACGCTCATCAGCTTGTTTGGAATATCATTAATCGAGGCAATAAGATTATTGAAATATTGCACATAGTCCCCCAAACCGAAAAACCTCCTCTCGCATACCTTATCCCGTCCATAGCCTTTGATAAAATTCGTCGTCTTACTCCACCGAAGAGGAATAGATCCATTTTTTTGTGGAACAATGAAAAGGAGAGAAGATTGTCATCATTCATAATCCGCTTGCAAGAAAGAAGGGAGCTACCTTTATGACGATTCAACGTTTTGTTCGGGAGTCGCGCACGTTCAAAGCAAGCCATGTGCTGCCCCCGGATACGAACAATCACAATACGCTGTTCGGCGGCAGGCTGATGGCGCATATCGACGATGTTGCTGCGATCTCTGCCATGAAGCATGCCCGTGGGCCAGTCGTGACCGCCTCCACAGATTCCGTCGACTTTTTGCAGCCGATCCGGGTGGACAATGAGGTTGCGCTAGAAGCGTTCGTCACATGGACGCATAACACGTCGATGGAGGTTTTTGTCAAAATTGTTGCGGAGGATTTGCTAACGGGCGTGCGATGCGTTTGTGCCACATCATTTCTCTCGTTTGTAGCGATTGGCGAGGATGGGCGGCCTACCCCTGTGCCCAAGATCGTGCCGGAGACGGAAGAGGAAGTATTCCTGCACAATGGTGCTGACGAGCGAGCTGCGGCACGTAAAATACGTCGCAAGGATAACAAGCATCTCGCGGATATGCTCGGAACGAGACGTCCCTGGGAGCCGTTATTGAACACCCCGTAACGCCAAAAAGTCCCCTTACCTTTTACAGGTAGGGGACTTTTTGCTGTAGCTTCATACCTTCAGCCAGCAGCTTTTTAGACAACGCACAAGCGATAGTGGAGAAAGTCATCCGGTATTTCCGACCCCATGCCATAGTGCTCGAATCCATTTTTCAACAACACTTTTTGCGAGGAGATGTTATCCGGTGTTGTTTTCGCACAGATCATTCTGACATTCAAGTGGGGAATATGCCCCTCTAAAAAGACCTTCAGTGCCTGCGAAGCTACGCCTTTACCAGCGGTATCTTCCCCGACTCGATAGCCGAGATGTCCGATTCCTTCGTCTTTCTCGATGTCTACCAAATTCATTCTTCCCAAGATGTCACCTTGGCTGTTTTTGATGAGGCCAAAAAACGAGATTCCTTGCGCCTGCTCGTCGAGCAAGGCTTGCAGACCTCGTAAAAAATGGTCATATTGGTAGTAAGCTTCTCCCCGACTGGGAACCGATTTTTCAAAAAAGGTGCGATTGCGCACTTCAAATTGAAATAGGCTGGCTGCATCTTGTATGCTTAATTTTTCGATAGTAATCATCATGAGTACGTATCCTTTCTTGAATCGAGGTGGAATTTTCATATGACTGTTGCTTATCTAGAAGAAGGTACCTTTATCGCCTTTATTGCCTTTACGATATTTTTCTTTGTCGCTTACAAGCTCGATCAGATTTCGTTTGTTTCGTTCATTGTCTCCTTGGCGGTCTCGGCTTGCGTTCACGCTGCCTTCTATGTGTTAATTGTAAAATATTGGCCATTTTTTTAATAGCACAAAAAAAGGCGCAGGATGAACATCCGCGCCTGTACGTTTATCTGCTCACAGCTTCGCTTCATAGGCCGCAAGCAATTTAGCCGCTTGCTTGTTGTACTGGTTGACCAAGCCTTGAATGGCTTTTTGCCACTCAGCTTGTGGGAGCGGGATTGATAGTTGATCTACTGGCTTTCCGTTAATGACAAGTGCTGTAGTGAGCATTTGCTGTTGTACTGGACTGAGCGTAGCCACCGTTAATACCTTTGGCTTGAGCACTTTCTTTCCTTTCAGGGAACGCATGAGCTCTGTCATCAAGATGTGCTGATACTCCGTGTACAAATCCATCGTCATGTAATAGCTCATTCCGCCTCTCTCCGGTACAATTCCCCGCTTCAGTGCCCATTCCATCACCTGTGGCGTCGTCATCGCTTGACTTGTTTTTCCTGTCGCCATGAAATAAGCCACTCGGAACATATCTTCGTCACTCATGACAGTACGTTTCTCATCGGCCTTGATGACTCCCGTGGACACCAGCTCAGTGACTACTGCCTGCTTGCCTACATCCTTCGGCAAATTCAAATAAAGCGCCAGATTGGTAAAAAACTTGCTCTCACTGTTTCCACCAGATGGCCAGCTATACGGTTTGTCGAAATCAATTAACTCAAGTGGACTTTTTCGCATCAAATCTGAGTAAGCAGAAAAAGAATCGAATGTTATCGGACGATAGGAGACCACTGGTTTTTTCGTCAGGAATCGAGTCGCAAACAGCTCTTGCCCACCCTGATCTAAATAGCCGAACTGGTCTTTTGTCGTGAACACATAAGGAGACTGACTACCAGCAGGGTTCCACAATTGCAGGAATACCTGTTCAACCGGCATAATCGTCTCGAACTTGGCACTTGTCAGCACCTTGCCATCCATAGACAGAAGTCCGCGCAATCCCGTCTTTTTATCCTCATAAACGATGGCACTCTGCTTTCGATTTGCTGCAATCAAAAACTTCAAAGACTGATAATCCCCCGTACTCAAGCGCAGTAGCTCTGATGAGTATACATCCCATCCGGTACTCGTTTGAACGAATAGCTTATCGAAATCGCCATCGGACAGACAATTTGTCACGCCTGTGAGCTTATTTACGAGCTGATTTCCTTCTGGTGACCATATATCCATGGTGCCGTCTTCACGTGCGGCTATCACGATCTTGTGATCCTGCAGCATTCTTTCCGTTACATCGCGATAAATATAATCGCTTACGACTTGAAGATGCCCGCCATCAGCCTTGATCATCGCCATACCGGCAGCCCCCGATCTCACACTCGTGGTGTATACGGAGTCAGCCACTTTGATCAAGTTGAGAGGCGGTCCGTCGTTGCCTGACTTCCACAACGCGACCTGGGTCTCCGTTGTCAACAGCTTGCCCTCTGGCGTATAAAGATCCGTCCAATCTTGATCCATTGCAACGATCAGCTTGCTATCGGAATCCATGTAGACAGATTGGTAGAGCTTGCTGATTGGTTGGTTCGTCTTGCGGTCCACGATCATAACGCCTTTTCCCGGCTGATACATGGTCGTCAAATCATCGGACAACGGATTTGGATTGACAGCTTCTATTTGTTTCCCTCCGATGCTGTATCGCAGCACCTTTCCATCCGGCTCCGTCACCAGCACCTCGCCCGTTACTTCCTCGTGGCGAATGATTCGATTCGCAACAGGAGACAGGAGCAAGCCTTCATCTTCAGAATAAAGCCCGATTTTGTTTCCGTCCTTGATGCTAAGCATGCTGTAGCTGCCCAATGTCACATACGAGTCGAACCAAAAATCAGGCTCCTTGACTTCTTTTCCCCAGCCAGGGAGGATTGCTTTTTTCCCGTCGCTACGGACGAGCAAGCGTGCCGCTGGCGGACCTTCTGCCCGCGGATACGCAAATGGGATGACCGTCTCTCCCCCGACTTGGAGGACGCCGTACAGATTCGTTTTCGGGTCCTGTCCCAGCACATAGCTACCATGCAAAAACTCGGCACCTTTTTTCAATGGATGTGACGTACCTTTGGACCTGGAATGATACGTGATGACATCTCCAGAAACCGTGTAATACACATCCAGATTGTTATGCTCGAACCCGACTTCTTTGTAAATGGGCTCTGCCAGCATCCGTCCGTCTTTCCACAGCCCTTGTCCCTTGGATCCGATCACCTGAAAGTATCCATTATTCCAAATATAAATCGCGTTGTATTTGGGCTCGAGAAAGTACTTTCCGTTGCGATCAATCAAGCCTTCTTTTCCACCGGATCGCACCTTGAGATACGCGGTGTCTGGACCGCCTTCATTTGGAATCAGCTCTGCTTTTGCGAGCGTAAACAACTTTTTCCCAGAAACAGGATCGTACATGATGAGCTCTTTCGGCGTGGTTGCGACAAAATAACGCTTTTTCTCCGCGTCTCTATTTTCCGTCTGATCAGGAGCAACTAATGGAACCATCGCGAGCTTGCCTGCAAATGGCGGAATCAGGACCTTTCCATTCGAATGGAGCAGCATAGATGATTTTCCCAGCAGCATGATCGCCGTTCCCTGCTCTTTGGACAAATCATACGAATGCGCCCCTGCAAACTTCATGGTCGACAGCTTGTTTGTCTTCAAATCGATATATTGGAACCAGCCGCCTTTTTGGACAATGGCGATATTTTGGGAATCGGGAATGTCGACGTTATCCCAGATCGCAGGAGTTATTTCTTTCCCCGTCCGTGCGTCGAGAATTCCTTTTTTACCGCTTTTTGTTACGATCATGCCAGTAGTAGCTAGTTGAAATTCATCATAAATAGCCTGTGTGACCAGCTTGCTACCGTCCGTAAAACCGATCTTGTAGTCTGTAACATACGGCTGAATCTGCGAAAACGTAGCCGCATGGACAGAAGAAGTCCACGCACTTGCCCCGAGTACGGCAGCGGTAACCAGACTGATGGTCTTCGTTTTTATGTTCATTGGTAATTAGCCTCCCTTGGCAAACATTCCCTTCTTTTGACGCTTCGTGGGGTGAAATAGTTTCGTTGCACTTTTTCAAACAACTGGAACCTTTTCTTTCCCTCCACTCGCTTTTAAGCGTGCTATAATTGTTCACACCGACACAGTATAATCATCGTATACGGATGGGAGTGCTTATAAGAGCACTTGGAAAGGATGTTCCCATGAATTTCTTTGCTGCCGCCTTGCAAAAGCCGGATGTAAGACGATTTGGGATTTTGGCGTTATTTTGTTTGTTGCTTTACTCCTTGGGAAGTATGCTGAACATGGTTTTGCTAACCTTTTTAGTTACCTATTTAATGAATCGGCTGCATCAATACCTCACACGTCTTATACACAAAGTCGTGCCGATCCATCCCAAGCTGATTCTCATTTTTCTCTATATGTTACTGACGTTCTTTCTCGTTGTCGGTGGGATGAAAGCCATTCCGGCGCTTATTCACCAAACCGGACAATTGTTCCATGTCATCGAGCAAGTGTACCACCAAAATCAGCACAATGAGTTTGCCCCCTATCTTATGTCTGTTGTAGGGAAGCTAGATATGAAGGGCATCGTTCAAGGCAGCCTTGATTTTCTCGCAGTGGTCAGAAACGTTGGGTTCAATGTCTTTCTAGCGATTATTCTGAGTCTGTTTTTCCTGCTCGGTAAAGACAATGTCGTTACGTTTACGGCTCAATTTCGCACGAGCAAATTATCCTGGCTGTACAACGAAATCGCCTACTTCAGCCAAAAATTCATCCTGACCTTTGGTAAAGTAATCGAAACACAGCTGTTGATCGCCTTATTCAATACGACCTTCACCGTTATCGGTCTATGGATCATGGGCTTTCCGAATCTATTGGGACTCGCCATCATGGTCTTCATACTGGGGCTCATTCCCGTTGCAGGTGTCGCCATTTCATTGATTCCGCTCAGTGCCATCGCTTTTAGCGTCGGTGGTATCGCAACCGTTGTTTATTTGCTCGTTTTTATCATGGTGATTCACGCGCTTGAGGCATATGTGTTGAATCCTCGCTTGATGGCAACGAAGACTCACTTGCCGATTTTCTACACGTTTGTCGTTCTGATCTTTTCCGAGCATTTCTTTGGAGTATGGGGACTGATTGTCGGGATTCCGTCCTTTGTTTTCTTGCTAGACATCTTAGAAGTGAAGAAAATGGAACAACCCCCTACCAAAAATAGATCCGTCCCAAAAGATGTACGAGATGTACAAGTCAACACGTGACGGATGGACAAAGAGAAGGAGCCCTTCGTGAAAAGGGCTCCTTTTTACTTCTACTTGCCTTCAAACCATTTGATCAAAGCTTGCGTACCGCTATCTGCCTCGCCGTTTGCTGCCAGTTCTTCATAGAGCGATTTGGAGAGCGCGAGTCCTGGTGTCATTAGCCCCATTTCCTCCGCTGCTTCCAATGCGATTCCCATGTCCTTGATAAAATGTTTGACGTAAAAGCCTGGTGCGAAGTTGCCCGCGATCATGCGCGGTGCCAGATTCGACAGCGACCAGCTGCCTGCGGCACCCGCTGCAATGCTCGTCAGCACTTTCTCTGGGTCCAGACCTGCTTTTTTCGCATATGCAATCGCTTCACACACACCGATCATGTTCGTGGCAATACAAATTTGGTTGCACATTTTGGTATGCTGACCTGCACCTGGTCCACCCTGCAAGACGACGTTTGTCCCCATGATCGTAAACACTGGCTCCATCGCATCAAATACTTCCTGATCGCCACCAACCATGATAGTCAGTCGAGCTTCGCGTGCCCCCACATCTCCACCGGAGACAGGCGCATCAAGGGAATGCAGCTCGTGCTTTTTGGCTTCCTCATAAATATGTTTCGCCAGCGACGGCTTCGATGTCGTCATATCGATCAAATAAGTGCCTGGCTTCGCATTTGCCACAATTCCGTCCGCGCCGAGATACACTTCCTCGACATCAGATGGGTAGCCGACCATTGTGATGATCACGTTTGCCTCTTTTGCCAGCTCACTGACATGTTCCTTCCAAATCGCACCTGCTGCCAGCAAATCTGCCGCTTTTTCCTTTGTACGCGTGTACACCAGCACTGTATATCCTGCTTGCAGAAAATGGTTTGCCATGCTTTTCCCCATGACACCCGTTCCTACAAATCCAATGATTCTTTCACTTACAGGCAAAGTCATGTGAACCACTCCTTCGTTTCTCTCTTTCCTATTATCTCGACAATTGTACTTCTCGAATCTATCCGAATATTCCTGCTACGCGTTTTCTGTGTTTTAATGGGAAAAAGGACATATGTCCTTTTTTTTCGCGCGCAAATGCCTTTTACTAAAGAGGGTATAACCTGCAAGCAAACTAGCAGGAGGCTTGATACATGAAAGAACTTCACGACCGCACACTTTTGCATACGCTGTTGCAAAATAGTTCCTTGCCCGATATTTTTGACGCCATTACTCTCCATGAAATGCGCCTGTATCAGGCTGAGAAGGGTGACATCATCTGTTCGAAGGGCGATCAGCTTCACCATATGTACTTCATTCTGAAGGGAAAAATCAAGATTTTCACGACGCTCCCTAACGGAAAATCTTTGTTGCTACGCTTTAACAATCCACTCGCGATTATCGGAGACGTCGAGTATGTCACACAATGCGAGGTCCGCAATACGGTTGAGTTTGTCCATCGAAGTCTCGTGGTCAGTCTCCCCTTCAAAGTTTTGCAGGAAAACTACCAGAACCACCCGCCTTTTTTGCAATTCATTCTACATAAAATCAGTCACAAGCTACATACATCATCGAACTCAACCAGCCTGAACCTGTTGTATCCCGTTGAAAATCGCTTTGCCAGCTATTTGCTCTCCACGCTGTCCAGCGATACGGGGTCGACCGCTTCCGAGGAGCTAAAGACGGCGAAGCTGACAGAGGTTGCCGAGCTGTTGGGTACCAGCTACCGACATTTGAACCGGGTCATCCGCAATCTTTGCGCAGCATCCGTGATCGAACGCAAAAAAAGCGCACTGATTATCAAGGATCGAGAAAAAATCAGCGAGCTTGCGAGCGGAAACATCTATGAGTAATCAACCATATAGGAGGTCATATTGTGCAAGGCATTCTCTTTTCGTTACTCGCTGGCGTTTTTATTTGTCTGCAAAGCGTGTTCAATGCGCAAGCCAGTACAAAGCTTGGACTGTGGCAAACCAATGCGATTGTTCACGCCGTAGGCTTTCTTGTATCGTTCGCGATCTTTCTCTACGTTCGTGATGGCGATTGGAAAAGCATCGGGGAAGTGAACAAGGTGTATTTGCTAGGAGGCGTTTTCGGAGCGATCATCGTTTTTAGTGTGATGAAAGGCATTACCGCCATCGGACCTGCTTACGCTGTATCGATTCTGCTCATCTCACAATTGCTCGTCGCTCTCCTCATTGATTCTCTCGGTCTGTTCGGTGTGCAAAAGGTTCCGATCACCTTGAACAAAATCATCGGAATCGGCATCATGATCGCAGGTGTAGTCGTTTTCAAACTCAAATAAAGGGGGAGGGCATTATCGCCCTCCCTACAGAATCAATTGCTCCGGATTCAGCCCCAGCAGAGCCTCATGCACAAACCTTCCATTTTTTCGAATCAGCACATCGTCAAACCAGATTTCGCCGCCACCGTATTCCGGACGCTGAATGCAGATCAGGTCCCAGTGAATCGCGCTGCGGTTGCCGTTATCCGCCTGATCATAGGCACGACCCGGTGTGAGATGGAAGCTGCCCGCGATTTTTTCATCAAACAAAGTATCGCCCATCGGGTGCAAAATGTACGGGTTAAACGCAATGGCGAATTCACCGATGTAGCGTGCACCTTCATCCGTGTCCAATATTTCCATGAGCTTGTCAGTATGGTTAGCGTACGCCTCGACAATCTTTCCTTCCCGAAAAGTAAACCGGACGTTTTCAAACGTCGTGCCTTTGAAAATGCTGGGCGTATTGTAGCTGATCGTCCCGTGAATCGAGTCGCGCACGGGAGAGGTATACACTTCGCCATCGGGAATGTTTCGTTTGCCTACCGCTGTCCGCGTCCCAATCCCTTTGATCGAAAACGTCAGGTCTGTCCCTGGTCCAACGATGCGCACCTTGTCCGTTTTGTCCATGAGGTCGTACAACGGCTGGCACGCTTCTGCCATTTTCCGATAATCGAGTGAACATACGTTGAAATAAAAATCTTCAAACGCTTCTGTCGTCATATTGGCCTTTTGGGCAAGGGCCGAGGTCGGGTAGTTAATGCGCAGTCCCGTAACTTGATTGTCGACATGATGGAAAATGGAATCATACGCTTCTGCGTACAGACGGTACTTCTCCTGCGGAACATCCTTCATCTCACTATCATTTGTCTCGCCATGAATTCCGATATAGCCTTGCATGCCAAACCACATGTCCTTTTCCCACTGAACTGTCTGGGCAAGCTGCTCTTCCGTTAGCCCTTTCAACCATTCCCGCTGGACCTTCGGCCGTACAAAGCGCAGGTGGGGATACGCTCCCTTCGCATACAGCCGCTTTACCAATTCCATTGCCAGCGGCTCTCCTTCATCCACGACCATGATCATAATATGCTGTTTGGCTTGCACATCCAGACTGTACGAAATCAAGTTGTCTGCTATTTTTCCTAGTCTTTCATCTCTCATCGCGCACGCGTCCTTTCCAGATTTTCATTGCTCTTCCAGCATAACGCGCGTTTGTCAGAGGAATATCATTGGAAAAATCGAGAAAAAAGAGGAGCCAACTAAAGTTAGGGCTCACGTAAAAAAGCCGAACTGACTCGCGAGCATAATGGCATGCGTCCGGTTTTTGGCACCGAGCTTGCTGAACAATTGGTTATTGTATCCTTTGACGGTACCAATCGATATTTGATATTGCAGTGCGATCTCCTGATTCGTATACCCCGCTTTGATCATGTGAAGCATCTCCAGCTCTCGTTTGGTCAAGGTCTCTATCAGTCCTTTTGGAGACAACAAAGCTTTGCTGTTTTCTCCCTGTATGCTCCTCCTGCGCAAGTGCGCCTTCACCCGTGAAATCAACAGATTGGGATCAAAGGGCTTGGTCACATAATCATCACCACCAAGATCCAGGCCAGCGATCATATCCTCCGTGTCATTTTTACAGCTCAAAAACAAGACAGGCACATGAATTCCACTCTGCCTCCATGTCTGACAAAGTTCTAGGCCCGATCCATCCGGCAACAAAATGTCAAGGAGGACCATATCCAATTGTTCACTCAGCATCATGGCCTGCGCTTGCCTCGTATCCTCTGCCTCTCGCACCTGAAAACCACTAGCCTGCAAATAGAGCCTGACCAATTCGCGAATGTTCTCATCATCTTCTACCAACAGGACTACCTCGTTGCTCATCTCACCTTCTCTCCTCCCTCTTCACTCTCTTCCTTCCAGCGGACTGGCAGCGAAAACCAGAAGAGGCTTCCCTCTCCCGCTTTACTCTGTACGCCGATTTTCCCGTGATGATTTTCGATAATTTCTTTGGAGATGGCCAGACCTAGCCCCACTCCTGCCGTCCGTAGCTTTCTAGATTCACTCCCCCGATAAAATCGATCAAACACAAAAGGAAGCGCCTCCTCCTGTATCCCTGCACCTGTATCTATTACCTTGATGGTTGCCTCGCCTGTCCCATCCAGAGCCAGCTCCCACTCTACCTGTAGCTTGATGACCCCGCCCGGTGCCGTATACGCTTGCGCATTTACAAGCAAATTGCTCATGACCTGCTCCAGGCGAATCGGATCAGCCACCAGCAAAAGCTTGCACTCCGTATCTGGCTCCTCCTGTGCTTCCCACACAAATTGCAGCTGTTTCTCCTGCATATCGAGTAAATGCTTCTCGTACAAGCCACGGAAAAATCCAACTGTTGACAATGGCTGAAAATGAAAGCGAAGCTGCCTCGACTCCATCTTGGACAACTCAAACAAATCCGTGATGATTCGATGCAAATAGATTGTTTTTTCATAGATGATCCCCAAGTATTTCGGATCATTCGGCTTGACCACACCGTCAATCATCGCCTTGATGAACCCTTGAATCGACGTGAGCGGCGTCCCCAGTTCATGCGAAATATTGGAGAGCAGCATGCGCCGTGACTCCTCCATCCTTTGCAGCTCCTGATTCTTGTCCGCGAGTGCCTGTGTCCGTTGCAGTACTTTTTGCTCCAACCATTCATTGGTCTGCGCAAGCTCTTCGGAAAGCTGCTCGACATGGGCAAAGGAACGGGCGAATACCATGGACAAATTCATCATTTGGGTGAGTAAAAAAACGAGCAAGCCGAACGGAATTGCATTTTCAAACGGAGACAGATGTGCGTAAAACAACACTTCATTGACAACTGCGGTAAAAAATACGAGGAGACCGATTCCATTTAAGACAGAGCCTGTCTGTTTTTGAACGATGGCCCGTCCATAAACGAATAGCATGTAGCCATAGTTAAGCAACAAATAGGCTTCTCCTACATAAATCCATTCTGTATAGATTCTAGCAGGGGTAAAAAGCACGAAGAGAATAAAGAGAAGCCCTGTCCAGACGCAGGCTCTCTGAATGAAACGATTGAATAATGCCCGATACTGCGAATGGACAAAACAAGCGAGCATGATCAGCGTGAGAAGAGAAGACATGTACTCCAGCTTGACCACCATCTCCCATGGGATCTGCGGAAACAAGCTAACAGCCATCGTCTCTCCCAAAAATAAAATGCGGACCGCGATCGCAATGCTGACTCCACAAAAATAGAGAGTCGAACTCTCTCTTTTGCGTGTCATATACAAACCGAAATGATAGATGCCCATGACTAACAAGGATGCAGCAATCATGCCACTGTAGATAATGTTGGCTTCACGCTTCCCCATGATTTGCTCAGCATGCCCCAACTCAATGGCTTCCCACAGGCCACCTTTTCGCTGGACAAAATTAGAGACGTGAATAACGAGCTCCACTTGTGGTTGATCTGGTTGAAACACGACGACCTTGGGATAATTTTTCGGGGTCATACTCGCTAAATCCTCACCGACTACACCGTTTTCGGCCATAGCCTTGCCGTTTATCCACAGTTTGTAGGCCGTTGCGACGCTGGGCATATAGAGTGCGAAGGGTCTTTCTGACTTTTGCTCATCCAGCTGAATGAGCAGTCGATACGTGGCGTATCCCTGATTGGATATATCCGTTCGATTCCCGGCCCCCTGCTTCCAAGATGAAGGTACTTGGATGTACTCTCGTACGGAAGCATTGGATTCAAAAGTACCTGGGGTGAGGAACTGCCGCCAGTAAAAACTCCATTCCCCATCCAGCCAAATCGTGTCGCCGTCTTCCCAATCCACGCCACGCAAATCTATCACGCCTCGTTTGGCCTGGGGTGGTTGTTCCACGGCATTAGCGAATGGCGTCACGGCGAGCATCCCGATCACCATGATAACGACAAGATTGCATAGACTTACAAACCACTTGCTCATGCAGGCACTCATCCTATTTGAAATATTCTAACGTTAGCATAGTATGAAATCGGTACAATCAAAACCCCTAAGTTCATGTCCTTCCAACTGTAGTGGTCGGGAGAAGCCCTGCCACATGTTTTCCAGTCGCCTGTATCCTCTCTTCGTTCGGGCGGTCTCCTCCCAAACATGTGACAGTGCTTTCGTACAGCTGTGGATGACTTCGCGCTACTACGGCATTTTGTAAGTTATTACAAAGAAGTTTTTGAGAGCATAGGACTGCATTCATCTCCTAAGATTTGCTTTCAAACAATAATGAGAAGCTGCGTAGAAGAAGCGAATTTCCAGTCCAAGCGCCTCTGGAGCCCGACCTAGCTTCGGAATAAATGGCGGGGAATTTCAGCTTCACTTATGGAATCCTTCCTCGAAACTTCTACGTTTTGAAGCGCTCCCGCCATTTATTCCGAAGCGGACAGTCTTGACCCCTTGCGGGGCGTAGGCCGAAGCGTAGACTGGAAATTCGCTTCTTCCCCCACTACAGCTCCTTCTAAAAATAAAAAGCGATGCTAATGCACCGCTTCTCCATGATTCACTTTCCTAACCGCTTATGCTGGACATCTTCCACACGCTGACTGATCCTAGCGAGCACAAAGGCGATGATGACCGAGAATATCACAATGCCGTAAAATCCGGCTCCGATCCCTATACCAATCCCTCCAGCGAAAAAGATCATGGCTGCGGAGGTCAGTCCTTTTACTTTCAAGCCGTCCTTCAAGATGACGCCTGCTCCCAAAAAGCCAAGACCTGTGACAATCTGTGCAGCCAAGCGCATCGGGTCCATCATCGTTCCATTGCCAGGCGCGCTGTATAGATTTGTGCTGTAAATAGAAACGAGTGTGATGAGCGTGCAGGCTACGGACACATACATGTACGTTTTCAGCCCGGCAGGCTTATTTCTATGCGAGCGATCCCACCCGATAAACAAACCGAGAATCGCGCTCACCACTACCCGCACATACATTTCCAAGTCATAGTGCACATACAACCATTGTAGAGTCTCCATCCTAGTCACCTTCTTATAGCGATAGAGACATGATATGTGCAGACTCGAAAAATAGACCGGCTTTTTCTAAACCTTACTCCCTTTCAATCTTCACTTCTGGCCCGACAAAGACTTCAAATAACCGTTCCCAAGGAAGCTTGATCTCCCTATTCGTTAATTCGACGATTTCACCTTCAAACGTATTCTTGCCTCGCTTCCCAATAACCAGCGATTGATTGGCAAAGTAGTTTTCGTACCATTCTTCCGTATGTGGTATCAGTGCATCTCTCACAAAATCATTGACTTCGTCGTAGTCATCTCCGAGATTCCACTCATTTCCTTTTAACTCTTTTACAAGGTCACGTGCTTCTGCCATCACTTCATTTCGGTAATGATGGTCATTTACAAACGATGACAAGAGCAGATTGATATGGGTTTCTGCCGCATCCACCGTTAAGGGCACACCGAACTGATTTCCTTTTTCCAGAAAGGCTGATCGTTGCAACGCCTGTCCCAACGCGCTTCCCATGTTATTTCCCGCCGTTCCCCATGCCGTGTAGGCGAAAAGTTCCGGCAGCTTTACTTCTTCTTGTAGTCGCTCGATCAGCTCAGGGTCAGCTTTGTTTGTAATCGTCACATCTGTAATGGCGACCTGCTTTCCTTCCTCCAGAAGATCATTGATTTCTTCGACGAACTCATCCAGATCTTCGCGTCTCTCTGCGTTGCTCTGTCCTTTTTTCTTCGGTGAATTGATCATTAACACGATATCTGCATCGTCTTCATCCCGAACTGGCTTGCCGCCTGCTGCGATGATATGCTTCTCGACATTTACATCAAAGGTCGTGTCTTCAAACGGCGCCGTCCACTCACTGCCGTCTATACCCGAATACTCGACTGCTACTTTTGGATGGATGCGCATTTCGTTCAAGGCGAATCGGCTCAACAAGACGGTTCCTACTTCGTCCGCTCCAGGAAAAATCGCCACACGATCCTCTACATCCAGCTCCTTTGCTTTTTTGACCAAGGTCTCCCGCTCTGCCCGGTGAAGACCATGGGGAGCAGCGTCATCCTGAGCCAGCACTAAATAATCAATGGTCCCATCCTCTACCCAATCAATCATCAAGGAGTTAATCTTGTGGTTACGCTCGCGGGCATTCAAGTAATCTTCCAGCACAGACTCAGGAATCTCCCTTTCCAACTGATCGAGTCGATCCTTTTTTTCTGTCATGCCGAGGTTGTGTACTTCATCGTATAAAATGGCCCATTCTCTGATTTGCTCATAGTACTTCAATGTTTCGGGATCAGTCGCCGTCACCGCCAGGCGTTGAATCGTATCGAAGACGTAGATCGGCTTTTTGGAATGTTTGTCTCTCAGTCTCTTAATGGCTTCGATATTCGATAGGGCATCTTCATAGGACTGTTGGTCGGTACGGGACGCAACTAGCCCGCCATATGCCAGCATGCTGACAGAAATGACCGAGCCGTCCACTTTACTTGCTTGTTTGATCAACCAATCGCCAATTTCTTCCCCATCGCCCGGAGTCATAAAGTGACCGAGCATGTCTTCATCCGGCAGAATCGCCTCCACCCCGCCTGCCCGTGCTGACATTTGTGGAAAATACGTGTTGACCGGACGATCATCGAGAGGGACAAGGGCGACTTTGGTAATTGGTTTTGGTGACGCTTTTTTCGCCGCAACTGTACTCGTCTGCGTAAATGGAACCATGCCTGTTACTAGTGCTGCCATAGCCAGTGTTGAAATGACAACGCGCAACTTTTTCATAGATCCAATCTCCTTTCAAAATGAAAAGGTTTAATCGAGGACGGCATTCGCTAGACGCAATTGTTCCTGTAATTTTGCCACGTGAATCAAACGCGGAATGGTCTTGTCGTGAAATGCGATGGCCGCTGCTGTACCTGCTGCTTGCCCTGTAGCCATACAACTCGGGGTAAGCCTGGTCGTAGCCAGCGCCTCATGTGTCGTAGAGATACAACGCCCCGCCGCAAGCAAGTTGTCAATGGACGGAGGGATCAGGCATCGATACGGAATGTCATAAGCGCCTTCTCCTTCAATATCTGCTGCCGCTACGCCTTTGCCAGAAGGATCGTGAATGTCAACCGGATAGCCGCTTCGTGCAATGACATCCGGAAAACGCCTGCCCGCGACCACGTCTTCAATCGTCAAGCTGTACTCCCCGACGATTCTGCGCGTCTCACGGATTCCAATTTGCGTTCCAACTGCGGAGACGGATGCTTTCGCAAAACCCGGAACTTTGTTTTTCAAAAATTCAGACATCAATAGCACTTGACGTCTCCCTTCTTCCTCCGCTTCCGTCAAATCCTCGACATCTGTTCCATCCAGCCCCTGCACCCGCGTGCAATTGATCAGAACTTCATCGCTTTCAGGCCCTGTGAAAAACAGAACTTGATCCCGATTAATCGGAACACCTGACATCTTCCAATGCGTATAAAAGCCTTGGACACCCGTCAGTGGAATGGACGGCAACTGCGCAAACGGCGTCTTGTTATAAAACTCGTCTGGATGATCAAGCATGTACTGCTTCACCTGCTCCAGATCGACGCCGCGCATGCGAAATTTCATGGTCATCGGCTGTGTCAGCCCATCTGCCTCTCGCCCTTTACTCGTCGGCGCTCCCGATAAATAAGCGATATCTGCATCTCCTGTCGCATCAACGAACACCTTGGCCTTGATCTCATACTTGCCTGATTTACTGGTGAGCGTAACAGAAGTAATCGCTGTCCCCTCTACCTTCACCTGATCGACAAAGCTATGGACAAACAGCTTGACGCCCGCTTCCTTGAGCATTTCCACAGCGACCAGCTTGTAAATTTCCGGATGATACGGCGTGACTGTGCTGACGAATCCTACCGTATCTTGCAAATGTCCAGGCGATCCCCCCTTTTCTTGCAAGCGGTCGACGATTTCCTGTGCAATTCCTTTGATGACTTGCTCGCCTTTCTCCGTATGAAACGTCATCCACGGATAAACGAGCGCAATCGTCGACATCCCTCCGAGAAAGCCGTAACGCTCGATCAGGATCGTTTTGGCTCCCAATCGTCCGCTGGCGAGAGCGGCACTGATTCCTGCCGGTCCCCCGCCTACCACGACTACATCTGCTTCCACTACTCGATCCATCTGCACTCACTCCTTGTTGAAAAAGTCGATATTTTGAACTCCCTTTACCCTTTAATCTTTAAGGCCCGTCATCGATACACCCTCGATAAACTGCTTTTGGGCGAAAAAGAACACGATCAAAAGCGGCAAGGTCGCCATAACGGACGCACTCATCAGATGATGCCAAGCTGTCCCTACTTCATCGGTAAACAAGGACAAAGCGAGCGGCAGCGTCATCAGCTCTCTGTCGTTGATGAAAATGAGCGGATCGTAAAACTCGTTCCAGCTCGTCAAAAACGTAAAAATCGTCAGCGTCGCGATGGCTGGCTTCGCTAGTGGTAGCATGATGCTCCAGTAAATCCGCCAACGCGAGCAGCCATCAATCATCGCCGCTTCCTCCAGTTCTTTCGGAATCCCGAGGAAAAACTGGCGCATGACGAACACTCCAAAAATTCCGCCTGCCCCAAAAATGGGAAGCACAATCAACGGCACATGCGTATTAATAAACCCAAGCATGCGCATGAACAAAAACATCGGAATCGACGTCACTTCATGCGGGATCATCATCGTTGACAGCAGCACTAGAAAGACGATATTGCGTCCACGAAACGGAATTCGGGCAAACGCATAGCCTGCAATCGATGAAAATAAAACCGTTCCAACCGTAACCAAAATCGCAATGTACAGGCTGTTCCAATAGAACAAATGAAACGGCGTATTCGCCAAAACCTCCGTGTAGTTCTCCAAGCGGATCGACGAAGGGATAAACTCTGGCGGAAAGACGAATATTTTGGCCGGCTCTTTTAACGATGTAGAAAGCATCCACAAAAAAGGCACCAGCATCAGTAGGGAGATCGCTCCTAACGCTACATAGTGACCGCCAATCCCCAATAACTTGCCCGCTTGTAATCCGTGGCGATTACTCTTCATGGAACACCCACCTTTTTCTAAACTGCCACTGCAAGAGCGTAAACACTAAAATGATAAAGAACAGCACAAAGGCAAGTGCAGACGCATAACCGAATTCAAAGTTTTTGAAGGCACGCTCCCATATGTAATAGACGAGCACCTTTGTACTGTTATCTGGCCCACCCTGGGTCATGACGTAAATTTGCCCAAACACCTTGAGCGAGCCGATGATCGTCAACAACGTAGTTAAAAAAACCGTCGGACTGATCATTGGGATCGTAATTTGAAACAATTGACGCGTCCGACTGGCTCCATCAATGCGCGCCGCCTCGTATAAGTGAACGGGCACCTGCTGTAAAGCAGCGATGAACAGCACCATGTTCAAGCCCACATTTTTCAGGACACTCGTCACGATCACCACTGGCATCGCCAGCTTTGGATTGTAAAGCCATGAAGGGCCTGTAATCCCGAACATCTGCAAGATTTGATTGATAAACCCTGTGTCTGTCGCAAACAAATACTTCCACACAATCGCCCAGACGATCAGCGATGTCATGACCGGCACAAAAATGGCTGTGCGGAAAATCCCGATCCCTGGCAGCTTGCGCACGAGCAGTAAGGCCAACCCCAGCGCCAACACGATATTCAGGGGGACGAGACCAGCAGAGAACGTAAAGGTATTGCCCACGACCGTCCAAAATTCGGCATCCTGAAAGATCGCTCTGTAATTTTCCAATCCAATAAATTCAGCTTCCCCTAGTAACGGCCAATCCGTAAAGCTCATGTACAGCGCGAGCAAAAGCGGACCAAGCAACAGCACCACAAACCCGATGGCCATCGGACTTATAAACAGCCATCCTGTCAGATTCGCTTCCCGGTTGAAGGATTTTTTCCTTGTGCCACTTGTTCTCTTGTCAGGAGAGAGCGGGACATTCAACTTGCTCTCCATACGATCCCTCCTTAGTTATCAATCGCGTTCCGCAATGCATGGATGGAACGGCGCATTTCATCCTCTGTCCCCCCGATCGCCATCGCTCCAGCTAACAGGACACGAACTCCCGTTTCCCGCAGAGCTTTCATATCCTCCGCCACAATTTTCCGCTGTGTCGGGACGATGATGGGGATGCCTGCCTTTTCTACGATGTACCGATAGGTGAGCAGGTCGGCAAACGTAAGCCTCGTGCCATACTCACTCCCCGGAATAATCGACGCCTCCAATGCGGTCATGGGAAAATGCTTCACGGCCTCCAATCGGTTCAAATCAAACTGATCATCGATGGCAAACGTACTCGCCACCCCTTCGATTTTCAAAAGGGACGCAGGCAAATGATGACCATAGATGGAGATGAAGTCGATTCCCAGCGAATCGAACTGTTTGATTTCCTCGGGATTGAGCTCCTCCATTGACCCGCCCGGAACAATGCCAATCGGCCCTGCGAACTGGCTGCGTATCGTTTGGAGAAAGTCCGTATGTTCAGCCAGAGGACCGAACCGGTTGCCACTGGCACGATGGTACACATTGATGTGCATCTTCAAGCCATCTGCACCTTCCTCCATCGCTGCTCTGGCCAAGGTCTCATCGTTTTGCGGGAGACTGACCATGAGCAAAAACGGCTTCTCTTCCAGTGCTTGTCGAAAACGATTCATCGTATCCTCCCTCTCAAGTCACAACGGCCTGTGTCCCAGACCGTTGTGGCGAGCTTACTTTTTCAAGATCGGATTTACTTTCTTTTCCAGCGACTTCACGATATCCGCAGGCTGTGCCGTTTGACCGAATAATTGATCAAAACCAGCCAGTATCGTCGTGTCGATTTTTTGCCAATCCACATGGCCTGGCTGCAGGTGTGCCTTAGGCATTTCATCGATAACCGCCTGCTTGATGTGTGCAGGGTCAGGGTTGCCTGGAACATTCAAAAACGGATCGGAATTCAGTACAGACAAGCGCGGCGGTACAAAGTAAGTCGAGGTCTCCTGGACACCCTGCTCACTCGCGAGGAACTTGAGGAATAGCTTGGTCTCCTCCAAATGCTTCGTTCCTTTGAAAATCGAATACCCTGCCTGACCGAGCATCGGTGCCGAGCCTTTTGAACCCGCTGGCATTGGAGCAATGTCCCACTTGAAGTCCTTGATCGTCCGTGCCTTCGAAACGTAGCTGTACACGTCAAAGAACATGCCAATTTTGCCTGATTCAAAGCTGACCTGCTCACCCGCCTTCGGATGCGACCCATCTGTAAACATCATCCGTTGGAGCATGCTGAGTGTCTCCACCCCGTATTGGTCATTCCACGTAAACTGATTCATTTCTTTGTTGAACGGGCCGCTGCCATTTGACCACGAATAGGAAGACAGGATGATCCACGTTTTCCAATCGCGGAAGAAGTTGGCCCCGTAGATTTTGCTCGCCCCGGTTCCGCTCGAGATCGCCTGAGCCGACTTTTCGAATTCCTCCCACGTCCATTTTCCTTCTTTCGCTAGGTCGTTCGGCGATTTCAAGCCTGCCTTCTCAAACAATTCTTTGTTGTAAAACATCACGGTAGGTGGGGTAGAAAACGGCAGTCCGTACAGTTTGTCGTCTTTTCGGAACAGCTCAAGCGTCGACGGAATAAAGTCGTCCAGCTTAAAAGCAGCATCGTTCTTTACATCCGAGACATCTTCCAATATTCCATTCTCCATAAACTGCGGCACCATTCGCTCAGACACCCAACCGATGTCAGGCAGCTCCTGACCAGCAGCGAGCACCGTCACCTTTTGCTGGTAATCGGGGAATGGCACAGATTCCAGCTTCACCTTGATGGTCGGGTTTTGTTGCGTGAATTTTTCAGAGAGCTTCGTATACAGGTCTAGGTGGGCTTGGTTGCCCCATGTCAAAAACGTAAGCTCGACTGCTTCTTTCTTGCCCGCTGGGGAGTCACCGGGAGTCGTCACGGTGTTGCTGCACCCAAATGTAAACGCTGTCAAAGCAGTAGACAATGCCAACAGGATTGCCTTTTTCATGGCGTACCTCCTTATCTGATTTCCCTGTCACCAGTATAAAATTGATCGAATAGTGAGATAAATCACGCGAGATTTAGATTTGGTATGAGATTTAAAGATCTTCACTGCCTACGAGATCTCGGTAGCTCCCGGGTGTCATCCCGACTTCCTTTTTAAATACCAGCATGAAATGCTTCGCGCTCTGATACCCTACTAAGCGGGCAATATCATACACCTTTAGGCTCGTCTCGTGTAAAAGCCGCTTGGCGCGGTTCATCCTCACCTGGGTGATGTAGTCGGAGACATTTTCCCCCGTCTCGGTCTTGAACAATTGACTCAAATAAATCGGATTCAAATGAACAGACTCCGCCAGCGTCTGGAGTCTCAAATCGCCGTCCAAATGATCATGAATGAATGCTTTTACCTTGCGAATGATTTGTCTTTCTTCTCTATGGCTGCCGTCGACGCTGTTTTCTTCTTCCCTGACTTTCTTTTTGCGATCCAGCGCTTGCCTGATTTTTGCGAGCGTGCTCACCAGCTCTAATCGATCAATGGGCTTCAAAAGATAGTCGGAGACTTTGTACTTCAACGCTTTCTGTGCATAGTGAAAATCACCATAGCCACTAATAATCACGATGGGCAGCTCCTCGTACATCTCCCGAATTTTCCCGATGAGCGCCAAGCCGTCGACTTCCCGCATGCGGATATCTGTCACAATCAAATCAGGTATTTCCGTGCGCATATACTGCAGGGCATCCTTTCCATTTTCCGCTTCTGCCATGACAGCAAAACCAGATGCTCCTTTTTCAATTAACGTTTTCAAGCCTTCCCGAATCATTCGTTCATCTTCCACAAGCAATACTTTGTACATCGCGTATTTCTCCCTTCTGAAAATCGAGCGGAATCTTCATCGTAATTTCCGTGCCTTGATCCGGTCTGCTCACAATCGTCAGCCCGTACTCTTCCCCGAACAATAAAGTCAGCCGCTGGGAAATGTTTCGCAATGCTGTCCCATTGTGTGCGTTTCCTGTCATCTCATGCTGCTGCATAGGCGTACGCAGACTTGCGAGCAGACGACTCAATGATTGCTCAGACATTCCCTTGCCATTGTCCCTCACGCTGATTTGCATTACACCCTCCTGACAAAGCGCCGTGAGCCATATCGTCCCTCCCTGTTCCTGACGCTCGATCCCGTGTGCAATTGCATTTTCAAGCAACGGCTGTAGCAGCAGCTTCGGAATACGCTGATCCGACAGGCTCTCTTCCACGTCCATATACACCTGAAGGCGCTCGCCCAGACGAATCTTTTGGATACGGACGTAGGATTCTAACGATACGAGCTCTTGCCTAAGCGTAACGTGCCCATCCTCTCGAACGACCGTATAGCGCATGAGTTTTCCGAGCGAAGAAACCATGTCAGACACATCGTAATTGCCCGAGCGGATCGCCATCATATTGATCGATTCGAGTGTGTTGTAAATAAAATGCGGATTGATCTGGCTCTGCAAGGCCGCCAGCTCCGCCTCCCGCTCACGCAAGCTGCTGAGATACACCTCATTGACAAGGCGGTTGATTTCCTCGACCATCTGATTAAATTGCTCGCTCAGCTTCCCGATCTCGTCTTGGGAATCGACAGGAACTCGTTCATGGAAGTTACCTCGCTTTACTTGCAGCATTTTTTCTTTCAATTGAACGAGCGGCTTGCTGAGTGAATAGGAAAAATAAATCGCGAGCCCGCCAGCGACGAGTAAAAACATCGCCGCAATCAGCATCGTAAAACTGCGCAAGCTATTGGATTCTGCGAGCAGGATATCGAGCGGAATCAGACTGATCACCACAAGCCCCGTCTCTCTCGATTGATGATCCACGAAGAGATATCGCTGACCCTGAATCATCATCTGATTCGCATTTCCACGATTGATCCCGTTAGTTTCTTGCAGCAAAGTACGATAGCCCGGTGAGCCTTCGCTCTCCCTCTTTTCATAAAACAGCTCGTTTCCCTCATTTACGATGATCAAGCTCCCATCCTGGGTAAAAGGCATATCGGACAAGATCTGGTCAAACATGTCCATTTTCATATCGATTTTAATGATTCCGAGCGGTACTTTCGTATATGGCTCTCGCAATAATCGAGCTACTGACACATAGCGCTCACCAGAGGCATCCAAATAATAGCCGGGCCGATGCTGTGGAATAATGACGGCTGCCCCCTGTTCCTTGATCACGCGCGAATACCATCCCTCTTCTGCCAAATCTCCCTTGCTCTTCATGACGGAAGGGTCCAGATTGGAAAAAATCATGCCATTCCCCGCGATGATTTGAATGCCTTTTACTTCCGGTCGGCTATAGGAAAGACTGGATATATACAGCGTCATCTTCTCCCTTTTTTCCATGGAGAGAAAAGAAGTAGCCGACGTATTTGTCTGAATTCCTTTTAAAATGGACAGGACTTCTGGATCGTAGAGCGGCATGAGTGATAAGCGCTTCATCTCCCGAATATTGCGCTCCAGGTTGCGATTGATCTGACCCACAATCTGCCCCGTGTATTCAGCCGTCCTCAATTCCGTTGAAGCCGAAAACTTGTTATACGTGATGATTCCCTGCAAACTTAGCGGGATTGCAATCAAACAGAGAAAAAGCGTGAGAATCTTCACCCGCAGTGTTCCTTGCAAAAAAAACGTCGAGACTTTCCTTTTCATGATGGCCCCTTTCAACTTGTTTGAATAATCAGTATTTTGTTCATCAAAAATCCGTCAGGTCAACATCCTGACGGTCTGTTCCTCAGTCTATTTCGATGCCCATGTAGAGACAATCGTAAAATGTATCCTCTATCAAAAATTCTCTCGTCA
Source organism: Brevibacillus sp. DP1.3A (assembly GCF_013284245.2). Taxonomy (NCBI): domain Bacteria; kingdom Bacillati; phylum Bacillota; class Bacilli; order Caryophanales; family Paenibacillaceae; genus Brevibacillus; species Brevibacillus sp. DP1.3A. Next base: position 1,608,661 of record NZ_CP085876.1, on the reverse strand, counting down.
CCGTACCGAATTCCTTGAAGCCTAGCTTTCTGTACAAGCGAATAGCAGAATCGTTGTCTGAACGGACTTTCAGATTGATTTTTCGTATCACCTTTGATTGCTTGGCCCATTCCAGCAGTGATTCCAGTAGAAGTCTCCCAATCCCTGATCCCCAAAACTCTTTCAAAACGCTAATCCCAAATTCACCTACATGCTGCGTTCTCGATCGGATACCCCCTCGAAAAGTCAGGTTCCCCACAATTCTCCCGTCCACTTCTGCAATTAAAAACAGTTGATTATGAGTTTCTAGACATCTTTTGATCAATTCTTGCGGTCCAAATGACAAATTATAAGAACCTCCCAGCATGGAAACTTTTCATACTATTTAAACAGAAAAACGGACGCCTGTTAACCGTCCGCTTGTAGCTTGTTCGACTATTCCAATGTTTTAAAGTAAAGGACGGTATCATGCAAGCTGCCATCAGCCGCTCGGGCAAACCCCGGAATGCGCCCTGCTTCTTGATAGCCCATCGACTGATACAACTGATTGGACGGATCGCCCGCTCGTGTATCCAAAACGAGGAGGCTGCGGTTTTCAGCAAGGGCCCTTGCCTCCGCCAACAGCATCAGTCCACGCCCAATGCCTTGACGCTGCGCTCTAGGATGAACCATCAGCTTGGCGATTTCTGCCCGATGCAATCCATTTGGACGACTCACCAGATGCAACTGGATGGCTCCGACGATGACATCTTCCTGTACAGCTACCCAAATTTTCACATGTTCATTGGGCACCGAAGTCCAATAGACGCGTGCTTCTTCCAGCTGCATAGGTGGTAAAAAACCAAGGGAAGCCCCATCCTCCACGACATCGACCAGCAACTGGGACAGCTGACGCAGTTCTTCCTCTGAAAACTCGATTCCTTCCCGATAACAAAGCGCTGACTTCATAAGAGCCCCTCCGTATTTGAAGAAGATTTTTTCTCCCTTCTTACACTATAACGGAGAAACCAAAACTATGTAAGATAATCTAACATCACTTGTTTAAGGTCGATATCCGTACATACTGAAAACAAACAGCAAGCATAGATAAATAATCGCTGCGGGTACAATGGTAAGAGCAATGAAAAACCGTTTCTTCACACTGTTAGCTTTTCGAAACAGCCAAAAGTAGATGAACAGCAGGATGAGAAAAAATGGGACAAAATAAAAGCCCAGCATGAATCCCACCCAATCCGAGTTGGTTTCCCAGAACTGCTCTGGAACGGGCACCCGATGATATTCACTATATATCTGTTCTTTACGAGAGATAAATAGGTAGGATAGCACGAGGTAGTAACCGAATATAACGAATTTCAGCCAAGGCTGGATCTGTCTCGCCGCGAGTGTTATGGAAAAGATGATCCCTACGATAAACCATAATGACAAGTATTCCATCTGGATCCCTCCTACGAAGGATTATAGGGATCAGTTCTGTTGGAGATAAGTACCAACTTTTTTTGGTACCTCACCCTAGCATGATTGCAAGAGTCGACAAAATTTGGAATCCTTCCTATAATAGACTTGTCAAACAACACGGTATGCGAGTATCTTTGCATATAGAAAGCTCACTACCTGTAGGAGATGGTCACGATAACGTACGCTCTTTCGTTTTTACTGTCGTTTTGTATCGTTATGGTGCTGATTCCGCCTCTGGCTAAATTGGCATTTCGCCTTGATTTTGTGGACAAGCCACGTAAAGACGTGGAAAGAAAAATTCACCGGGAGCCTATCCCATTGACAGCTAGCTACGCTATTTTTGTCGGCTTTGCTGCATCGTTTTTGCTCTTCTCGAAAGAATCGACCGGGCAAACGATCGCTGTTCTGTCAGGCTCACTACTGCTGCTTATTATTGGTACCATTGATGACTGGTACAAGACGCAAGGCAAGGATTTTTCCGCCCTGCCCAAGCTGATCGTCCAAGTATCAGCCGCCGTGATTGTCTACTTGTCGGGTATTACTTTTTCCGGCTTTTACAATCCATTGAGTGGCGAATACATATTGCTCCCGGAATGGTTGCAGTTCATCCTGACCATCCTGTGGATTTTCGGAGTAACGACGGTCATCAATTTTTCGGATGGCATGGATGGCTTGGCTGGAGGGCTTTCTGCGATCTCCGCAGGCACGCTCTTCGTAGTCGCTTTGGTAAAAGGACAAAGCACTTCTGCGATTATGGCGATCAGTCTGGTCGGTGTTGCCTTGGCTTATCTGCGGTACAACAAGCCGCCGGCCAAAATTTTCATGGGAGATGCAGGCGCGACCTTCCTCGGCTTTATCTTGGCGGTTATCGCGTTGGATGGTGCCTTTAAGCAAGCAACTGTTCTCTCCTTGTTCATTCCGATTTTAGCTCTCGGTGTGCCGATTTTCGATAATCTGTTTGTCGTGACTAAACGCTTCCTGCAAGGAAAGCCGATCTACCAAGCAGATGCCAGCCAGGTTCATTATCGCCTGCTGCGTTCTGGACTCAATCCAAAGCAGGTCGTCACCTTCCTGTGCTTGATCAGTGTTTGCTTTAGTCTGACGTCCATTATCCTGCTCCTGCTCGGAGTATAGGCTATCGGTCACAATGAAAAATGCCGCTCGGGTCTAATCCCTGCGGCATTTTTTTATAAGCGGATTACGCAAAGTCTCTCTTCGCTGTCGTGGTCGTCTGAAACGTCTGGAAGCCTGTCCGTTCGTACAATGCAATCGCAGGTTCGTTGTGAGTACCTGTGACGAGATAGGGCTTCAAGCCCTTTTCCAGCGTCCGGTTCACAAAAAAGTGGACAAGCTCTTTACCATAGCCTTTGCCTTGATGCATGGGATCTACGAACACATCGTAAACCTCGCCATGTCCTGTGATGATCAAGGACCCTACGAATACTCCCTCATGCTCGAACAAATAAATGTCCTCTCTCATCTCACCCAGCAGCCAGTTTTTCCATGCGTTCATCGTTTTCTCAGGATAATCCGCCAAACGGTATGGCTGAAGATCGATGCCTTTGCGCACCTCATAGTAAGCGTCACTCTGCGATTGGATGTACATATCCATATCGGACTCGGTGAATTTTCGTACGTCGAGTGTCGGCGCAGGCCCGATCTCTCCTGTGTATTTCATCAGATGATGTCCCCAGATAGAAGCGAAACCTCTCTTGGCAAAAAAATCAGCACCCTGCCCGTGGTCTACCCGATAGGTAGCCATGACTGACCTCGGCTTCTCCTCGTGCTGTTGCAGTTCCAGCCAAAGCTTATCGAACAGCCGGGAACCGACTCCTCGCTTTCGATGGTCTGGTCTTGTATAGACGTATATTTCTACTGTCCCGTCTTCGCCGGAGGAGTTCAAATCATATGTGCTACAGCCAATGATTTGATCATCTTCCTCCCAGATGTAAACCGTAGCTTCTTCCACGATATCAACAATCTCTTCGGTCCTCCAAAGCATGCCTTCGCCGATCATCGTCACGATTGTCTCTTTGTCAGTTGATTGTGCTTGTCGTATCATCTACGCACTCCTCCGTTCTCTCCCGTTAGCTCTGTTGGACGGTTGCTGCTTCTGCGGCTTTTTCCAACTTCTTGCGATGTTGCAAGCAAGCCTCGCATCTTCTACTTTTTCGCCCGAAAGCCGTGTAGTATTTGCTTTTTTTGCAGGATCGGCACGTAATGTACAACGAGCTCGACAAATTGTAGTTCTCTTCTGGCGTGTTTTCTTTCAACTGTACCGTCTTGTTGTATTTGATGAGCAAATGAGCTGTGTGGATGGCATCAACCAAGGCGGAGTGCAGCCTGCCCTCCTGGATGATTCCTGCCGTGTCGATCGCTTCTTTCAGACTCATCTGTTTGCGATCAGCCAAAAGCATGCTAATTGGCGGCTGGATGTCGTTGTAATTGCGCATCCAGTTGAAGTCCAAGCCAAACCGCGCACAATGCTCGATCATCAGACGCTTGTCGTCTTGCCCCCATGTGCACAGGTAGTATTCAGAATCGTTGCCGATCCACTTCATAAATTCTGCGAATGCCCGGCGAAACGGGATAAAGGTTGGCATGTTCTCTTTATCGAGACCGATGAATTTGCGCGTTCTCTCTGTAATTCTGCGCTCAATGGCTGGAAAGGTGTATCGCTGGAATGTGTCGACCTCCACGCCATTTTTTCCGGGTACGACTTTTGCCGCTCCGATCTCAATAATTTCCGGGATCTTGTCTCTCTGATAAGTCAGTGTCGTTTCAAGGTCAAAAACAATGATCTGCAAGCGTAATCACATCCTGTATGTATTGTCTCTATTATGGCTTGGATTGGGCATAGAAAGCAAAACAAAGACAAAAGCGGCTGCCTGATTGGCAACCACTTTGTTAAAATTCTTTTGCAGGAGGGACAGCGAATAGGATTTCTACTTTCGTCCCTACTCCTACTGTCGATTGGATATTGATCTTACCGCCCATTTCTTCGAGGAGCTTTTTGCATACCGACAGTCCAATCCCGGTCCCTTTTTCCTTCGTTATATAAAAAGGTTCGAATAAGTGCTTTTGGCGTTGCTCGGAAATCCCGCATCCATTATCCTCAATCGTCACACTTACAAATGATTGCATCGAAGAGGTTTCCGTATAAATGGTGACATATCCATTATGGGCTACCGCATCCATTGCATTCTTAATCAGATTCAGGCAAATTTGCTCCACATAGGAAGGAATCGCCCACACCTGAACATGCGGCTCTGCATAACCAAAGGACAACCGCACCTCTTTCTCCATCACGTAATGCTTCGCAAGCTCGTGCACACGCTCCATCAAGGGACGAAGCTCGACGATCTCATTTTGACTGTCCCCCGTTTCATTTTTGCGGGCAAGAATCAAAAAGCTCGTCACCAGATTATTCAAGGACTGCATCTCGTGCTGGCAAATTTGAATGTACTGTTCAAACATCTCCCACCCTCGGCTGCGACCATCGTGTTCTATCGTTTTTCGCATAAGCTGCAAAAACCCATTCACCGCTGTCAGGGGGTTGCGTATTTCATGTGCCATTCCCGCTGCCATCTGCTCAATGATCCCGATTTTTTGCCGATGCAAATGGCTGATCATTTGATCCTTGCAGGCCAAATATCCGCGCATCGCATGGTAGTAACGAATGTTTAATATCTCATGCAGGCGAGACAGTAGCGCATCTCTTATCTCGGCATCCGTACAGGAATGTCTCACACGCTCAAAGATAAGCTGGCGCAGATTGTATAACGTTTGCAGCAGTACTTCCTTTGAAATGTCTCCTTTTGCCCATGTCTCCCCCCAAATGTAGGACTCCACAGACAGTGCGTACAAATACTCGGCGTACTCTTTCTCTTCGGAAAACAATTGCTGCATGACATCCGTCAACATACCGGAAATTCCCATTCGCTGCTGCTGTTCATATTTTCGATAGTAATGGGAAATCGGTCCGCCAAACGAAAGCATGTCCGTCATATGCCCTTCCACGACATCTTCCATCGACAAGAGCAACGACGATAGCCATCTGTCTTTCGCCGCTATCCAATCCATCCTATTCGTCTCCCATTGTTCCTAGATTGCCCCTGCCTTTTTTTCCCATTCGAGAAGAACAATTCGCTAGCAACGGGTGGGTTCCCTTTTGGGGAAGAAAAAAAGGATAAGAACCCTCAGGATTCCTACCCTTGTTTCCCCTTTTAACTTGGCGATTTTGTGGTTTCTCTCGTCAACTGACGCAATCCGTAGCTCATCCTCACTATTTGCCCGTCTTCATCCCGGAAAAACTCAATCCAAGGGATGGAATCTCTTTTTTGGAAAACGAAGCTGTCCTTTTGTACCGGGATCAGTGGATACGAGTGACCATCCACCTCTAGGAATAGCTTGCCTTCGCTTTTGGCTATCGATGCGCTTACCCATTCCTGCGAAGAGTAGCGACCCTCGTACAGTGGCAGCTGCTCATCTGTGACCTCGTATGGATCATAGACATAGACCGGAGCTCCAGCCGGTCTTGCAAAATAACTGTTCAAAAAGCCGAGGACCAACTCTCGGACGCTCACGCCATCGAGATTGACCAGAATCACGCCCGTAATCCCTTGAACCGGAACCGAAAAAATGTGCGAGCTGATTCCCTTCAGCGATCCGCCATGCTCTACCAGTAAGCTATCTGGAAAGGCAGGCGAGACCATCAGACCATAGCCGTAGGAGCGGTGCCCGTCCACACGAGCAAAGGGAGTGAGCATCTCCCGGACACTATCGGCAGACAGAATCGATGTCGGGTTTCTCGTTGCCCCCAAACGAAAGACTTCCAAATAAGCGAGTAAATCATTCACAGTCGATTTGAGGAAACCGGCTGCTCGCATCGCTGGGGCATCGTGCCAGATGGGTGCTGCAATGATTTGGTTTTCGTCCTCGATTTTTTTGTTGGTATACAAAATCGTGACGTCATCCTTGTCAGCCAATTCATCCACGGAGAAAACGGTTCTGTCCATGTCCAGTGGCTGCAAAATATGTGTCGCAACGTAGTTTTCATACGTCTGGTTGCTGACCCGTTCAATGATCGCCCCCAAAAGCCCGTACGCATCGTTGTTGTAGCTAAAGGCACCCCCTGGCTCTGAGAGCGGCTTCCCTTCGAATCCAGCAATGGCTTCCATGACTTCTTCGTAAGTATCCAGATAAGGCACTGTTTTCAGTTCTTCCTCCGCCTTGGTGCCAATGACAGCAGGATCATTCTCCATACTCCGCCTCATTGCACCGTCTAAGTAAGGCATGGGCGCTATTCCAGGCGTATGTGTCATGAAGTGATGTATCGTCATGCGTGCAGTCAGCTCGTGGTCGCCCGCCCGAAATTCAGGCAAATATTTCACGACCGGATCGTGGACAGACAGCTTGCCTGCCTCCTGCAGCTGCATGATCGCAACGCAGGTAAATGATTTGGTGATGGATGCGATGCCAAAAACGGTGTCGAAGGAAAGTGGCAGTTGCTGCTCTCTGTCGCGAAAACCAAACGTCCCCTCGTACAAAAGCTCACCATCACGTGCAACAGCAATAGCGGCGCCCGGAGCCTTTGCCTCGTCCAGCAGCTGCTGTGCATACGCCTGGAACTGTTCCTTCCATGCCGTCATTTTCATCAACTCCCCATTGCTTGCTCATAAATCGCTTTTGCTACACGGGCGATGGTAAGCTCTGCGGCTTCTTTGTCAGTCACACCGCGTGATAGTGCCGTGATCGCAATCATTCCTTTTCCTTCGGGCAAATAAATGATGCCAGCATCATTGACGACTGCATTGACGGTCCCTGTCTTATGCGCGACCTTTGTTCCTTCTGGCAACAAGTACGGCAGACGGCTGTTGTAATGCTGACGTCGCATGATGTCCAGCATCAGCTCGCAGGAGGCTTCCGTGAGAATTTCTTTTCGCACAATCATGATAAGCAGGCGGTTTAGCTCGGCTGGTGTCGCTACGTTATTATCACGGGTAGGCATCGATACATCGTGGATCAATTCGTAATTGCCTGACTCTTCCCGTCGCATGAACTCATCGAACCCTGCTTCCGAAGGTGCAGGCTCATTCATACCTACACAGTGGTTGAGGAGCTCCCAGCAATTATGCCGCAAATGAATCTGCGAAAGCCCCAGCTCATGCATGTGCTCATTCACCTTGTCGATGCCGCCGATCAGTTCGATGATTTTGTCTGTCGCATAGTTATCGCTGACAATCGTCATCAGTGTCGCTAAGTCTTTGACTGTTAAGTCCGCTCCGGCATCCAGCTCTTGCAAAATGCCTGACCCCGGCACGCGATCCTCCCATTTCAGTGTCACACGCTGGTCGAGGCGGATTCGTCCTGCTTCCACTTCGCGCATCAAGGTGACCATGATCGGAATTTTGAATGCACTCGCCAGTTGAAACAACTCTTCATCCAGATGCCCTGCTGTCTCTCCTGTTTCCAGATGCACAGCTGCGATTCCAAAAATACCGGGTGCTTCCTTCAGCACGTTTTCTACTGCTTGCTGCCAAGTCATTAAAATTCCTCCCTCATCGCTCGCGAAACGGCCCACACATGGATTTTTGTGTCGGCCTTTTCTTTTCAGCGCTATTGTTCTTTGTATCCCCACTTGAAGTCGATGTAGCCCAATGGATCGACCGTGATGCCTTTTACCTTTTCATTTTGTACCCACGAATTGACGCTGGAGTACACACCTGTGACCGGCATTTCTTCCATCAAGATGCTCTCCGCTTCGACTAGATACTGATTGCGTTTGGCCTCATCTGGCTCGGCGTACGCCTTTTTCACCAGCTCTACGTACTTCTCGCTAAACCAGAAGGTAGAGTTATTGGAGCTGTACTTCTCCATCATCAACTCCAGGAAGTTGACGGAGTCGTTGTAATCTCCCGTCCAGCCTGTTCGGGAAATCATGTACTTCCCTTGCTCCTGATCGTCAAACATGACCTTCAATTCTTTGTTGATCAGCTTGACGTCCACACCGAGAGATTGTTTCCATTGAGCCTGCAATGCTTCGGCAATCTTCTTATTGAGGTCGGAGGTATTGTAAAGATAGGTGATTTCGGGCAGTTTAGTGATGCCCGTCTCCTTCATTCCTTCTGCCAATAACTGTTTCGCCGTCGCCACATCGTTATCCTTGAAATATCCTTCTGGCTTCAGGGTAGCGGAAAGTGGGACGAAGCCCATCAAGGGAGTCTGTCCGGCCTGACCAATATTTTCTGCGATGTCACTGCGGTTGATCGCGTAGGCAAACGCTTTGCGGATTTTGCTATTCGTAAATGGCGGCTTCTCTGTCTGGAACAAGAGATAGTAGTTGGTGGCACGTTGCATGGTTTGCAGCTTGCCTTCATCGCGCAACGGTCCAATGGCGTCCGCAGGTAGTCCGCTAATCGGGCCGCCAGCCCAATCCAGCTCGCCGCTATTGAACAGCTCCAGCTCGGTATTGGTATCTTCAATCATGGAAAACTCGATTTCGTTAAACTTCACGACATCTTTGTCCCAATAGTGCTCGTTTTTGGCCAGCTCAATCTTGTTTTTATGCTCCCAATTCACCAGCTTGAACGGCCCATTCGTCACGATGGACTCGGGCTTTTTCGCCCAATCGGGATTGGCTTCTACTACCTTTTGGTTGACCGGATAGTAGAAGGTCGCAAGTGTTAGGAAGTAAGGGGTAGGGTTTTCCAAGGTGACTTGCAGTGTCTTGTCATTGACGACTTTGATGCCGACATCCTCCGCTTTCGCCTTTCCTTCGAAAAAGGCGCGGGCATTTTTGATCGGATAGTACTTGTAGGCGGAGCCGCTGGCTGTCTTTGGATTGAGCACGCGCATCCAGCCGAATGCGAAGTCTTGAGCCGTAACCGGGTCGCCATTGCTCCACTTGCTGTCGCGCAATGTAAAGGTATACACCTTTTTGTCCTCCGATACTTGAATGTCGGCTGCAACGGAATTGGCTGGCTTGCCATCCTTGTCCAATCGAACGAGTCCGTCGTACAACGAACGGATGAAGGCACCAGAAATCACATCGTTGGACATGCCTGAATCAAGTGTTTCAGGCTCGGCGGCATTCATGTGCAACGTCTGCTCTGCCGCAGTCTGCACAGTTGCCTGCTGTGCTGGCGCTGGTTGCTGCTGGTTGTCTGGTGCGGTTTGAGTCGGCGTATTGCCGCTGCTACAGCCTGCAAATAGTCCCGTAAGCAAAACGAAGAGACTTGTCACGACAACTGGTCTTTTCATGCTGTACCCCCCTGTTTGAGTTGGATAACCGATTATTGAATAAATATTCTGCAAATTTTATGCCATTCGTGTTTTCGGTTGTTCTTTTGTTGGTTTTATTCAGTGCTGAATACTTTTACCCGAATCGGTCCGACAAGTTTCTACCAGTAGTCTCTGTCACGCAAAAAAGAAGTATTCATCCTTGAATACTTCTATTCATCCGCGCATATTTGGACTGTCCTCTCTAGCTTATCGCTGGTTCATACATGGCTACAGCATCACATGACCGTCGGCAAAATACGATCGGGACGTGCTTTTGCTTCGCCAGCTTCTTTATATTTTTGCTCAAGCTGTGACTCACAAAGTTAATAAAGACAAGAACAAGCTCCGTATCAGAAGGAATCGTCGCCTTCACATCGGATTTTTTGCGACCAGATACGTGATAGACATTCTGGAACCCTTTGTTCTGCAACAAGCTCTCGATTTCTGCTACTCGATCTCCTCCTACCACAAGAACGCCTGCCATAGTCCTTCCTCCTCTCTTTTTTCCACGCCTTTTCTTCTATTTTCCGGTGCGCGCTTGCGAAATCTTTGTCTCAGCCTTTTCCGCAGGGAGTCTGTATTTTTCCGTTCGTTCAATCTGAACGACCTGTGAATCGTGAACCACAATATGTATGGAGCCGTATTCCAGACCATCCAGTGCGCGCGCGATTTTCTCTAATAAGAGATCGTCTAGGGAAATCTCATTTTTTGCCATGGGAAGCCCCCTCCTGTTTCGTAAAATCAATTCATATTAATCATACCAATTTACTTTGTTTTTTGATCTGATAATACCTCTTGATCCCTTAACCGTCAATGTCAAACAGTTTGGGAATCAAGAGGCTTTTCTCACCTCATTTTCCCTCGATTGACGAAAGCCCCCTGCGCAACTAGACAGCTCGATTGTCTTTGTCCTCGCGGGAGCTTTCGGTCGACCGATCAGTTAATTATTTAAAAACCGATACGTTTACTATGATATGAAAATATTACCATATCATTCTGCTATCGGTCAATGCCCGGTGCAGTTCTTCATTCCCCCATTGATTCCCGTTACACCAAGTGACAGGCGACAAATCTGTCGGTGCTAACTTCGCGAAAAGCAGGCACTTCCTGTCGGCAAATGTCCTTCACAAACGGGCAGCGCGTGTGGAATTTGCACCCTGCCGGAGGATTCGCCGGACTTGGCATGTCTCCCTGCAAGACGATACGCTCCCGCTTTTTCTTCGGGATCGGAAGCGGTACAGAGGAGAGCAATGCTTTGGTGTACGGATGAAGCGGCTCCAAAAATAACTCATCCCGAGGTGCCAGCTCCAGCAATGACCCCAAATACATAACGCCGATCCTCGTGCACAGATGCTCCACGACGCTCAAATCATGCGAAATAAATAAGTACGTCAGCTTCCTTTGCTCCTGCAACTCTGCAAACAAATTGATGATTTGGGCTTGGATCGACACATCCAGAGCAGATACTGGCTCATCCGCGACGATAAAATCAGGGTTCATCATAATCGCCCGTGCGATACCGATCCGTTGACGCTGACCGCCCGAGAACTCATGCGGGTACCGATCGACATGATACGGTGCCAATCCACATAATGCCATGACCTCTAAGACTCTTTCCCTGACCTCTGCTTGTGGGAGCAGCCCGTGATCAAGCAGCGCTTCCCCCAGTGCTTCTCCGATTCGGACCCGCGGATTCAGCGAGCTGTACGGGTCTTGAAAAATATATTGCATCCGCGGGCGCAAAGCTCGGAGCTCTTGGCGATTCAAGGCGTGCACATCGATACCCTGGAAGCGGACTTCTCCCTCTGTCTTTTCCAAAAGGCGCAGGATGGTGCGACCTGTCGTGCTTTTTCCGCTTCCGGATTCACCAACCAGCCCGAACGTCTCCCCTTTTTGGATGGAAAAGCTGACGTCATCCACCGCTTTTACATGGCCGATCCTCCTGCCTAAAAGCCCTCCGGTAATCGGGTAGTATTTTTTCAATCGGCGCACTTCCAGCAAGTTATTGTCCACGGGCGATCTCCTCCTCATACAACCAGCACGCGACCTTTCTGCCTTCTCCCCCATCGCGCAGAGGCGGCTGCTTCACCCGGCAAATGTCCAAGCACTGATCGCAGCGGTCAAGAAAATAGCACGATTCACCGAGTGTCGTCGGATTCGGTACTTGACCAGGGATGGAATACAGCTTGGCTCTGCGTTGATTCAACACAGGCTTGGAGCGAAGTAAGCCTTGTGTATACGGATGCTTCGGCTCCTCGAACAGCTTGACAACAGGAGACACCTCTACCACTTTCCCTGCGTACATCACAACTACGTGATCGGCCATTTCCGCTACGACACCCAGATCATGCGTGATAAAAAGAATCGCAGTTTGGGCTTCCTCCTTGATTTTGCGCAGCAGATCGAGAATTTGCGCCTGAATGGTCACATCCAAAGCAGTCGTCGGCTCATCGGCGATCAGCAGGCGGGGATTGCAGGATATTGCGATGGCAATCATAATGCGTTGCAGCATACCCCCGCTCAATTCATGGGGGTACGATTTGGCGATTTCTTTTGCCCGCGGGATTCCGACTAGCTCGATCAACTCAACGGCTCGCGCTTGAGCTACTTTTTTGCTTAGACCTTGATGCTCCACGATCGGCTCCATGATCTGCTCACCGATGGTCAATACGGGATTGAGTGACGACATCGGCTCCTGAAAAATCATTGCCAGCTCATTGCCGCGGAGCTTTCGCATTTCTTCTTTGCTGACTTTTCGCAGATCACGGCCTGCAAACCATATCTCACCCGAAACGATACTGCCTACCGCCTCTGGGATTAGTCCCATCAATGACATGGCTGCCGCGCTTTTGCCGCAGCCCGACTCGCCTACGATGCATACTGTCTCGCCCTCATATACGCGCAGATCGAGGGCATCGACTGCTTTGACCACGCCTTGTTCGGACTTGAAGTAGGTGCTTAAATTTTGGATTTCGACTAAAGCACTCATGCTTGGCTCACCTGCCTTTTCGTGTATTTGAAGGAGCTGTAGTGGAGAGGGAGAAGTGATTTCCAGTCTACGCTTCGGCCTACGCCCCGCAAGGGGTATCACTGTCCGCTTCGGAATAAATGGCGGGAGCGCTTCAAACGTTGAAGTTTCGGGGAAGTAGTCCATAAGTGAAGCTGAAATTCCCCGCCATTTTTTCCGAAGCTAGGATGGGCTCCAGAGGCGCTTGGACTGGAAATCACTTCTCCCTACGCTGCTTCAGTATTCTCTTGAAAGTAGATTCATGATGGCGACAACACTTCAAGCCCACCATCAACGTCTCTGCTTCGGGTCCAAAGCATCTCGTAATCCATCCCCCAGCAGATTAATCGAGATAACGGTAGCAAAAATAGCTATACCCGGAGGAACCCACAGCCACGGTCTTTTCTGAAAATCGATCAGTGTGTTCGCCGCATCCATCATGTTGCCCCATGTGGGTGTTGGTGGGACGACTCCGAGGCCGAAGTACGATAATACAGATTCACTTAGGATCGCACCACCGACGTTCAAGGTGGCAACTACAATCAAGAGCGGTGTCAGATTGGGCAGCAAGTGGAAGAACAACTTGCGTCTGTCGCGCAGACCGAGTACTTCTGCTGCTTGCATGAATTCACTTTCACGCAGGGTGAGCATCTGGCTGCGGACCATTCGCGCCAAGCCGGGCCAGCCGATCAGGCTCAGCATGACCATGACGATGTAAATGCGGTAGTCGGTCGGGATTTTCCACTCGGAGAGGACTGCGCCCATAATAAACAAGAGCGGCAGACCGGGAATGGTCATGAGTACGTCTGCTACCCGCATGATCACTTGATCGACCCACCCACGGTAAAAGCCAGCCAGTGCCCCGAGAAGGGCGCCAATGGAAACGGAGAGCACCATGGAAGCAATGCCGACTGTCAGCGAGATTCGGCCAGCCTGCATCAACCGCGTCAAAATGTCTCTGCCCAAGCTGTCCGTCCCGAGCCAATGGGAGAAGCTTGGCGGCTTGTTGATCATGGCCGTATTAATCTTGCCGGATGCATACGGAGAAAAAAACGGACCGATGAAACATACCACTGCCATGACGAGTAAAAACACAAGTCCAACCATCGCCAGACGCTTCTTTTTCAATCGCAAAAACGCCTCGTGCCACAAGGAAGAACGTAACGCTACCTGCTCTGGTCTCGTCACCTCCGCTACTTCACTTACCGTTGATGCCATCGTTTTCCCTCCTATTTCAACCGAACCCGCGGGTCAGCCACTCTGTACAGCAAATCAGCAGATAAGTTTCCAATGACGGTGAGAATCGCCAGGAACATCGTAAAGCCCATCAAGAGCGGGTAGTCCCGTACAGAAAACGCCTGCATGTACAACTGTCCGACACCGGGCCAGTTAAAGATTTTTTCCGTGATGATCGCCCCACCGAACAATGCTGGCAGCTCAAAGCCTAGCAGTGTAATGGCGGGCAGGAGCGCATTCCGCAGCGCGTGCTTGTGCAGGACGACTTTTTCCTTCAGTCCTTTTGCCCGGGCTGTGCGCACGAAGTCTTGTTGAATAACCTCCAGCATGTTCGTGCGGAAATAGCGAGTCAGCGTCCCCACGCTCAGCAAAGTCAGCACCATCACAGGCAAAAACATGTGCTGAACCACGTCCCACGCATAGGCAAGCCCTGTTTCCTTGCTGCCGATCGTCATCATGCCCCCTGCGGGAAACAGCTTGGCATCAACGGCAAACAACTTGATAAACAGTAGTCCAACGAAAAAGACAGGCAGCGACATCGCAGCAAAAACACCGATCGTCACGAGCGCATCGAACCAGGAATGTTGCCTTGCAGCAGACAGAACTCCGATTGAGATTGCGATCAGCCACGTAAAAAAGGTGGAGGTAATCGCCAGCAAAAACGAATTCCAGATGTAATCGTTCAACAGCGACATCACCGGCTGCTGGTACTGCAGGGAATAACCAAAATCGCCTTGGAGGGCGTTTTTCATCCAGATGAAATACCGTTCGACGACAGGCTTATCCAGCCCGTACATCGCTTTTAGCTCCAGCTTTCGTTCGGCTGTCAGCTTGGGACTCGTATCGACGAAATCACCGGGCGTTAGGGCATACAGGAAAAAAATCAAAATGGATGCGCCGAAGAGCGTCAATGCCATGTAAAAGACCCTTTTCAGGAAGTAGGACGTCATCGTTGGCCTCCTTTCATGCTTGGGGAAAAAAAGAAAGCCCAGCCCCAGGGCCGGGCACAACATTCGTGAGTCAGTTACTCGAACTTGTTACTCCATTTTGATACTAGGCAGGCTGGTCGAAATGCCCGTGAACGGATTCGGTTCCAAGCCCTTGATCTTGCCGTTGTGCGCAGACAAAATTTTGCGGTAGCCGAGGAAGATGTATGGTGGGTCATCGCTCAGCTCTTTGTACAGGTCTTTGTAGATCGCTTTGCGCTTCTCAATGTCCAGCGTAGATAGACCTGCTTCCAACAATTCGTCTACTTTGGCATTGGAGTAGCCATTCGTTCCGGTAAATCCGCTCTTGCCCTTTTTCGTCGAGAAGGCATCTACACCGTCATCTGGATCGATCAGCATTGTGGTCGAGAACGAAGCGAGGTCGTGATCTCCTTTTTCCGTCCGTGCCAAAACGGCGTTGTAGTCCATCATTTCCGCTTCAAACTGGATGCCCAACTCTTTGTAGTTTTCTTTGGCAATCGGGATCAGAACCTCTCCCAGCTTTCCTTTTGTCGTGTAGTAATGCACGACTAGCTTCTGCCCGTCTTTTTCACGGATACCGTCCGCGCCCGGCTTCCAGCCCGCTTCCTCCAGGAGCTGCTTCGCCTTTTCCGGATTGTATGCGTACGGATTGACATCCTCCGTATAGGCCCACGAAACAGGACTGATCGGTACATTGGCGACTTGCGCGTATCCTTGGTAGGTCAAGTCCAAAATCTTTTGGCGATCCAGTCCGTAGATGAAGGCTTGGCGGACGCGCTTGTCTTTGAAAAATGGCTTGGAATGATTGAATTTGATGTACGAATAGGCACTGGATGTGTACAGATTGATATTCACGTATCCCAGCTCTTGCAGCTGCTCAATGTTATCCGAGTTGACGGTAAAGGAGTTGTAATCCATTTCCCCTGTCTGGATGAACTGCAAAGCGTCGCCCTCGGTCGTCTTGTAGATAAAATGTTCGACTTGCGGCTTGCCCGCATAATAGTGTTCGTTTGCGAGATAGCGGACTTCTTGTCCAGGAATGTACGCCTCGAATTTGTAAGGTCCAGCTCCCAATGGCTTGCCATGCAAGGTACGGAGATACTCCAGATTGCCTGGTTTGTACTCCTTGCCGTAGTACGCCTTGGAGAGCACCTGTCCGCCTAACAGGACGAGAGATTTGGCGTTCACTTTCTCCGTCGTGATCTGGATCGTCTGTGGATCAATCACCTTGATTCCTTCGATCGTGTTCGTTTTGCCTTCCTTGTATTCACGACCACCCTTGATACTTGCTATGAAAATGTCCGTTTCACCGTCGTACGTTTTGTCGTGCAGAATCGTCAGTGTAAAGGCTACATCCTCTGCCGTCAGAGGTGAACCATCACTGAATTTCAGATTCGGTCTCAGGTGGAACGTATACGTGAGCTGGTCAGGAGATACGTCCCATTTTTCCGCGAGCTTGGATACTGGCTTTCCTGTCGCATCGACATCCACCAGTGATTCGAAGATCGCTGAGGAGACGTTGCCATCGTAGCCGTTGTGGTAAAAAAACGGGTTAAACACGCCGCCTGGCTCCGTCAATCCCGCAATGAATGTATCGGTTCTTTTGGCTGCTGCTTCCGGCAGCTTGGATAAATCCGTAGCCAAATTGATGCCGTCTTTTATGTCTTGCACCTTGCTGGCAGCGGGTGCTGATGCTTCTGTCGACGGAGTTGCCGTTTGTGTCGAGGTAGCCGGCGCACTGCCTTCGGAGCTGCAACCTGTGACCAGTAGCGTCCCTAGCAACAAAGTTGAAATGATTTGCGAAAGCCTTTTTTTCATGGTGATCCTCCTTCATATCCACTCACATCAGTAAAACCAGCTCCTCCGGTGGTCCGGTCGGATCAAAAGATAATAACTAATAATTCTTACCTGTTTACTATGAATTAGATTATAGGTATCGTCACCGGATCGGTCAACAGTTTTTTCCAAACAAAAAAAACCCCGATTATTCGAGGCTCTCATCAGTGGCATGTCTTTTATACGGAATGCCTAGTTTTTCACACGCCTGCATCACGAATAGAGAATGTCGCTCGCGCATGGTTTTCTCAATACTTTTTTCCAATCCCCAATCAGATAGGTTCGAAGCTGGTCGCAGTGCGGCACACAAATCCCAGTTCGGAAGCTGGGTGTAATCGAGTGTCTTGCTGGCAGATTGGTAGTAAAGGGTAAAGTCATTCATGGCCTCCACTCCAAATGCCCACAAAATCTCCAGTCTGGCATTGCCGAGATCAGATAAGGGGTCGCCGATCGCAGCGTCCTCCCAATCGATGACAGCAGCCAGCTTCTCTTCCTTCCACATCGTATTTCCCGGCCAGAAATCGCCATGCAAAAGCGATGCTGCATTCGCTTGCGACAGTGGCCAAACGGACTCCAGCACTTCGCGAATGAGTCCCTCATCCAATGATTTGTCCAGGATCGTAGGTCTTTTGTGGAGCTTTTCCGTTATCGCTTCTTCTTGTTTTGGCAAATAAGTACCCGCCAGTCTAGAAGTGTCTACCGAATGGATGCGAGTCAGCACCTCAGCTGCTTGTTGCAAAAAGCTGGACAAGTCGGCTGGTGCAGTGACTGTCTGTCCTTCTATGAATTCGATGACAAGACACGGTGTGGGAAACATATCGCTGGATGCTTCGAGGTGATAAGGCGTTGGAGTCGGCAAGCCAGCGGACTTCAGTATTTGCAAAAGTTTGAATTCATCTGATGCGATCTGCGGATTTCGCTTGAGGTCAGCCTGACCGTGCTCGCGGACGACTACTTTTTTCTTTGTGCCGTCAGGGGTCTCTATTTCTAGCGCGGTGACCTGTGCAGAGATCCCTCCTTTTAGCTCCCATGCACGAAGGAGCTTGGCTGACGGATTCATGTTATGTATCAGGCGCGTCCATTTCTCATCCATTATTTTTTCCACCTTTATGCTTCACTGTCTGATTGTTTGTACAGCCCTATCTTCATCATATCCATGTACGATTCTAATTCCGCAAAAAAGGATTGGACATGTGCGAAGCCTTTATCGCTGGCTTCGTAGTTTGCGCGGACGTACTTTTGCGTCAATGCCTCTACAGCCGACAACAAAAAATGCAGCGCCTTCTGTGGATCGAATTGCACTTTGATCAATGACGTATCGACTTGATCCAGAAACAAGGGAAGATATCGGGCATTGAACTGTGTTTCTCTGTCTTCGATCTCAGCACGACATTCCTCGGGATAATCGAAAAAGGTCGCAACTGCCATTTGATAAATAGCTGGTTCCTCGGCAAAGAGGGACATTTTCGCTTGATTGACATGAAGAAATCGTGCAAAAAAATCTTGCGGCGCCGCTTCCATTCGCGCCTGTATATAGGCAAAAAAATGCTCGATACAAGCATCGACAATCGCCAGAAACAGTCCCTTTTTATTCCCGAAAATGTGGAACAGCATCCCCTTTGATACGCCTGCGTTCTGAACGATTTGATTGGTGGAGCCTCGTTCATAGCCTTTCGCGGAAAATTCAACAAGGGCCGCATCCAACAGCTTTCGCATGTTCGGCTCCAGCGTTTCGTCTTTCCAGATTCCTTTTATGTCCGTCACCTTCTCTCCGTTCTTCTTTGCCCTATCATAACGAATATTGACCAGGTGGTCAAAGTGGAGTTATACTTTCCTCGAAGACTTCATCATCCATATTCCACTACAAGGAAGTGATGCCTGATGACACTGACTTTGCCCGTATTGGCCCGTATCATCCTTGGATTGATTTTGCTTGGAGCAGGTGTGAATGGCTACATTGTCTTATTTGGATTCGAGCCTATCTTTCCAACTAGCCCTGCTGCCATGGAGCTTCTACAAGGGTATTTGCTCGTTCTGGTCAAAACCGTCGAAATCATCTGTGGATTGCTATTCCTAACTAACCGCTTCGTCCCACTGGCTCTAACCGCCACCGCTCCTCTTGCTGTCAACATCTTGACGTTCCACCTGTTTGTCGATCCCGACATGCTTGCTATGGGACTAATTGTTGCGATTTTGGAAGTGTATTTGTTGTGGAGCTATCGTCGTAGCTTTCGTCAGTTGATGACGATGTAGACATACTGCAAGATGGATGTCTTCCTGTTGTAGTGGTCGGGAGAAGCCCTGCCACATGTTTTCCAGTCGCCTGTATCCTCTCTTCGTTCGGGCGGTCTCCTTCCAAACATGTGACAGGACTTTCGTACAGCTGGGGAACCCTTCGAATCTTTAAGACGTTTTGTATGTTAACGCAAGGAAGCATCTGAAAGACAATTCAATTGAAACTAAGACATCTTAGAACCACTTTCAACAAATGAACGAAAAACTACGTAGGAAGAAGCGAATTTCCAGTCCAAGCGCCTCTGGAGCCCTACTTAGCGTAGGAAAAAATGGCGGGGAATTTCAGCTTCACTTATGAATGACCTTCTCGAAACTTCTACGTTTGAAGCGCTCCCGACATTTTTTCCGAAGCGGGCAGTGATACCCCATGCGGGGCGTAGGCCGAAGCGTAGACTGGAAATTCGCTTCTTCCCCCCACTACAGCAGCGTTTATTATAAAAAAAAGCCGGTACCAAGAGGTATACCAGCTTTTCAGCCTCAATCATCTTTTCGGTAAATGAATCTGCCACGATATTCCGTAACGATCTTGAACCCATCCGAACTTTTCACTGAACGGATATTGTCCAAGCGGCATAAGGACTTGTCCATCCGAGGAAAGCTGTCCAAAAACCCGGTCAACCTCTTCCTCTGTATCGCAGTCTACAAACAACGAAATCGCCGGAGTAAAGGCATGATAGTCACCGTTTGTATTGTCGATACACATGAAGGTCTGGTCTTTTAATGTAAAAGTAGCGTGAAGGACTTGCCCATTCTCGTGATGCATGACCTGCTTGATTTCTGAGCGATCAAAAATAGAAGTGTAAAGTTTCATCGCTTCTTCCGCTTGTCCATGGAACATGAAAAACGTAGTGATGGCTTGCACTGACAATCACTCCTTTTCGTGATGATATACGTCTCCATTCTGCCCATTCCTCAAGTATACATAACCACTAGATCCAATCGATGATCCGCGACTGACCCTCTTTTCTTTGCTTCTGCAAAAGTCCAGTAGCAGTCTCAGCTAACAGGGCGATCCCTCTCTCTATCTTATCTGCATCTGCTTGGATAATGCTAATTCGCAAGCCGTTTTCACGCGGGAAGGTAGGCAAATAGCTCTGGTTCGTGGACATGACCCGCACGTTTTTCTGGTGCAATGCAGCGATGATATCCTGGGCGTCCAGCTCTTCGGGAAGCAGCACTCTCGAAAAAATCCCGCCTGTTCCGATTTGTGCGTGAAGCTGCGGGGGAAGATAGCGCCGGCAACACTCTGCCAATGTCTCCATCCGCAGGCGATAACGTTCCCGAACAAGGGCAGCATGATGGTCGTACATCCCGCTATTCAAATACAGCTCCAAGGCCGCCTGAGATAAGACAGCCGTACTGGAATCGCACGATGCTTTAAACAACCGAAACGTTTCCATCACGGAAGGGGGCAGGACGACTGTCGCCAATCGAAGTCCGGGCAGCATGATCTTGGAAAAGCTTTTGACGTACAGGACTCGACCTGATTGATCGTAGCTGTAGATCGGGTCTGCCTTCAGACTGGTTTCCATGTCCGCCAGATAGTCATCCTCGACGATGTATACATCGTAGCGCTGAGCCAGCTTTGCGATTTGTTTCTTTTGCTCCGTTGTATAGCTTGTCCCCAACGGATTGTGAAACCGGGGAACCGTGTAGAAAAACTTGATTTGGTTGTTGCGAAAATGCCGCTCCAGCTCATCCATATCGATGCCTGCCGCAGTCCGCTGGATGCCCAGAACGGTAACTCCCAGTAGCTCGAGTGAACGCAGCATGCCGTGAAAGGTGGGCTGTTCGACTAGCACTGCACTCTTTCCATTTGGAAACGGCATCGAGGCGAGCAGATGCAGCGCTTGCTGAGCGCCGGAAACGACGCAAATTTGCGAAGGGGATGCAAATACTTGTGATTGGGCGAGATGGCTCTCCAATGCCCGTCGCAAGGAAAAAAAGCCCTGGGGGTCCGAATAAGAGAACAGCTGATCCTCATACAATTCAATCGCACGGTTTAGACAATGCTGGAAATCTTTGAATGGCATGACTTCTGAGTCAGGGCTGGCTGCTGTAAAGTCAATTCGCTCCTCTGGAAAACGCGCCCTTTGAAGAGGGCGAAGGACCGCGTAATAACCGCTTTTGGGAATGGAGTAAATCAGATGCTCCTTTTCCAGCTCTTGATACGCCCGTATCGCCGTATTCAAACTGCACGACCAACGCTCGGATGCAGTACGAATCGACGGCAGCTTCTCCCCTGGCTTGATTGTATGGGTGCGAAGCTGCTCTTTGATGCTGTCTTTCACCACTTCGTATTTATTCTTCATCCCGTTCACTCCCCCGTCATCTGTGTGGGTACAGATTCACTTTTCTCTCCTTTATGCGCCCTAGTCCCTTGAGTATAGTGAATCGTAAGCAAAGGAGTAAATACAAATACGGAGGGATACAGATGGAAGCAAGACACGCGACACTGCCTTACAAAATCAGTGATGAGAAAGCTTTACTCGATGTCGAACGCATCAGCGA
Source organism: Brevibacillus sp. DP1.3A (assembly GCF_013284245.2). Taxonomy (NCBI): domain Bacteria; kingdom Bacillati; phylum Bacillota; class Bacilli; order Caryophanales; family Paenibacillaceae; genus Brevibacillus; species Brevibacillus sp. DP1.3A. Next base: position 1,587,091 of record NZ_CP085876.1, on the reverse strand, counting down.
TTGGCTGTCGACAACGTATTGGGCGTCAGAACGCTCCAAAGAAATGATCATAAAAAGTATCGAAAATTCACTCTGTTTCGGCTTGTATGGTGAGGATGGACAGGCTGGGTTCGTCCGGGTCGTGAGTGATTACGCGACAATTTCCTGGGTGTGTGATGTCTTCGTCGACCCAAAGCATCGAGGTAAGGGATTGAGCAAATGGCTCATGGAGGCGATGGTGGAACATCCAGACATCCGTCATACGAGCATGATACTCGCTACTCGGGATGCTCATGGTTTATACGAACAGTATGGTTTCACACGAAGAGAAATGATGCGGCGACTCGTTATTGAGGCTTAGACTCGCTAACCTCGCCTTTTGCGTCAACGCTCGCCCCATAAGAAATGCGGTTGAGCTTGTCGATGATCCTCTTTGTGTTTTTCTCGTCCATCGGAGCAGGCTGACCGTTCGTGAGCTTCACCGGGATCACGCGGCTCTTGCTCCCGTCTTTTGAAAAAGTCAGTTGGACCATCATGGCTTCGCGACCTTTCGGATTGCGCGAGGTGGTAAACACAAAATTCCCTACGCTGTAGTAGATCGGCACCTTTTTATAAAACTCGACGCCCATAATCGAATGGCTGTGTGACCCGACAATGGCATCCACACCGCTGTCGATCAGCTTTTTCGCCATCTCACGCGCATATGGTTCTGGGTAATCCTTATATTCCCGATTCCAGTGCATGACTGCAATCGTTATGTCTGACTCCGCCACTGCCTTTTTTACATGGGACAGCATCGGCTCATAAGAGTAGGCATGTGCGAGACCTGGCTTGTTTTTTCGCGCATACCAACGCTCATTTGGAAGGACACGGCTAATCCCGATGACTGCCACGCGTTTCCCCTTGATCGTTTGGATGTAGGGAGCGAATGCTTCTCCTTCGTTTCTCCCCGCCCCCACGTAACCGATCTTCACCTTTTTCAGATGCTCCATCGTATCATAGAGCGCGTCCATTCCGTAATCTAGTGAATGATTATTCGCCAAGTTGACCACGTCGAAACCCGCGTTCACGAGCCCCTTCAACGACTCTGGCTTCGCACGATAGGTATATTCCTTTTTCTCTGGACGTCCCCGCGTACTGACTGGTGTCTCCAGATTGCCAATCGTCAGGTCTGCCTGCTTGAGAAAATCCGCTGTTTTTTGAAACGGATAATCTACGCCGTACCGCCCGATCTGATTCCCGACGCTCTTATCCAAAATCATATCCCCGACAAACGCTACTTGAATAGAATCCTGCTCCTGCACATCCCCTTCGCTGCTCGCCTGGACGGCGACCGATTCCGTTCCCATTGCAACACAGAGCATCGCAGCAGCTACCACATTTACGGCGTATTTCCATCGTCCAATCTTCATTCCTCTATCGCCCATCTCTCTTTTTTGCTTCCATTCTAGAAGGCGTGGGATGTGAAGCCTGTTGAAGCATGTCTGGCTTCCATGGAAATTTCTCGCCGAAAAGTGACGACCATGCAAAAGATGGCGGTTTAGGGCCTGCTTCTTTGGACAAAAGATTCTTTCTTTTTTCAAATGTCGATTTTTGCCGATACCAAGTATAATGGACAAATAAGATTCTAATACATAGGACGGTACAAACATGCTCCATCATTCCATTATGCTGAAAACCAAAACAGCAATGCCCGCCGTTCGGTCAAATAGCGTTCACAGGAGCCGACTGCTGCAAAAAATGGACGCTGGTCTGCAATGCCGACTGACCACGTTATACGCCCCAGCCGGTTATGGAAAAACGACCTTGCTCAGTCAATGGGCGCATCAGTACGGCGGTACCACTGTATGGCTCTCACTCGATGAGATGGATAATGACCTGATTCGCTTTTGGAGATACATCGTATTTACGCTATCTGCATCTGACTTCACAGAACTCTCCGAACGAATGGAACCAGCCATGAAGGCGACCAGTCATACCTCGATCTTTACCTTCATCGATTCCCTGCTCAATGAACTTGCTTCTACGACACAGCCCCTTGCTATCATTCTCGATGACTACCACGTGATCTCGGATGAGACGATTCACAACAGTCTCGCTTATTTTTTGGAATATGTCCCGAGCCACGTCCATTTGTACATCGCCAGTCGCAACACGTTGCCTTTTTCTACAGTCAAATGGAACGTACGTCATGAAGTATGTCACATTGAGTCGGGACAATTTCTTTTCAGTCATCAAGAGACGGACAGCTTTTACCGGCAGGTTCACGATTTACCTCTGACCGAAATGCAAATCGAGCAGCTGGTGAAAAGCACGGAGGGCTGGGTCGCCGGCTTGCAGCTCGCTGCCATTTCACTCGTGAATATGGAGAACTACGATCAATTTTTTGCCGGATTCACTGGCTCTCATCGCAATATTTCGGAGTATTTGTTTCATGAAGTGATCATGCGACTCCCAGAAGAGGAGCGCAGCTTCTTGCTCAAAACCTCTGTGCTGGTGAGAATGGACGCTCACGTGTGCCACGCTCTGACTGGCCTGCCCCAATGCCAACAAATGCTAACCAACTTGCACCGCCAAAACATTTTCTTAATCCCGCTGGATGATTACGGGACGTGGTATCGGTACCATCATTTGTTTGCCGATTTTTTGCGCAGTCAATTGGAGCAGACAGCTCCCGGAGAAGCACGTGAGCTGCACCGGCTAGCCAGTGAGAGCTATGCGGAGCGTGGAATGATGGACGAAGCGATCGATCATGCGATTGCCGCTGCCGATTACCCGTTGGCTGTAAGATTATTGGAGCAACATTCTCAGGTACTGCTCCAACGCGGCGAGTTTTCCAGCTTTCTCAGAACGCTGGACAGCATCCCTGATCACGCGAATTATTTTTCACCACTTTTTCGTCTGATCTATACGTTCCTCTTGGTTACCTGCGTTCAAATAGATAGGGCGGAGGTGGCCCTCACTGAATTGGAGCAAACGATTCCGTCCATAGAAGACTCAACAGAGCATCGTCAGTTTTTGAGCGGTCTGTTTTTTGTCCGAGCGAATTTGGTGTTCGCCACGATGGATTTTGATCGCTGGATCGCCAGTTCTTCACAGCTTAGCGGAGGGTTGCCTGAAAGTCCGTTGTTTTACCACTTTAATTACAACACGACAGAACCATTTATTCGGCGTACGAGATTCGGGTTAAAAGGCATACTGTCCGAGCAAACAGAGGTTGTAGGCAATCAGTTCTCTGACATACTCGAAGCAAATGGCTGGAAGGATTCCTTGATCAACTTGTATGTCGTTCAGGCATTAGCGGAGGGTTTTTATGAGGAAAACAGGCTGGAAGAGAGCCTTGATTATCTGCAGCGCGTTCGCTACGTTGCCCTGCACAAGCAAATTCCTGGCCTACTCGTCCCTTATGTCCTGACATCCGCCAAAATCAAGCTGGTAGAGGGGAATTTTGTCGCGGCCCGCAAAATCGTTTCGGAGACAGTAGAAATGCTCGCGAGCTGGGGTGCTTCGTATTGGTTCAGCCCGTTACAAGCCTTTCTCGCACACATCGCGATCCAGGAAGGCGACATCGCTTTGGCGAAAGTGGAGTTGTCCAAGCTTCCCCCTTCCATTCTGAATCAACCAAGCATCCAGAGAGAATTAGAGGTTTTGACCTATGTCCGTTTGCTGCTCGCCGAGCGGCAGGAACAGGAAGCCTTGCGTATTTTAGCGATCCTAAAGCCATCCAGCATTCGTGAGGAGCTATTGATCAGTCAGGTAGACATCGCCATTCTGCAAGCACTCGCCCACCAGCAGTGCGGTAACAAAAAAAGAAGCGCTGGCTTTCCTCCACGAAGCACTCTTGATTGGCGGAAACAACTGCTACGTCCGTAGCTTTCTGGACGAGGGAACGGCGATGTCACACCTCTTGCACGATTACCAACTACGATTGAGAAAACGATCCCAACAACCAGTTCCGTCCGTATCAGCTACGTATGTCAATCAACTGCTATCCCTTTTCCCTAAGAAAATGGAAAAAAGAAAAGCTCCTCTAATCGAGCCGTTAACTGGAAAGGAAATGATTATCCTTTCCATGCTGGCCGAAGGAGCATCTAACAAGAAGATTGCCGATGAGCTAGGGAATACGCTCGGGACAGTCAAGGTGTATTTGCATCGGATCTATGGCAAGCTCGGTGTCACCAATCGCACACAAGCTCTTTTGAAAGCTCAAGAAATTTCGCTGTTAGAAAATAGCCCTGTTGATTAACGGAACTTTTCAATATGTTCATTCAGAAAAGCGTCCAGCTTGCGAGGCTCTCTGCCGAGGACACGCCCTACATCGTCTGTCGGCTTTTCTGGGATCGCTACTGACATAGCTTGAATTTCAACGACATGACTAGCGAGCCACTCCGGCATGTTTCCGTACTCCATCAGATCATGTCGGAGTGCTTCGCTATCCTTGTTGATGTACGTGATATGGCGGTCGAGCAGCTCGGACAGCTTGCTCGCAATTTGCGGATAGCTGAAAACCTCAGAACCCGTCAGTGTGTATACACGACCTGCCTTTTCGGGATGGGTCAATACCTCTGCGGCAACATCGGCGATATCCCGGCAATCGATAAAATTGCATGCTGTTTCGCCCATCGTGCCGAAGAAAACATGTTGCGACTGGATCGTCGATGCGAAGCGGAGCAGATTTTGCATAAAGGCGTACGGTCGCAGCACGGTACTATTCATACCCGATTCTGATAAAGCGCTCTCGATTTCCTGGTGCCATCCCGCTACGGCGACTGGCGCCTTTTCGTCGTAGGCTGGACTGGATATTTTCACGATGTGCTGGATTCCAGCCTCAGCTGCTATGCGAATCATCGATGATTCCAGCTCAACCTGATTGGGACTGTTTGAAAGGGAAAGGAAGAGCTGATTCGCACCTGCAAACGCTCGGCGCAACGATTCAGGGTCAGAAGCTTCCACTGCTGCGACTTCCATCGTAGATGCTGCCCGATCTCCCATTAGCATCTGAAGTTTTTCCGGCGTTCTGCTCAATGCCCGCGTTGGGACACCAAGCTCTATCAATCGTTTCAAAAGTGCACTACCTATGGTTCCTGTTGCTCCCATGACTACGATCATTTTCTCTCTCCTCCGTAATTCCTATTTTGATAATCATGGTTGATGGCACTACGCCACCGCCATGTGATTAACGTGCTGGCGATTATCGCTGATAGTGGGAAGTCGATCCAGACACGACTTAGCCAAGCCAACGATTCACCGGGAGCAAAGATGACGAGTAACTCCGTTGTTAACCATGCTGCCAATAGACCAATCACTGCCATTGTCATCCCCATAACCGCTACCAACGCCAAATGAGGCGTACGGGTGACCCAGCGTTTATGTATACCATGACTCTGTAACCATCGCCCAAGGAGTGCGGCAATCAATGCGGATATTCCACCAATCGTGGTCAATGCCCCTATTTGCAGCCCTTTGTCAGCGCTGATCCATCCTCCTATGCTCGCCATGATCGCAGGAGACAAATAAGCCATGATGACTTCTCGCCATAAAACAAACGATTTTCGTTCGGAACGTGCCCTCTTGATTGGATAAACACCTTCCGATTTTGCAGGGTCATGCATGTTTTTCACCTCCTTTCTTCTTTCTAGAAAAATGATTAGGAACCTAACTATATGCGGATGAAAATGGGCTAGCTGCCTAGCCCGCTTTCCTGCTTACTATTCGTCTGTCAGTGCCGAGATGCCTTGTGTCACGCGGCCAAGCAGGTCGAGAAACACACTGCGCTCCTGAGTATTGAGCAATCCGACCATCGCTTCCAATCTCGCAAAGTGTTCAGGCGCCATTTCACGCAGCTTGCTAGTCCCGAGCTCCGTTAAAATGACTGATTTTTGCCTGCCATCTTTTGAACTCGCTCGTCGTGAAACAAGGCCATCGCGCTCCAGGATGTCGATCAGACCAGTAACAGTAGCACGTGTTACCCCCAGATGCTCTGCCAGTTGTGACGGCAGCACTTCCCCACCGTTATCTTCAAGGTCTGCCAATAACCGATATCGTCCCGTAGATAAGCCGAATCTGGCAAAATGTATTTCGGCCGCATGCCCAAGCTTGGCTCCTGCCTCCATCAGCCTGGCGGCGACGAGTACAGCTTGCGCATCAACATCGAGTCCATACCGATCAATCTGGCGCTGCGATTGAACAAGCGATGGGATCGCGTCTTCTTGTTTTCTTCCGCTTGAATGGTTTGTCATGGATATAGTATGGCACCTAACTATTTTCCTGTCAACACGTCTTCTCTATTTCGGTGCCATCCTGATTGCCCCATCCAGCCGGATCGTTTCTCCATTCAACATCGGATTGGTGATGATGCTGTTCACGAGCATCGCGTATTCTAGCGGATCACCCATGCGAGGAGGAAAAGGAACAGTCGCACCCAACGCCGTTTTTTCAGAGCGCGGGAGCTGATCGAACATCGGCGTGTCAAATAGCCCTGGAGCAATCGCCATCACGCGTATGCCATACGAAGCCAGGTCTCTTGCTAGCGGCAGCGTCATGCTTACGATTCCGCCCTTGGAGGCGCTGTAGGCAACCTGCCCCACCTGCCCTTCAAAAGCCGCCACCGATGCGGTATTGATGATGACACCTCGCTCCCCCTGTTGGTTCGGCTCGTTTCCTGCCATTTGCTCCACCGCCAACCGAATGACATTAAAAGTACCGATCAGATTGACTGAAATGACTTTGCTGAAGGATTCCAGTGAATGTGGACCGCTTCGCGACAGCGTTTTCTGTGCCAAACCGATCCCCGCACAGTTGACCACGGCGTGAATCGTACCAAATGTGCCAGCAGCCTGATCGATTGCCTCCCGCACACTCGCCTCACTCATGACATCCGTATGCACGAACAAAGCATTTTCGCGCCCCAGCTCATTCGCCAAAGTTTGCCCCTTCTCCACCGTCAAATCAAGAATGGCTACTTTTCCCCCGTGTTGAACTACATTCCTCACAGCGGCTTCTCCCAAACCGGAAGCACCACCCGTTACAATGGCAACCACTTCCCGCATATCCAAGCCATTCTCTCCCTTCCTCTACAATTGCATCCGCATTCAGAAAAAAGCTCTGCAAGTTGGATACCAATCGAGTCCCCTCTTGTGGCACATAGTTTTTACATGTGACAAGCAGTCTCGACCTTCTCAAATCCAGACAGGTATGAGACATCTGTGTCCGGGCAAAGGACAGTTGTGCTTATCCATCTCCAACATTTTAAGGGCTTGCTATTTACAATCCACCCCATTGCATTTTACTTACCGATAAGCAAATAGAAAGTAGAGAGTAAAGAACCCGGATGAAATTGTCTTCTACCAGAGTCATTGGTCTCGATTTTGCAATCCTCTACGCCATAGGCTTCTTCCTCTTTTCCATTGTACTCACACTTGTATGGAGACGTTGGTTCGAGAGGGGACCGTTGGAGAGCTTCATGAGAAAAATAAGTGGGTAACCATTCTGTGGGTTCATCCGTCTGCTATATAGGAGAATTTTGCTAATCATACATACACCAATTTCGAAGTAGTCAGACGAACTGGAGATGATCTCATGAGTCCTATGGTTTTTTTCAAAAAGGCTGTCCCCGCGAACGCGGAGCAACTCACCCAAATTGCCACTCGCTGCTTCGCAGAAGAAGTCCAAAAGTACGGAGAGGGACCTGCCGGACATGACCAGCCTGACCAGCACATTTTGTTCATGCAAAAGGCCCATTACTATACGATCTTGCTGGATGACCAGATCGTTGGCGGTTTTTGCCTCATTCCAGTCGATCATGAGCATTTGGAGCTGGGGATCATCTATGTCGATCCTGATAAGCAAAACTTGCGTATCGGAAGCCAAACCATGCAGTTCATGGAGGCCGCCTATCCACACATCAAGAAGTGGACGCTCGATACCGGCTATGAAGCCGTACGCAACCAGCACTTTTACGAGAAATGCGGTTACAAAAAGATCGGCGAGACTGAGCCGAACGTAGTGAGTGGTTTTTATAAATTCAGGTACGAAAAACGGATACCTAAATAGATAGATGGAAAAGGAGAACGGCTACAGGCCATTCTCCTTTTTTTCTTTCGTCGCCCCTATTTTCGAATACCCTTCTTGGTCGCCAATTCCAAGTAGTACGTCGTTTCTGCCTGTGTTTCCTTCGTAAATGCTTCACTGGCCGCATAGGCTGGCTCCACCTGGATTTCACTCAGCTTTTGCAAAAAGGCTGGGTCCTTTTCCATCTTGGCAATCGCTTCTTCCCATTTGCGAATAACCGACTCTGGCGTTCCTTTGGCAAAAGACACTCCCGTCCACCAGAAAACCGACAAGCCTTGAATCCCTTGCTCCTCCGCAGTAGGGATGTCAGGCAGGAACTGACTTCGCGTGTCACCGGATACGGCAAGGATTTTGACCTTGCCCGCTTGCAGCATCGGCATGATCTCCCCCACTGTATGCACCGCCAAAATCGCGTGCCCTCCAGCGACTTTTGGAACGGAATCGGAGGCGCCTTTTGTCACGATCATTCTCGTCTTGGCGAAGTCAGCTCCGATCGCATCCAACCACTCTGCTATCCCAAAAGCGGAAAAACCTGCTGGCCCTACAGAAGTCCATGTTAACTGCTCCGGATTTGCGCGCACCCACGTGGAGAATTCGGCGAAATCTTTCCAAGGCGCGTCGGCTTTTACTGCAAAAGCAAGCGTTCCTTTGCCAATCCTGGTCGTATAGACTTGATCCTCGTTTGTAATCGGCGGCGTTTTCATCCCAGCAGCGAGCATCGTCGTATTGGATACATTGACAGCAAGCGCTGTGTAACCATCGTTTTTGGCTTGTTTTAGAGCATACTCCGCTCCAACTGCCCCACCACCTCCCGCCTTGTTGACGACGACGATGGGCTGCCCCCATTCCTTGCTCAAATAATCAGCTGCTGCTCTGGCCACGAGATCGACTCCGCCCCCGGCAGAATACGGCACGATATACTCCACCTGCTTCGATGGATAGGCCGACTCGGTACCTTGATTTCCACATGCACTAACGGCTGCCGCCAAAAGCAACGACATCATGACAGCCGCCCATTGTTTATACCCTTTCAATGACTCTTCCTCCCTACGCGACATCTACTCCCCGGTCCCGCTCTTCTTTCAGCCGTTGCTGTGTCCGGCGGTTCAACATCATGGAGATGATCAAGAGTGCTCCTGCTGCCAGCAAGATGGTCAACGATAAAGGCCGAAACAAAACAATGCTGAGATCACCTGAGCCCATCGCCATCGTTTGAATGAAGGATTCTTCCAGAAGAGGTCCCAAAATGAAGCACAAAACCAGTGGAACAACTGGCCATTTATATTTGGAAAAAACATACCCAAGGCCGCCAAACAAAAACGCTACCCACACATCAAACATACTGTTCCGCACACTGTATGCCCCAATCGTGCAGAACATTAGGATGATCGGAGCCATGATGCCATATGGTACCCTCGTCAATTTGACCCACACCCATACCATCGGGAGGTTCAGCACGAGAAGCATCGCATTTCCCACGAACATCGAGGCGATGACAGTCCAGACAAAGCCCGCATTTTGTTCAAACAAAACAGGGCCTGGCGTCAATCCGTAGATCATCAAGCCTGCCAACAAAATCGCCAATGGCGGTGAAGAAGGAATCCCGAGCGAAAACAGCGGGATGAAGCCCGCACTGCTGGTCGCATTATTCGCTGCTTCTGGTGCCGCCACCCCTTCGATTGTTCCCTGACCGAACTTCTCGGGATGCTTCGATAGCTTTTTTTCCATATCGTACGCCAAAAACGACGTGATCGCAGCCGAACAGCCCGGCAGCAATCCAAGAAAAAAGCCGATAATCCCGCCCCTCAGCATAGGCCCGGCACTTACTCTCAAGTCTTCCTTTTTCGGGTAGACACTGCCTGGCTTGCCAATCAGGGTAGCTGTGCGTTTTTCATCAATTCCTTTGAGGACTTCCGTAATCGCAAACAACCCGATGATGATGCTAATCATGTCAAAACCGCCGACCAATGCAGGGACGCCGTAATCAAAGCGCGGCATGCCAGAGGATGGTCCCAGCCCAACTAGAGCGAGCGAATAGCCGAATGCCCCCATCAAAAACGATTTGACCAATGATCCTCCTGATAAACTGACCATCAGCGTGAGAGCCAGAATCATCAGCGCAAAATATTCAGGCGGTCCGAATTTTAACGCTTGATCTGCCAAAATGGGAGCGAAAAAAACGAGGCCGATTACCCCGAGTACCCCTGCACCAAACGAAGCCAGTGCGGATATCCCCAATGCCGGCCCACCTCTCCCTTTTTTCGCGAGCGGATAGCCATCCAGACATGTGGGGACTGACGATAGCTCCCCCGGGATATTGAGCAGAATCGCCGTCGTCGAGCCACCGTACATGGCACCGTAATAAATACCTGCCAGCATGATCATGCCTTGTGTCGGCTCCAGTACGGCTGTCACCGGAAGCAGAATCGCGATGGCAGAAGTGGGACCGAGACCGGGCAATACACCTACAAAGGTGCCAATAAGAGCGCCGAGTGCTGCCATGAGCAAATGCTCCGGGGTGAGAGCTGAAGCAAAACCAGCCAGTAATAGTTGGAACGTCTCGATGATCAGCACCTCCTAAAAATGCGTGCTCTAAAACAAATCTCCTCCAGGCAGTGTGATATGCAGCGAGTAGATGAACACCACATACAGACCCCCTGTCAAAAGGACGGAGTACACAATGGACGTGCGCCACCGATAGCTGCCGATCAGTATAAAAAATGCAAAGGAGACAAAGAGTGTAGCCATTGTGTAACCGATCGCGCCGAGCAGCCAGACATACAGTAACAGGAATAAAAAGCAAAACAGCAGGCGCAGCCTTTTTCCAGGAAGAAGCGGTCCAGGATTTGGCGAAGAGGCTTCCTCCGTCACACGGAATGATTGGATAAGCAGCACACCTCCGAGCATGAAAAACACTAAGCCAAGAATCGCAGGCAGCGTGTGATCCCCTACGAACAACGACGACGAAGATGCCTCCAGACGATAGGCCTCGAACGATATGCAGACTCCAAGGATCATACTTAGAAGGGCACCGATAAAATCTGGCTGATTATCCGGGCGTCTCATGTGTATCACCTCAGTAAAAAAGCTACCATCAGCCTATGGCACATGCGCCCATTGTGTGCGAAAGCAGAAAAAAACTACCATAGCCAGTCCGCACGGGACACAGCATATGGTAGTCAGCTAGATTTCGATTTCTATTTGGTCGATCAGACGAATAATGGCATGGGCAACTTTCGCTTCATACGTCTCATTGCTTTCGAACTCGCTCCAAAGCTCTTTGATATCGCCGTTCGAAACATCGTCTATTCGCAGTCCGCGAAAGGAGGAACCTGAGACGGAGGCGACATCGTGGATCATCAGCATTTTCAAAAGCTTCTCCATATTGGCCTGATTGCGGATCAAATGAGGCTCCATCCGCTTAACCACCATCCATAATTTTTGCGAATTGACCATCGTCGTCGTCACCATCTGCATCCGCTACCCCCATACCAATTATAACTATATATAACTAGTTATAATTAATTATAACGAATTACTCAAGTAAAAATGTTGTCTTCCGACTGTTGTGGTCAGTTTGGCAAGTAAAACAAATGCCCTCCAATTGGAGGGCATTGATCGTATTGTTCAGATGATTACCAAGGCTCCGGCCAACCATATTGTATAATCGAAGTTGTTTGCTTGGCTGGTTGTTCTACTAAAACTGGTAATGTAATGAAGGCGGTTAACATACACAAAGACAATATCCATTTCTTCATGACCTATACCTCCTGTTTGGTTCTATGATTACTTCCATTATACACGTTTACCAATTTATGGAGTATATCAAATGGAAGATTTTTTTTCTGTGACACATAGAATTCAAAAAGAACGCTAAGACTCTTATCTGCTTGTTTTATCTCATTGATTGCGCGATAGTGATTCACGCTTTCCACAAGACTCTCGATTCCTAAGTCTACTTCATTATTTTGAATGCAAAAGATGCCCTTCGTTCGAAAATACAGTCCCAATTGATTGTATTGATTCGGAGTAGTGAGACTCTTCGGCAAGATAGCTGCTTCTGCCAAAAATAGTTCTCGGATTTTCGCTTCTTCTCCTACCTGTATATAAATCTCCAACAAATCATTCGCGATCACAATCTTGTCATCTTGTGATTGCTGCGCAAGACATTCTTGTAATACCGGAATGGCCTTATCAAATTTCCCTGTCTTTCCGTATAGTTTCCCCCGAATATGTCTGGCATGTTTATGTACTTCGGGATAATCGAACATTTCGTATCTCTCCAGATAAAAATGTCCCAATGTGTAGTCTTCCAGCTCAAAATAGGAAATGATGATCGCAAGGATCGCTGCTGCTTTTTGCTCACTCTGACTATGGTCGATTTCAAGTCCTTGTTTACACAGATGAATACAATCTGAATAAAATCCAAGACGCAATGCATGGAAGGAAAATTTATAGTAGGTCAAAACTCGCTCATTGATATGCAGATAGGACGTGTAGTGTAATAGCTCCTTGCCCTCTACATAGGTTTGATCTAATTGGCTTAGATTTTCACGTCGAATCATATATCGTTGGAAAAGCGATCTTGCCAGGTACAGAGGAATTCCATGCTCACGTGAGTAGTCACAGATCACGTCATAAAGAGCCAAGCGCAGTTCTTCATTCCCTTCCGTTCCTGCCGTTTGATACAGATAGTCTAAAGAAAGAAATGTATTGCTTTTGGGACAATTTAGCAATTGCAAAGCTACTTTGTTGGTAAGAACCACATTCTTCTCTTGCATCACGGCCTCTAATAGAGTCCGAAGTGTCGCTTCGCGCTTAATTTTATGTAAATAGGGTACGATCGCTGTATAAAGTGGAATATCCAGTACTTTTGCCAGTTTCATTACATGCTGCATATTTGGTAAAGTAAACGCATCGGATTCTATCTTACTAATGGTTCCAGAAGCTACACCTGTTCTTTCTGATAACTCAGTCAGTGTTAAGTTTGCTCTATTTCGATATACTCGTAATATGCCCCCAAAGGTTTTTCCCTCTGAAATCACAGCAAATACACCCTCCTGATGATTCCTTTTTATGGATATGATAGCACAATAACCCACGAATGATATAATCGATTTGAATCATTTTTTAAATAGATTACACTTTTTTACTGATTTGGTGCTACTACCATTATGCAAAAAGCTTTTCTTAGCATGCAAGCGTTTGCTCAACAATAAGTGTTCTAGTAGAAATGGATCTCTCGCCCTCTTAGATTTACAATCAAAAAAGAAAAGCCGCGTAGGCTGAAGCGGAGACTGAAAATTCGCTTCTTCCCCCCACAACAGCTCCTTTCATAAAAAAAGCTGTAGCCAGGACCATGCTCCAGAAAAGCATAGCCCGACAACAGCTTCACATATCCCTCGACTACTCCATCGTCAAAACAACCCGACCATTAATTTGACCTTTTTCCAAACGCTCCAATACTTCGTTGATCTGATCAAGTGGCTGCGTCTCGATGATCGCACGAACCTTGCCACGTGCTGCAAAATCAAGTGCTTCTTGCATATCCTTGCGCGTCCCCACGATGGAGCCTTTCACCGTCACTCCATTCAACACCGTGTCAAAAATCGGGATGGGCAACTCTGCATTCGGCAAGCCAACAACGACTAGAGAACCACCGCGTCGAACGGATTTGTATGCTTGTTCAAATGCCTTCTTGGTGACTGCCACGCTGATCGCACCGTGGACACCGCCCACCTGCTCTTGAATAGCTTGTACCGGATCAACCTCACTGCCGTTTACTGTCACATCTGCCCCTAGTTCTTTTGCCAAGTCCAGCTTTTCCTTGTGAATATCGACTGCTACGACGTTGTAGCCCATCGCCTTGGCATATTGGAGAGCCACATGTCCCAAGCCGCCGATGCCGTAGATCGCAACCCATTCACCCGGCTTCACGTTTGCTACCTTCAATGCTTTATAAGTGGTTACCCCTGCGCACAGGATCGGCGCTGCTTCCACATCGCCCAGCTCATCAGGAATGCGTGCCACGTAAGCAGCAGGCGCTACGCAATATTCAGCATAGGCACCGTCAGCGGAATAGCCCCCGTTTAACTGTTGCATGCAAAGTGTCTCCCAGCCTGTCAGGCAGTAGTCGCATTCACCGCAAGCAGAGAATAACCACGGAACGCCTACACGATCACCAATTTTCAGCGAGGTAACACCTTCCCCCAGCATTTCGACAACACCTACACCCTCATGTCCAGGAATCAAAGGCAGCTTTGGCTTCACAGGCCAATCCCCGTGTGCCGCATGCAGGTCCGTATGGCAGACACCACACGTTTTGATTTTTACCAGAACCTCACCGTGTCCGACCTCTGGAATGGCGACTTCCTTTACTTCCAGCTTTTGATGGAACTCGTTGACTACTGCTGCTTTCATCTTGACCTTCCTCCTCTTTTTCCCCTTCAGGCATGTGCGTAAAGGGCAGGTGTTCTTCCCGCCTCCTACTAATTGCAAGCAGTATGCCAACAGGAAAGCGCCTAACCATTCAATCATTTAGCCGTTTTCTTTCTTCGAAGCAGCCGATATTGCGGCACATGAGCCGAAAAAACGGCCCGCTTGCCAACCTTTTGGCCGAAAAAGGGTATTCATCCTTGCCTGCTGTATTACTACGTAGTGGAAAAGGGGGCGAACGCATGCAAATATCCAAGTTCATGACGCCGGAAATCATTTTCGGGAACCAGTCTCTCGGCCAGGTAGGGGAAAGCTTGCGCCGATTGGGAGCTTCTCGCGTCTTTCTTGTCAGTGATCCTGGTGTCGCAAACGCAGGCTGGGTCGAGCGGATCATCTCTTACTTGCAGCAGCAAAAGCTCGACTACCATCTATGGACCAACGTGACAGCCAATCCGAAAGATTACGAAATTCATGCCGGGATTGCCGAATATCGTGCCAAGGAATGCAATGCGATTCTCGGTGTTGGCGGAGGTAGTGCGATCGATGCAGCCAAGGCAATCGCGCTGTTGGCTACCAACGAGGGCAGCATCGTCCAATACGAAGGCGTCGACAATATCCAGCATCCCCTTCCTCCCATGGTGATGGTACCGACGACAGCCGGCTCCGGTTCGGAGGTTTCGCAATTTTCCATCATTGTAGACAGTACACGCAAGGTGAAAATGGCGATCATCTCCAAGTCACTCATACCCGATATCGCCATCATCGACCCGCAAACCTTGATGACCAAAGACAAGCTGCTCACTGCCAATACAGGCATAGATGTGCTGACACATGCCATTGAATCGTATATTTCGCTCGCTGCAACGCCGCTTACCGAGGTGCATTCACTGCAAGCCATGCGTCTCATCGCCAAGCATTTGCGCCCATCTGTCGCCAGTCAATACAATACAGAGGCCAAGCAAGCGATGGCTATGGCGAGTCTTCAAGCAGGAATCGCTTTTTCCAACGCCATACTTGGTGCTGTGCATGCCATGTCCCATCAGCTCGGGGGATTCCTCGACGCTCCGCATGGCGAGGTGAATGCCATCCTGCTCCCCCACGTACTCGAGTACAACTACATCGCAGCACCGGAAAAATACAGGCTAATCGCAGAATGCCTCGGGGAAAACACGGCGGGCTTGAGCACACATGCCGCCTCTCGTCTCACACTCAAAGCGGTCAAGGAGCTGGTAAGCGATCTGGAGGTGCCCCAATCGTTGTCGGCCATCGGGCTGCATCCAGAGCAAATCGACCTGCTCAGTAGTCTCGCCGTACTGGACGTGTGCATGACGACCAATCCCCGTGACATGACCATCCACGATGTCGCGACGTTGTTTCGCCAAGCCTTGTAGGAGGTTCGTCATGCATACCAAACAAGAGATTTTGGAAAAATTGACCGGAATTCAATCCTCGCGAAAAAGCTATTACAGTGAGCTCGTCTATCTGATCGAGGAGATGAAAAAGAAAAACAAGCAGCTCGCCGTCATTAACCAGCTGACACAAATTCAGATCAGCGCAACCTGGCAACAAACAACCAGTTATATCGCCGCACAGCTCTCGCAAATTCTCGTATTCGAGCATTTTGCCCTGACCATCGTGAAGGGAGGCATGCTCTCCTCCTATCTCGCCAAGTGGACTGACGGGGATTGGCAATGCCATACGCTGACACAGACCGTTTCAGTGGAAGCCCCTGTGCTTACCGGGCAGGTTCATCTTACGCTTGCCGAAGTGCTGCCTGAGCATCACGCCACCTCTGTTCCGCTGCGCAGTCAATTGAATCAGACCTTTGGTTTTCTGACACTCTTACGCCAAACAAAGCAGCTAGTCGATCGGGACGAAGCCGAATTGATCCAGCTAGTCGCCAGCCATGTCGGTGTCGTCGTAGAAAATAGCCTGCTTTTTCAAGACGTGAATGAAAAGATCAAAATCGAAGCCCAACTGATTCAATCCGCAAAAATGGCGGCGATTGGCGAGATGGCTGCCGGCATTGCCCATGAGCTGAACAGTCCGCTCACGGCCATCCTCGGAAACTCTCAATTGCTCATGCGCGAGATGACAGATGCCCCAGAGGCTCCCTTGATGAAAGACATCTATCAATGCGGGGTGCGCTGCAAAAAGATCATTCAAAACTTGCTCACCTTCTCGCGGCAGGAAGAGTACTTGTTTTCCACCACCTCTATTGACGAGGTCGTAAAGGACGTACTCGGGCTGATTGGCTACCAGCTATCTGTTTCCGGCTTGACCATAACCCGGGAAATGTCCGAGCCTCCTCTGCTGTTTCATGGAAGCCGTCATCAGATCGAGCAAATTGTGATCAATCTCCTGTTAAATGCACGAGACGCTGTGGCAGGCAGGGAATCTCCACACATTGTCATCCGTTCCTTCCTCGTACAAGAGGAGAATAGCTCTTACGTAGGCTTATCCGTTTTCGATAACGGCACAGGCATTTGTGTAGAGCAGCTTTCGCAGATTTTTCAGCCCTTCTTCTCGACGAAGGAACGGACAAAAGGGACAGGTCTCGGGCTTTCCGTCAGTCTTGGAATTGCAGAAGCACACGGCGGGAAGCTGTTTGCTGAAAGCGTGGAGGGAGAGTACAGCAAGTTTACGATGCTTTTGCCACTGTTAGCTGACGAGGAGGACAACGATGGAGAAAAAACGGATTTTGATCGTGGATGATGAAACAGAAGTGACTACCTTTTTTACCTATTTCCTCAAGAAAAAAGACTGCGATATCGTCGTCGCCAATTCTGGCAAGGACGTGGAACGGCTGCTTCACTCGGATTCTACCGGCTTTCACGCTGCACTCGTGGACCTGAAGCTGCCAGATGCCGACGGATTGACGCTGCTCAAACAGATCAAGGCAGTATTTCCCACCTGCGAAGTCTTGATCATGACGGGCTTCAGCACGATTAAATCGGCTGTGACAGCGATGCAATGGGGCGCGCGCGATTACTTGGAGAAGCCGTTCGACGATCTGGACAGTCTGGAGCAGGTCATCGACGCGGTGCTCTCTTCTTCCAGCAAACACAGCGATCACCTATCCCAAGAAGCCGCCCAATATGGTATCGTGTATTCATCTGACAGTCCGATGGCCAATGTATGCGCAATTGCCAAAAAATTAGCAAAAAAGGCGATCCATGTGCTCATTGAAGGAGAAACGGGTACCGGCAAGGAGCTAATGGCCCGTTTTCTCCATGGAGCAAGCAATCGCGCCCAGCAGCCTTTTGTTGCTTTTAACTGCGGGGCAGTGCCGGAATCCTTGCTGGAAAGTGAGCTGTTCGGCTATGAAAAGGGCGCTTTTACCGGAGCGCTCAAATCCCGTAAAGGCTTGTTCGAGCTGGCACATAACGGAACGCTGTTTCTTGACGAGATCGGGGAGGCTCCCCCTTCCATCCAAGTGAAGCTCTTGCGTACGTTAGAAACAGGAGAGTTCATGCGCGTCGGTGGCGAGCAGATCGGTAAGAGCAATATTCGCTTTATTTCTGCCACCAACCGCGATCTGGAGCATGAAGTCGGGATGAATCGTTTCCGAAGTGACCTGTTGTATCGTCTGGAAGGGATCAAGCTGTCGATTCCTCCTCTTCGCGAACGAATTCAGGATATCCCCACAATCGCGCACTACTACTTGCAAAAGCGCAGTGGGGATCCCCGCGAAATCGACCAGGATGCCATCGAGCTCTTGCAGCGCTATGATTGGCCGGGCAATGTCCGCCAACTGATCAACGTTCTGAATCAAACCATCGCGTTGCACGAATGCGAACGACTGCGTGCCGAGCATTTGCCAGCGAATTTGCGGAACCGCATGGTACAGGTGCTTCCACCCACTGTTCCCAAACGGATAGAACAAGTCATCGATCACGAATGCGAGCGCTTTGTCGATACGATACTCCGCCTTGTCACCTCTATAGATGGGATAGACTTCGATTATTTGATCAAGCGGGTTAAACAGCTCGAAGGCGAGATCGGGCGAACGATTATCGAAAAGGGCTTGACCGAAACGAATGGAAACAGACAGCTTTTAAGCAAAAAATTAAACATCACCAAACGGACGATTCGCTACATTTTGAACGAAAAAGCATAACGTCTGCATTGGCGCATCTAGGAGGCATTCACGTCGTGGTACCCGAAAAACCTTTCTCGACCCTGAAAAAAATCCCTGCTGACTTCTCTCTATCTGCCGTTATTGTTGGACTCATCGCCACGATGGTCTCCTATGCAGGACCATTGCTGATCGTCTTTCAAGCTGCCAAGGGTGCCGGACTCAGCGATGCAGTCCTCGCCTCTTGGATTTGGGCTATCTCGATTGGGAGCGGCTTGACGTGCATTGTGCTCAGTATTTGGTTTCGCACCCCGATCATCACAGCATGGTCGACGCCGGGGGCCGTTCTGTTAGTCACCAGCTTGACGGTATACTCCTTTCCCGACGCGATTGGCGCTTATATTTTTTCGGCCGTGGTCATTACGCTCGTCGGTGTTTCCGGTTTGTTTTCCGTCTTGATGAAATACGTCCCGCAGTCGATTACGACCGCCATGCTCGCGGGGATTCTCCTGTCATTTGGCGTAGAAGTCTTTGTTTCCATGCAGCACCTGCCTGCATTGGCTCTGCCGATGATCTTTTGCTACCTGTTCGCCAAGCGCTGGTCTCCACGGTATGCTGTCGTTCTTACGCTTTTCGTCGGCTTGGGTGTCGCCTTTCTTTTGGGACGTTTGCAAATGGACAATGTCCAGATGTCCCTCGTCCAGCCCATCTTTACGATGCCGACGTTTTCTCTCGATGCGATCATCGGCTTGGGGATTCCATTGTGCATCGTCGCGCTTGCCTCTCAGAACGCCCCAGGAATTAGCGTCTTAAAAGCAGACGGGTACGATACACCTGCTGGACCGCTCGTAACAACTACTGGCATCGCTTCACTATTGCTCGCTCCTTTTGGTTCACCAGGCATCAATCTCGCGGCGATTACAGCTGCGATTTGCACGGGAAAAGAAGCTCATCCGGATCATACCAAGCGCTACATTGCCGGAATTGCCTGCGGCGGCTTTTACTTACTCTTCGGGATGTTTGGCGCTACAATGGCTTCGGTGTTCGCTGCCTTGCCCAAAGAATTGATCGCCGTCATTGCTGGCTTGGCTCTGTTTGCCTCGCTCAGTTCCAGCCTCGCACAGGCGATGAGCGAAGCGAAGGAACGGGAATGCGCCTTGGTTACGTTTCTCGTCACGATTTCCGGCATCTCCATTGGCGGAATCGGTGCTGCTTTCTGGGGCTTGATTGCGGGGGTCATCACCCATCTGATTTTGAATGGCAATGTGAAAAGCTGGCTTGTGAAAAAGAAGGATACGCAGCCGTTGGCATAGCTGCCTGAACGTGAGGAGAGTGTCCCGTGAAAAAATGGTTTGGTGTCATCACTCTTTCAGCTTTCCTTTTAGCAGTCGGCTCTGCTTGCACGACGAAGGAATCCACACACTCCTCGAGTGGTTTTGCGCTATCGAAAACTTTTTCATCCACAGAAGAAATCACCCAAGA
This sequence comes from Brevibacillus sp. DP1.3A, assembly GCF_013284245.2. Taxonomy (NCBI): domain Bacteria; kingdom Bacillati; phylum Bacillota; class Bacilli; order Caryophanales; family Paenibacillaceae; genus Brevibacillus; species Brevibacillus sp. DP1.3A. Next base: position 1,567,047 of record NZ_CP085876.1, on the reverse strand, counting down.
CGCCATGGTTATTTTGAAAGGTACCGTTCCAAAAGCATACAAAGAAGAAAAAACCGAATCCCTCGTATTCTATGTGTATGAAGTAGCCGTGGACAACGTGTTTCAAAACCTCACCGATCACCAGATTGAGGCAGGAGATACGATCAAGCTGTATCGCATCGTAGGTTATCAACCTGATAAAGATAAAGAGATCGCTCCGATTGCGGATCATAAGCAGACTGAAATTCCTGAAGGAGAGTATCTTCTGTTTCTCAACGGTGGTTATGATGAAGAAGTTGGTCAAGTGAGATGGTTTCCAAATACCCCCAATCAGTTATTTAAAGCGACCGGTGGGGACAGCGACACCGAGTATAAAAACGTGTTTGTGTCAGACGAGATTCCATCTATTACGGAAGATGATGTACTGGATGCAATCTAAGAAACGGCTCCTCGAATGAATCTGAGGAGCCGTTTTGTATGTTCCCTGAAACTAGCGGTAAAACCCTTGTTCCTCTGCGTAATTTCCCCAATGCGGGCGGCTACCGTCTCTATCCCTAAAAGGATACTCGTCCGACAAGCCCCATGTACTGACCGTCTTCCCTGTTTTTTCTGCGACAGCCGGGTCCGAAGCCAGCGCAACCACTGCTCGACCGATATACGTAGGTGTTTCCGACATGATGAAGTGCTTATCTTGTTGCACTGCCTCTCTCCACGTCTCTTCAGTCACGCCAAAAAGATCAAGCATCGCTTCTGAGCGTAGGAAGCCCGGTGTTAATGCCAACGCGGTAACCCCGTGGGGGCGCAGGTCCTCTGCCATCGACGCAGCTAGATGAATCGTCGAGATTTTTGCCAAGCTGTAGTACAGATTGCCGCGGTACCGATAGTCGATTCCGTCCGTAATCTCGATGATCAGCCCTTTTTTCTGTGCCACCATGAGTGGAACCGCATAATGACTGGTGATCATATGCGTACGAATGGCTCGCTCTTGCATCAAGAGGCCGTCTGCCAATGGCTGCTCCCAGAACGGCGTCCCCCAGTGAGTCAACGGATCTCCACCCCAGATGTCATTGACCAAAAGATCGAGCTGTCCATTTTGCTCCGCTTTTACTCGCTCAAAGAACGCTTTTACCTCTTCTTCCTGCGTATGATCGACTCGCACAGCGATCCCGATTCCGCCGCTTGCCGTCACGAGCTCTGCTGTCTCTTCGATCGTCTCCTGTCGCGCCATATCAGAGTGCTGACCACGCACCGTGCGTCCCGTCACATATACCGTCGCCCCTGCTTCTCCCAGACTGACCGCGATCCCCCGACCTGCTCCTCTTGTGCCGCCTGCTACCACCGCTACTTTGCCTTGTAATGGTTTCATTCGTAATGCCTCCTTATCGATTCATACATCAAGAATAACGAAGTAAATATGACAACCGCTGTCATATTCGTTAAGATACAATCAAAGTAATGTTGTTTTTACTTCTAGGAGGGCTTCTTATGCGGGCAGATCGACTTCTTACGATCTTGTTGCTCTTACAAAACCACGGTCGCATGACTTCCAAGCAATTAGCAGAAAGGCTGGAGGTGTCCGAGCGAACCGTTCATCGTGATATGGAAGCTTTGAGTGCGTCGGGCGTTCCCGTCTATGCGCTGCGCGGTGCAGATGGGGGCTGGGCTCTGGCAGAAGGGTATCGCAGTAATTTGACCGGAATGAAAATAGATGAGCTGCAATCACTTCTCGTAGCCTCCCCTGCTGCCTTGTTGAATGATCTCGGGCTGCATGAAAACTATGAAGCTGCTTTTCTCAAGCTGTTGTCCGCGCTGCCAAAAACCGTTCAGCAGGACGCCATCCACGTACGCCAGCTCCTTCATATCGATGGGGCTGGCTGGCATGAATCGACGGAGACGTTTCCGTTCTTGTCCATGGTTCAAGATGCCGTATGGCTTTCCTGCAAGCTGTTCATTCGTTACATGCGCGAGGATGTAGCCGTAGAGCGCATTGTCTGTCCGCTCGGGCTCGTCGCCAAGCGAAGCATTTGGTATTTGGTCGCCCAAGTGGACGAGGACATGCGGACGTACCGGATTTCACGACTGTTGGATGCACAGCTGTTAGATGATGGCTTCATCCGTCCAAGCGATTTCGACCTCGCTTCTTATTGGGAACAATCCACAATGGACTTCAAGTCCAGCCTCCCACGTTATCCTGCCCGGTTGCTAGTCAAAAAAGAGACGTTGCCTGCTGTAAAACAGGAGCGTTATATAAAAATAGCTTCCACCCAAGCCGCAACAGACGACTGGATGGAAGCAAAGGTTGAATTTCACACACTTGCATCAGCATGTTCGCTGGTGCTCAGCTTCGGCCCGCACATTCAAGTGTTGGAGCCACAAGAGCTGAAACGTGAGGTCGCAGAGCAGGCTCGCGCTATACTTCGCCTGTACGAGGGCCAGAATTAGCAAGCACCTTCGTTTCTCGTCCGCAAACGAGCAGGACGATGGCTCCCACGATCAGCACTGCGGTAAATACACTAAAAATGAATGTGTAGCTGTAATGATGTGACGAGTAGTAACCGACGAGATACGGCGCGATAATACTGCCAATTCTTCCGACACCGGATGCCATACCAGAACCGGTAGCGCGCAGGGGTGTCGGATAATTTTCCGGCGTATACGCGTACAAAGCACCCCAAGCACCCAGATTGAAGAAGGACAAGAAGGCTCCCGTCACCAACAGCTCCATGGTGCCACTGCTTTGTCCAAAAGCGAAGGCCATCACACCAGTCATGAACAAGAAGGTCGCCAGCGTCCATTTCCGTCCCCATTTTTCCACGAAATAGGCTGCCGCGAAATAGCCTGGTAGTTGGGCCAACGTCATGATCAGTACGTACTGGAAGCTTTTGATCATCGTAAAGCCTTTGTCGACCAAAACAGATGGCATCCATAAAAACATGCCGTAGTACGAGAACGCAATTGCAAACCAGACAACCCACAGCGTAATCGTCTCTGTCCGATGGGACGTTAACAGCGTTGCAATAGGAATGTTCTCGGCCTGCTTTTGAAACTGTGGAGATTCAGGAATGCTCCGCCGGGCAAACAAGGCGTACACGACAGGCAACGCCCCGATCATAACAGCCACGCGCCAGCCGTAGTCCGGAATGATGAAATACGATATGACGGCTGCCGCAATCCAACCGACTGCCCAAAAACTCTCCAACAGCACAACCGTACTTCCTCGCTTCTCCGGTGGCGCAAACTCGTTTACCAGCGTCGAGGCTACCGGCAGCTCGGCACCCAAGCCTAGTCCCATTAGGAAGCGGAATAGCAGCATGGTCGCAAAACCAGTTGCGAAAGCGCTCGCAAAGCTCGCCAAGCCAAACAAGACCAAGGTCAGCAAAAACACTGGCTTGCGGCCAACTCGGTCAGCCAAATAGCCACCTACAATCGCCCCAATCGCCATGCCGACGAGATTGCCCGTCCCTAGTAGCCCGGCCTCTTCCCCTGTCAAACCCCATTCCTGTCGTAATGCCACCATAATAAAAGATAAAAGTGCAACATCCATGGCATCGAACATCCAGCCAAAACCGGCTGCCCAAAAAACTTTTTTGTAAGGCTTTGACATTCTCGTTCCCTGCTTTCCTTTCTTTTGCGCATGATATTCGCGCCTAGTTATCATTTCGTTTTTTCGTCCAATATCCTGCTCGCAGAAAAAAGTTCGACTATTGTGATAGTAGGCTTTCCCAAGAAGCTCCATTCTAACCAAAGCATGACGAAAAGGCAGTCCGCTGATTCGTAAAGACCGCCATTTGAGACAAGGGACTATTGTTCTTATTGAGGAAGCCGCTGAATGAATCTGTTCATGAGCAAAGAAAGAGAAATCAAGATGGGAGGGTCGTCCGGATGAGGCACATGAAGTGTAACTTGCTGATGAGGGACGATCGTAGTTGGTGTGACAATGATTGGTTTCTTGGAACGTGTGCGCAATGTCTCGTACGGCAAGAGAAAATCCATCGCCTGCATGCCCCAGGCAACAGACGTCGCCATCAAGTAATACGTGCCCGGCTTGACATTGGTAAAACAAAAATTGCCTAGTGAGGGCAGCAATGTTCCGTATAGAGGAAGACCTTCTGGAATCGGCTTGGCAAACAATCCAATCAAAATGACGCCTTGAAAAGGCTCCGTGGACTCGATTGTTCCTGCAATGGTCATCGGTCGCTCGGGGGACGGATGTAACCGAGTCCACTCTGTCAACTGCTGCAAGGAAAGGAGACGGTCTTCCGCTAGTTGGGCGGTTTCTCTAAATTCGCTAGGCGATACCCCGACACGCTCCGTAAAACGGGTAGAGAACGTCCCCAGGCTCTGCTGGCCAATTTCCAGACCGATGTCGCGAACACTCATATTCGTCCTTAGCAGTAAATCCTTTGCCCTTTGGAGTCGCATGGTCGATACGTAATAAAGAGGCGGGAGACCGATTCTTTCTTTAAAAATCCGCGCAAAATGATACTGGCTATACGCAACATGATTCGCCAACCGGGAAAGCGGCAACGGCTCGTCTAAATGCCGATGTATATAAGCGATCACTTCGTCAATTTCAGTATACCTGTCCATCAATCGAGCCGCTCCCTCCTTCTTCTGCACAGCAAAATATAGAACGTTTGTTCTGAAATAAAATTTACCATATTTTTCTGACATATGGAAGAGGAATTTGCAGCACTTACGCTTTCGTTTTCTGCAAACGAATTTCGTTCAGAAACGCTTGCATCGTGTTCGTTACAAATGAATCTTTTCGGCGAATAAAGACGGTTGTTACCTCATGATAAGGCTCCGGGATGCGATGAATATGAACCGTTCCGCTCTCGACCAAGTGATGTACCGCCGACTTCGGCAAAATGGTAATGCCGATCCCCGCTGCCACGCCCCCGATAATTGTCTCAAACGTTCCGAATTCCATCACTTTTTTCGGAATCAAGCCCTCTACCTTCATCCAGGTCTCTAACCGTTCTCGATACCCACAGCCCTTTTTGTAGAGCAAAAGAGCTTTCCCTGTGATATCACTGGCAGTGAAGGAACTGTTTTTCGTTACCAACACCAGCTCCTCTTGAAAAACTTGCTCCTGCTCGATCAAAGGATGGCTGATCGGTCCACTCACGAACGCTCCATCCAGCGCGAGATCCAGTACTTTTTGCAGCAAATTCTCTGTCACACCTGCCTTAAGAGAGATATCCACATGCGGATACTGGCTGCAATACGAGGATAGCAACCTCGGAAGGGCATTGATCGTCTCGACCATCCCAACCTCCAGCACCCCGGACGGCTCGGAAGCCCGATGAAAGTACTTTTGCATTTCTTCGAACTTGGCGATGATCTCTCGCGAATATTCGAGCAGGCGCTTCCCTTCTGTATTCAAGGTCATGCCTCGCTTGTTGCGATAAAACAAAGGTGTCCCCAGCTCTTTTTCCAACAGCTTGATCCGCGCCGTCACATTCGACTGAACGTAGCTCAACTCGGCGGCGGTCTTGCTCACGCTGCCCAATGTGGCGACCATCTGGAATATTTTCAAATCATTGATCTCCACGTTTCTCTCCCTCATTTCATCTATCACTGAAAATGATACATAAAGTTATTATCAATCATTATACTAACATATTTCCATCCAGTATGATGTGGTAAGTCAGCATCATAGAGGAAGTTCAAAAAGAAATGTCTTTTTGAACACATATCAAAAGGGAGAAATCGCATAATGAATAAGCAACTACTTTTGGGGTCAATTTTCTGCATGGTCGCCAGTATGTCATGGGGGGCGATGTTTCCGGTGGCGCACATCGCACTGCAAGAGATCGATCCATTTTACTTCTCATTTCTTCGCTATTTTTTCGTAACAATCATTTTGTGCGGTTTGCTCTGGGCAAAAGAAGGCTTGTCTGCTTTTCGTTTTGAGGGGCGCGGGAAGTCTCTGCTGTTTTTTGGAACAATGGCGTTTACCGTCTACAATATGGGAGTATTTCTCGGGCAGGATTTGATGGGAGAGCCAGGCACGATTGCAGCGTCCATTATGGAAGTGCTCATGCCAATGATCTCGATTATACTTTTGTCCATTACCACTAGAAAGCTGCCGCCGTACTATACGTTGGCGACGATTCTCGTAGCTTTGGTCGGCGCTGTCCTTGTTATTACCAATGGCAATCTTACCTTCTTTACTACAGCGAGTGAGCATTTGCTTCCATTGTTCTTCATTTTCATCGGTGTCGTGGGTTGGGTCGTCTACTCGATCGGCGGCGGGCGTTTTAACACGTGGTCTACGCTTCGCTACTCCACGTTGACGTGTCTCTTGGGAACAGGAGTGAATTTCGTAATTGTCACGACTTCCTCCCTCTTTCAATGGCTTCCGGTTCCTACCGTCGAAACGGTGATGTCCATCAAGTACGAAATGGCGTTCATGGTTCTTTTACCTGGCTTTGTAGCTCTTTTGAGCTGGAATGCAGGCATCAAGCTGCTCACTCCGCTCAACGGCATTTTGTTTATCAACCTGGTTCCGATCACGACCTTTGCCATGATGGCGTTTCAAGGCTATGAGATCAGCCGTTACGAATTGTGCGGGACCTTGCTCGTGATCCTTGCCCTGATCGGGAACAACCATTTCCAAAGAAAGCAACTGCAATACCGTTCAGTCACAAAGCAACAACCGAGTGGAAGAAAAGTTCCTTCCATGTAGTCTAAAAAAAGTAAGGATAGAGATTCAGGAAACCCTGAATCTCTATCCTTTTTTCATATCGACGGTCGCCGCTACCCCTGCGTGACAAGCATACATTTTTAACAGAAGTGATCCGAATATTGTCTGACTAGTACCTTCGTCGTTTCAATCCAGAGCTTCCGGTGCAAAATCGTCGGACCCAATCTTCTTTCCATAAACCGCAGCATGGGCTCGTTGTCATGCTCGACAAAGCACATGCCAAAGGGAAACACTGGCTGCACCTGTGCAATGGTTTTCATCAACAGCGTAATTCCTCTTGCCTGCTTCTGATACTTTTCCTGGACGAACATCGTTTTGTACAAAAGCAGATTACCGGCCATTCTCTGTACGATCACCCAGCCAATGACTTTCCCTTGATAGCGCAAGCCTGTACTGTAATCGGGATCAAATTTTCCTTCTTCAAAAAACGGAGACAATTGCGGCGTGTACCATTGCCCTTCTCCCTGTTCAATTTCCAGTCGCTCTGCTGGTGTCAGGTCTTTCCATGAAAAGAGGGTAAAACCTACGGGGAGCGCCAGCCTCTCCACCCAATGGCATTCACCCAACCGCATCGAGCCGAGTGTGTACATATAGGTTTTTACCTTTGGCAACTGCCAGCCTTCCCTGATCGCAATTTTGGAGAGCCATGAAAAATCTTGTGCTTTGATGAAGCCAGCGAACTGACCATCGCTGATGCCTTGCTCTCTCATTTTTTGCTCAGCGTGCCACAGCAGCTTCATGCCCATTCCCCGCCGTTGATGCCCCTCTGCTACCACAAGCTCGATGATCTTGGCCTGTCCTTCGTTTACAGCGGATCGCCCCAACACGATGCCCGCAGGCTGATTGTTGTTAGAAGCCCCGAATCCCCAAACAGATGAGCCATTGATCTGGTCCAGCAACTCCAGGTGCTTGGGGTGCACTAACGATTTATACGCCCGCGCAGTGCTAGCAGTCAGTTCCTCTAGTTGCAATGTTCGTACCTCCTCGATGGACTTTGGCTTACTCATTGCTTGGGTTTTACAGGTGCTGTTGCGGTACCTTGTATAAGATTCCCAGCCTTATCCCTCATGAAGCCCGGTTCAAAGGAAACCTTGCTCTGTTCCGTGATGAGAGACCCGAACGTGGTATAGAAAGTATCTTGAAACGTAACGCGAATGGTGTTTCCTGACACCTGGAATTTTGCATACGCCGTTACTTCTCTCTTGTCGTCAAAATTCCCGGAAGGTGAGAATAACAACTGTAAATTAGGGTTCGGGTCATTGCGAAGTGGTTCTGACGCTGTCAATGTATAGGTTGTTCCCTCTTCAGTGACATCTGTAGACAATTGTGGGTTGGTAGCGTCAAAGCCGACACCAATCTCCTCTGTATCCAGCAAGTTTTCACCCCGATACAGCTTGAACACTGCATAAGAGTTGTCATCTTCTGCAACCGCTGGTTTGGCCTTAATCGTCACTCCATAATCTCCATGGGTCATTTCCAGTAAAGACTCGTCGACCTCGACGGTGATGTACTCCTTTTCATTGATCACAAAACGGTCTAACTGGTTGTCATAGTTGTACGAAAGAGGCTGGTTTTTTACAGATACCTCAAGATATTCGCTCAATGCCCTCTTGTCCATTGCTGGCTCCCATTTGTCGGCAATCGTAACTTGACGGGACTGAGTCGTTGCAATCGGCAGCTCGATCTTGGCATCTGGCAAACGATCTATGCGTGGGTTATTGAACAACATTTGTGCTTTTGCTACATAGGACATCCAGTGTGTTTTTTCTGGACTTTCCCTCAGAAGCTCGACCTTGGAATAGGCCGCATCGATCATTTCCAGCGTGACCTTGGGCCTCAGTTCGACCATATCATTCGTCGTATAAAGTCCCTCAACTGCTCGCTTTGCTTCCTCCAGCAGATTATCCCCTTGATCAAATAGCTCCTGCGCTCTTTGAATAGCCGCTAACAGGAATACCTTTGTCTCCGAGCCATCTTTTAGCCTATCTACCTTTGCCTTCGCTGCATCGATGGTGCTCTGTGTCACTTCTGGTTTTAGCGCTGCCTGGCTTTCATCGGTGAACAGGTCACGAACGGCTTTTTTTGCTTCGACTAACAGCAAGTCGTCATACTGCTCCTGTGCCTTCCTGATATCAGCAAGCAGACCCGGCTTTTCCGATACACGATTGTCCAGACCCTCGACCAGCTTCTTCGCATCATCGATCTGTTTCTGGGTCGTTCCTGCCCGTAGTTCTTCTTTCTTCCCATCCGTAAACAGCTCTTCGACTGCTCTCTTCGCTTTTAGCAGAGCCAGGATCGGCGGAGGATCGCTTGGGGGCGTAATCACAATGACGGGGTCTTTGAAACGGATGGAAAAACTGTCGCTCGTGACATCTTTCTGTGCGCGCTTGATGCTTCGCTTGTCGATCGTGAAGCTGACCTCTTTTACAGTGTCCGCGACTGCATGCTTTCTGGCCTGTCCCGTAAACAAAATGGTGAGCTCGTCGTCGCTCTCTTGTTTGACCTCAATATCCAGCCCTTCAGGCAGATTATGTACCTTGATATCATCGGCAGACAGTTCATCAAGGAACTTGCCGTTAGACAGCTTGAGCGTTTGTTTTGCCGTGATGCTGCCATCATTTGCTCCTGCTTCTTCTATCAACGTCTCGCTGACAGATAGCGCGGGCAAATCAGGCAGTTCCGCTCCATCTACGGCTATCTCAAAGACGGCTTCCGCATCGTCCATTTTTGCCGTAATTTCTACCAGACCTTCATTCTTGGCTGTTACCTTGCCCTCGATGTTGACAAAGGCAATTCGTCTATTGCTAGAGCTCCAGAGCAGCTCCCGTCCAGTAACCACGCGATCATTTTCATCAAATGCAACGGCGATCAGCGTTAGCGACTTATCCGTATTATCTTTGGTAGATAGCCGCGCATCCTCAGCGACTGCTACCAGCTCGATCCGCTCTGCTTTTGTCCCTCTTTCGGCAATCACGAATGGTTCAAATTCCTCTTCTTCGCCGTCATACTGTAAGCGCAGGGAAACCGTCTGTTCTTTTTTCGCTGCACGAATCGGTGAAAAACTGAGCAAAACTAGCTGTTCTTCCTCTAGCCAGACAAAGCTTTTGATTTTGATCCGAGTGGGATTTCGATCATCTATAGCGGCCGTCAAACGGAAGTCCTTTGCAACAGGTGCCTTGTCTGGAGCTGTCTCCAATCGATAGGCAATAAAGCCGTTGGTCGCTGTATGCCCCTCTGACTCTATCAAGGACTCCCATGACTGGTTCTCTTCTTCTACTACTTCCTCTGATACCTCTCGTACTTCCTTATCTGTTTGGTTTTCTGCTACTGACGGGCTGGCTGTCCCGATTGTCTGGATTTCTTTAATCGGATAGGAAACGGCTGCATAGACATTGCCGACAAAGGAAAGCAAAAAACCAGTGGAAACAACGGCGGTTAAGATTGTTTTGGCTTTTGGCTGCTGTTTGCCCATATGTAAATACCCCCTCTTTTTCTTCTGTATGACAAAATAATGCAAACTAATGCTATCAGAGGAGGAAATGAAAAAAACCTAACAAAAGTTAGGTTTTTGACGTACTTTTTTAGACGAGCAATAGATCGACAAAAGACGCTTGATCCAGCTTCCCGAAAAACTCTTGAAGATTGATATCGGCCAGTCGATCACTGATTGAGGCACGATCATACGGCGTATCTCGCAGCACTGCTTCCAGCTCCGCTACATCACGTACACCGAAGAAATCTCCGTATATTTTCGCTTCTTTCACTTTGCCTTTCTCAATATCAAGCTGAATCTCCACGGTGCCGATATCGAAACGTTTGGATTGACGATAGTTGCTTTTCGGAGATTTGCCGTAGTTCCACTCCCAAGTCTGGTAACGGGAACGGGAAAGCTCGTTAATGTTCTCCCAGTCCTTTTCAGTTAGCTTATATTCTTCGATCTCCCCTTCTCCAAAAATCGAACGGAGAATCGCCAGACGGAACTCTTCAATGGTCATCTTCGTCTCCAAAAACTCCGAGATGTTGGCGACACGGCTGCGAATAGATTTGATCCCTTTGGACTGGATCTTCTCTGCGTTTACCTTGAGAGCAGACACGACGTTTTCCATCTCCGAATCAAAAAGCAGCGTGCCGTGGCTGAACATGCGTCCTTTGGTCGAATACTGCGCGTTTCCAGAAATTTTTCGTTCCCCGACCTGTATGTCATTTCGTCCTGTCAGCTCTGCTTCTACCCCTAATGTTTTCAAGGCTTGTACCACAGGAGCCGTGAATTTGCGGAAATTGTGGAAGGACTCGCCGTCATCATTCGTAATAAAGCTGAAGTTGAGATTGCCCAGATCGTGATAAACAGCGCCGCCTCCAGACAGTCTGCGAACGACGTGGATATTGTTTTCCTCTACATAAGTTGCATTAATCTCTTCAATTGTGTTTTGGTTTTTCCCGATAATAATAGAAGGTTCATTAATATAAAACAGCAAGTAGTCGTCACTGTTAGGCAAATGCTTCAGGGCGTACTCCTCAATCGCCAAATTGATGCGTGGATCTGTAATCCCTTGATTATCGATGAATTTCATTAGATAGCCTCCATCCGTAAGCGTCCTATCTTCCTAATCATACCATTTCCTGCTGGTCTGTACTGCTTTCGAATCTGCTCATTTATGCAGCAACGATTACTTATCTTATTTTTTTTGTAGATTTTTTGAAAATCCTCTTTAAAAACGTTTTCATTTTGTCGATATAGGAACGTAAGTCTAGGGCAATCATCTTGGTGTTTTCTTTTCTAGATCAAATACTATGGACCAACGAGGTGTTCTTTATGAAAACAACCAAGTTCTCCCGTTCAAGCTCTCTTCGTACTAAGCTCGTCCTGTTATGTCTGCTACTATTGGCGATTCCTTCCCTTAACATTGGAATTCAGGGCTATTATTCTGCGAGCTACAGCTTGGACGACATGGGCAGCCGCATCTTAAAAAACAACGTGAACTTGACGATTGAAATGATTGATGTTCTCCAGAAACAGGTCGAAGCTGGCAAAATCAGCAAAGAAGATGCACAAGAGCAAGTAAAAATTCACATCCTCGGGCCTAAGCAATCTGATGGAACCCGCTCCATTAACAAAAATATCGATACTGGTGCCAGTGGATACATGTTCGTTCTGGATGAGAAAGGTGTCATGCTGGCCTCTCCTACAATCGAGGGGAAGAATCAGTGGGATGCAAAAGATCCTGACGGTATCTTTTTTACCCAAGAAATGATTAAGCGTGGCCAGGAAGGTGGCGGCTTTACATACTATCAGTGGTTGAAGCCAGCGGAGCCAGATATTCTCTATCCGAAAATCGCCTACTCCAAGCTAGACCCTCACTGGGGATGGATCGTAAGTGCAAGCAGCTACATGGAAGACTTCAATGCCCCTGCCGAAGAAGTACTGTCTGATTTGATGCTCGTGCTGGGAATCTTCTTGATCGTCGGATTCGTCGTCTCGTGGTACGCCTCTGGGTTCATTTCCAAGCCGATCTCCTTGGTTACCGAGCGTGTGAAAGAAATTGCTGGTGGTGATCTGTCCGGAAAAGACATCGTGATAAAAAACCGTGATGAAATTGGGCAATTGGTACATGACGTGACCCATATGACAGAGAATTTGCGCCAGCTCATCTCTCGCGTCCGCATCAGCTCTCTGCATGTTGCTTCTACCTCTGAGGAGCTGACGGCGAGTGCAGAACAGACGAGCAAGGCAACCGAGCAAATTGCCGTCACGATGCAAGAGATCGCCATCGGAGCAGAGGATCAGTCCAAAACGATCGATGGAACGGTTAAGACGATCAACGATATGTCCTCGAGTCTGCAACAAATTGCATCCAGTTCCGAACAAGTCTCTCTGACAGTCGATACAACGAACATGCTGGTCTCAAACGGCAATGAAGCGATTGTCGGTAGCATCGCTCAAATGAATTCCATCAACACTACTGTCCAAGAGCTGGCAGAATCAATCAAAATGCTTGGTCACCGCTCTTCAGAAATCAGCAAAATTATTGAGGTCATCACATCAATTGCCGAACAAACGAACCTGTTGGCGCTAAACGCTGCGATCGAAGCTGCCCGTGCTGGAGAGCATGGACGTGGATTTGCTGTCGTCGCCAATGAAGTACGTATCTTGGCCGAGCAATCAGCAAAATCTACTCAACAGATTAAAGACCTCATTAGCGCGATTCAAGTCGATACGAACAAAGCCGTATACGTGATGGAGACGACGACATCTGAGGTTTCGGCTGGAATCGAAGTCGTACATGAAGCCAGCAAGGCCTTCCAGGAAATTTTGTCTGGAACGACAGAAGTAGCACGTCAAATTCAGCAAGTTACCACAGCCACACATCACATGACAACCGGAGCAGAGCAAGCTGTCCATTCCATTGAAGCGATTGCCACCACTGCGGAGACAACGGCTTTCGGAACACAAAACATTTCTGCTGCCGCTGAACAACAATTAGCCTCTATGGAGGAAATTTCGTCCTCTGCTGCTTCCTTGTCAAAAATGGCGGACGAGCTGCATGAATCGATTCAGCAATTTAAGGTATAACGACGATAATCTCTCAAACGAAAAAGGCTGCCTTTGCTGGTCACCCCTGACCTCGCAAACGCAGCCTTTTCCTCTCCATATTAGCCTATTTAAGCCCGAGGCGATTGCTCCGCTTCCCACGTAATCGAAATCGTCGTCCCCTGCCCGACAGCTGTTTTCACTTCGATTGAACCACCAAACGCTTCCACTAATGCTTTTGTAATGACCATCCCAAGGCCAGAGCCTTCCGTGCGGGACTCGGTGTCTGTGCCACGATAATACCTCTCGAAAAGTCGATCTGCTGTTTCTTCATCCATCCCACTACCATTGTCGCTAAAAATGAGCATTGCTGTTGATGGCTCGACTGCCTGTACGCTGATGGACACAATCGTACCACTCTCGTTATGAATCAAGGCATTAGCTACCAGATTATCCACGATACGCTGAAACCATGGCTTGTAGACGAGCATGTAAACAGGTTCAGCAGAGGGGGTAAACCGGATGCAGCCTTCCGGGTACAAGGGATGTTTTGCTGCTTCGGTAATGGCTTCAGCGGTGAAAACATTCAGGTCAACGAGCTCGACTGTAGGGGCGCCTTGTCCGTTCCTCAATCGATACGTCAGCGCCAAATCGTTGATCAAGTCTTCCATATACGCTGACTTGTCCAAAATAATTTTGGCGAAAGTATGTACCTCTTCTGTCGTCCACGTATACTCAGCATTTCCTAACAGATGCGCGTACCCTTTGACAGAGGACAGTGGTGTTTTCAGATCATGGGAAACGCCTGCGATCCACTCATTTCTCAATTGCTCCGTTTCTTGGCGCAGCTTTTCATTGCGATAAAGCGTTTGCGACAAAGAATCCATCGAGTCAATCACATCTTGGTAGATACGGTATTTGCGCTTTCTCTTCCCTCGCTTGTCTTGGCTGAGCGGAACACCATCCGCATTGGCTGGCTCCTCGTACTTTCCTCCACGCAGAAAGGTCAGCCATCGTAAAACGTGAACAATCGGTGCACCAAATCGCTGTCCGAACAAGTAGGACACAATCCCGAAGACGAACATCGCCGACAAGAGCAACATGCCCATCCCGATGAAAAGGGCCTTACTTTCCGGTGTCAATAGCGGTTCTTCCCCGGGAGTCGTTCCTGGCAACGGATAACTGAGTACCCAGGTTTGGCCGCTTTTTTGATCATAATGCGATACGATTGTTGCTCCGTAGCGATCTGGGTATATCGAGCGTAGCGCCAGTTCTTCCACCGAGAAATCCTTAATCGCTTTTGCAGGCTTATTGAATGAAGCCAGCTCCGCTCCCTTCGGATCAAGGAGCTGTACCCAGCCCGCTTTACTCTTCAATTGATTTTGGACGCTTGGAGGAAGCATGATCTCGTTATTTTTACGATCAGCCTCCTTAATCATCTGCTGCAAGAAGTCGTCATCGCGGTTCGTCATTCCATACAGCAAGGTGTGTACTACGCCGTCTTTTTCCTGTATCCATAGCGATAGCTGATACGGAAACGGGCTTTTTCGGAGCCAATAAGCCGTTAATTGGCCAGGACCGTAGTAGCTGGGTACGTCAGGCGGGGTAAAGAAAGAGTCGGTGACATAACCCTTTTCATCAATTCGCTGAAGCCACCCTCCGCTTTCTCGCACCTCCTCGAGCAGCTTCGGGTCAAAACGGACATCCTCTCCCTCTACTTCAATGGTCTGGATCAGCCTCTGCAAGCCGACACTCTCAAATTGACGAGAGGACTGTACTTTTGACATTTCTTCAAGCGTCCAATATAACGTAAACCCGGCTAACACAAAAAGAATGAGGCCAACCAGCACCAACCACATGATCAGATGGAGCGCGATTCTACTCTTAATATTCATAAGGAAGGCCCTTTTTCACCATTTTGTACCCGAGTCCCCTGACGTTCACCAAAAACTCCGGTTGCGCTGGATCGGGCTCGATGCGCTCCCGAATCCGGTGGATATGTACCATGATGGTGTTGTCGTCACGTAAGCTATTCACGCCCCATACTCGTTCGTACAGCTCGCTTTTCGAAAATATCCGATTCGGATTTTTGCACAAAAATAGCAACAGTTGAAAAACAAGGGACGGACAAGGAATGACTTTCCCCTCCACACAGAGCTCCCCTGCTGCTTCATAGACTTGAAAACGCCCAAAATCATAGACCCCTTGAATGGGTGCTGTCGGTACGACCGGGTTCGGTTTGCGCGTACGGCGAAGCAATGCCTTGATGCGTGCGACGATTTCCATCGGATTAAACGGCTTCGTCACGTAATCATCTCCGCCAACGGCAAATCCAGTCAGCTTGTCAAAATCGGTATCTCTCGCACTCAAGAACAAAATCGGCGCATCCGTCAGACGGCGGATGAATGGACATGCTTCTATGCCGCTCATGTTCGGAAGCGTTACGTCCAGGACAATCAGGTCATAGCTTTTTCGTTCGCATGCACAGAGCGCCTCCTCGGACGTTTTCACCTTGTCGATCGAGTGGAATCCTTCTTTGTGCAGTACAGTCTCAAGCAATTGGAGAATGGCTTGCTCGTCGTCCACGAGAAGGATAGCTGCATCTTTCACGATCACTTCGCTCCTTTTGCGCTTTTGCGTTATCCTCCATTTTATCATGCGTAGTGTCAGCGCGCGTTCGCAACAACCTTAACGGAATCATAATTTTGCCGTGATCGATTTAAGCATCCTGTAAGGCAGCGTTTCATGTCCGATAAGAGTGGCTTTCTATAATAGAGCTAGCGCTAAGAAAAAGATAGGAGTGGCGACATGAAAAACGTATGGATTTCACTAGGGGTAGGAGCAATTCTTTTGACAGGATGTGCTGCGCAATCAGAAGCAACCGCAATCCCCTCTACTACTGAATCTCCCACAAAGAAAGAAGAAGGTGCAAAGACGATGACGGTTAAAACGGAATCTTTTGTGCAAGCTCTCCTTAACGGAAAAATAGAGGATGTATATGAGCAAACAAGCTCGTCATTCAAACAGCAGGTTTCAAAAGCACAGTTTGTAGAAGGGTATACTGCTTTTAGCTCGGGGGTGAAGTCGTGGAATCACCATTCCCACACGTCCGTAAACGGCAGTGATTATGACACCTGGGTGGATCAGGACGCCAAACGGGGCCTTGTCCTTACGACGGATGAAAAAGGGATCATTACCGGCGTTTTATTAAAGCCGTTGCAAAGCTACCCTGACACCGACAATGCTTTGACAAAGCTAGCGTATAGCGCACCGTTTGCAGGTGAGTGGTATGTGTTCTGGGGAGGTCAGAATGTCCTTTCAAACTATCACTACGAGGTGGAGGGCCAACGCTATGCATACGATCTGATTCAGGTCAAAAACGGATTATCCTACAAAGGTGATCCTGCGAAAAACGAGAGCTACTTCGCATTCGGGCAAGAAATACTCGCACCGCAGACAGGAACCGTCGTGCATGTCGTCAATGATATCAAGGATAATGTCCCTGTCGGAGCGATGAACGCGCAGCAGCCCGCTGGCAACGTCGTCATCCTCGATCATGGCAACGGAGAATTCAGCTACTTCGCCCATTTAAAGGAAGGCTCCGCCAAGGTGAAGGTTGGCGATCGTGTGGAGAAAGGGGATTTGCTTGGGGTATGTGGCAACTCTGGCAATTCCAGCGAGCCTCATCTGCATTATCAGGTTTCTGACGGTAAAGATTTGTTCACTAGTAAATCCCTTCGCGTACAGTGGGAGAACGGATTGAATCCGCGTCAAGGTGAAAGCATTACCTCGAAGTAAATCGTATAGCTGTTATACATCGGCAGCCCATCCTTTGGTCTTGTATCCAAAGAGATGGACTGCCGCTTTCTTTTAGAGGACAATATCATACTCCATTGTCTTCGCAGTCTGTTCTGCTACTTCCGCACCTACTAATCGTTTAATGATGTGAAAGGACATATTGATTCCCGCTGAGATCCCAGCAGATGTCACGATATTTCCTTCATCCACGAATTTTACTCCTTTTTGCACAATAACTTCTGGAAATTCCTTTTCCATTCGATCGAGACTGGCCCAATGGGTCGTTGCCTTTTTGCCCGATAATAAGCCTGCTTTTGCAAGTAAAAAAGCTCCTGTGCAGACAGAGGTCATCAGCTCCACCTGCTGCATTTGCTCACGAATCCATTTGATCACCTGCTCATTATGTACTTCTCGTTCCCTCGCACCTACCCCGCCAGGAATGATGAGAATATCAAAAACAGGCATATTGGCAAAGCTGTAATCAGGTTGAACCTTCAGACCATTCAGCGTCTGAATCATGCTCCCTTTTTCCGATACCGTTTCTACACGAAAAGGTATATGGCTGCCATTTTCCATAGACGTCACCGAGAATACTTCAAGCGGACCTGCAAAATCCAATACCTCCACATCGTCAAATAAAAAAATTCCTACTCGCCATTGCTTGCTCTCCATGTAGATCTCCCCCATTTCATGTTTGGATATATTTTACACCAGCTATATACGAACATCTCTAGTTTTTTTAGCTGTAAGATTCTGCTAGAGTCATTAATAGAAGAAAAAATAATGGAGGAGGTCCTCTGTCTGATGAGTACCAGCCCGAATATTATAGAGGTCGCGTCCCTCATAGGAGAACCATCTCGTGTCTCCATCCTGGTCAGCCTGATGAACGGCAAGGCACTCCCCGCCAGTGAACTCGCACGAACCGCAAAAGTCACCCCCCAAACGGCAAGCACGCATTTGGCAAAGCTGGTGGAAGGCGGTCTTTTGGTCAGCGAGTCGCACGGCCGACATCGCTACTATCGCCTAGCCAGCCCTGATGTCGCCCATGCCCTAGAATCATTAATGACGATCGCTGCTCCTAAGCCTGTCCGTTCCTTGCGCGAGTCCGACCAATTGCGAGCCATCCGGTATGCTCGCACCTGCTACGACCATCTCGCAGGCGAAGTGGGCGTTGCCCTGACGCAGAAATTGCTGGAATTGCAGTTGATTGAAGCATCCGGCCAAGACTACGTGCTCAGTGAAGCGGGGAAAACCAAGCTACAATCACTCGGCGTAGACCTTCAGGCTAAGCCGAAGAGCAGACGTCGTTTTGCCCGTCCGTGTTTGGATTGGAGCGAGCGCCGCCACCACTTGGCAGGCAGCCTCGGGGCCTCCCTCACCAACCGTTTTTTTGAGCTTGGCTGGATCGAGCGAGTGCCGGGCGGGAGAGCAGTCCGTGTCACGCCGTTAGGCAGCTCTGGATTTATGACCGAGTTCGGACTGCATGTAGATGAATGCAAAAAGCACAGCTAGCTACTCTGCCAGCTGTGCTTTTTCACTTACTTGCCTCCGTGGAGCAAACGTCCAGTTCACCAGGAAAATCCCTGCGAAAATCAACAATCCTCCCACATACACATGCCATTGCACTACCTCACCCAGCAACACCCAACCCGATAAAACACCGAAGAACGGAGCGAGGAACAAGAAAGCACTCGTCCTGCCCGGATCTCCATGATTCAACAAGTAAAACCACGTCGCAAACTGCACAATGGAAGCCATGATCGCGAGCCATAGGACGACGAACACAGCGGTCGGTGTCACAATCAGCTTCGGCGTTTCGAGCGTGAACCCCATAACGAGGAGAAGAATTCCTCCGAACAACATCTGATAGGCTGTCATCACCCACACATTGAAGCGGACTCCCCACTTTTTGACGAGAATCGTGGCCATTGACCACGCAAGGGCGGACCCGATACCAAACAGCGTTCCCGTCTCCCATTGCAGATGGAAGCCAAGCGTGATGAACACCCCAACCAGTCCAATCAGAACACCCATCCATTGCGTCAGCCGATAGGATATACCTAGAAACAACGTTCCCCATACGACCACGAGCAGTGGATTCATAAACGTCAGGATCGAGGATTCACCCGCTGTGATTGAACGCAGACTCAAAAAGATACACCCCATGACGGCGGCCGTCTGCAAAAATCCGATCAAACATAGCTTCCCCCAGTCACCCGCCGACTTCGGGAGCGGCTTTTTCCATACCCACGCGCCCATGATCAGTCCTGCCAACGTAAAACGCAGTCCTACCAGTAGCAATGGTGAAAAATAGGCCAATCCAATCTTTCCTACTGCAAAAGACGAGCCCATCAATGATGTCGTCACGACGACAAGTATGCCGAACAAAATTCGATTCATTACGTTGTTCCCCCGTTTCAGGCAAGCTACTTGTTTCTTCTTACATGTAGTGTACCTGACGGTTAGTTCGATGAGGGTCGAAGTGTGCAAATGGTTTACAGTCGGTACTTCTCCACCATTTTGATCCCGATTTGATTCAGCAAGACAGCGAGCACCTTCCAGACCGCTTGACGATAAAACGGCAAATGTTTGACATACACCGCTGTATATTCCGCTTCCCCCTCGGCTCCCCTGTCCGCTTTGAATGCGCCTACGCCCGCACTTTGATGGAGCAGGATGCCTTTGCTCTGTGCTTCTTGAACCAAGAGGCATGACAGCATCCGATACAGTCCGGTCTCTTTGGGGAGCGTCGTATCATAGCCGAATAGCGGCGTCGTCATCACACCATTTCGTTCAAAATAGCCAAGAATGCCGTCCAGTCGTCCGTCTTTTTCCAAGCCGATGAGGGTCAATGTCCTCTTTTGCATCGCCAGTTGGACGAACTCCACCGAAAACTGTGGATTATGCTGGGAGTATTTATCCAGATACAGCGCGTTATATAAAGCAACGATTCTCTCGACATGCTGTTCCCCCAGCTCCTCATGACGCAGGATACGATAGCCGGATTTGGCAAGCATTTTTCGATCGCGGTTGAGCGTATTGCGGACCCGCCACTTGCCCTGCGATGGCCAGTCGGGGTGAAAAAGGTAGACGTAGCGGCTGGGGACCATGAGATAGCCCTTCTCTACGAGTCCCTTGTGGACATCCGGATACAGCCTCCGACAAATAGAACGAAACGCGATGATATGATCAGGGAACTTTTGGATACCGATTTCCGTAAGGTCCTTCACTTCATCTGCACTCACATCATGATACAGATTCGTCGATAACAGCCAATTGTTGACGATGACCATTTGGTTGCATTGGCTTTTTTTCATCCAGCGTCCAAGCCCTGTCAGTACAGTCGACAATACCCGCCTCAGCACCACTGAATCGAGCATGCCTAGCTCTTCCTTCGCATACGTCACGTAATGGGTAAACACTGAACTGACATACGAATTGTCGTACTCGGTATCGTTCACCGTTACGGGCATGATCCGATCGCCTACACGGAGTGCATGCATCTGCGTTTGTACATTTTGCACATAGCGAGATGGATGTTCCGTCATCATGGGCAACAAATAGCTTTTGACGTAGTCGGCATCCTGCGCCTGTTCCCAAGGGATTTGCCCCGCCGAGGTCCCTTCATACCATTCAATTAAGTGCCTGCTCACCTTGAACAAACATCCTCTCTACCCGCCGCAATTTTTTCGTGCCGAGATTCAACTCGTACGGTGCAAACACAATCGCAGGCAATTGTCCTTGCTGATCGGCAATGACTCGCTCCAGGCCTTGGCGTACTCGCTCCTGCTCTTGCGTGGACGGTCCTTCCCCATCCTTCATGAGCAGTGCTACCTCAACTTGCTCGTAGCTTAGCTGCCGTACTGTATACTCTTCGACCGCATCAGACGAGGTAATGACGGCACGACGGATGAAATCAGGAAAGACCGATATCCATCGCGCTTCGTTTTCATGGCGAAAAACAAACAGATCATCTGCTCTGCCCTCAATCGATTCCAGCGCCATAAACACCGAGCCGCACGGACATGACGTACGCTTTTCCGTCAAAATGTCGTTCAATCGATAACGGATAATTGGCTGTGTCGTCCGGGAAAAGTCTGTGATGATCGGAAAGAATCGCTCCTTTTGCTCATCGAGATACTCCTTTTCCACCACCACGAGGTCTTCATTGACATGCAACGTCCCGTGTGAGCAGCTCACCGCAAGCAGCCCTTCTGTGCATTGATAAATTTGATGCACAATCTGCCCAAACACTTCTGCGATGTACGTTTGATCCAACGGGTCCAGCACTTCCGCCACCGAGATCACCTTGATAGGAGATATCCGCAATTTCCCTTGACGCTGAGCAGTCGCGAGCATTCTCAACATCGAGGCTGGTGCAACCAACACCGTCGGCTGATACTGATTCAGGTGATCAAGGTGCTGATCGAGCGGTATTTGCAAATCGAAGAACGAGAATTGAATGCGACGCCTGTTGACCGCCGTATACAGGTTGCTATTCGCTCGCAAGAAAAAAGCAATCCGCTGTGTCGACCATAGCTGACCAGGAAGTGCTTTCGCCAAAATCACCCCTGCCCATTTCGCCTGCTCCTGCGGTCCCACGAGAAAAAGCCCGCGATTGCCAGATGTCCCAGACGACAAGCCAACGGTCACGCCATTTAATTGGGGAGTGAAATCGCGTGTCGTTTCTGCTTTCAGTGCAATCGCAAATGCTTCTTCCTTCTTGATCCCGCATATATTCAGCTCGTCATAATGGTCCATCATGCTCTTTTTATCAATCGGCTCCATCTGTCTCCATTGTTCTGGTGTTCCCAATCTCTTTCGGTAAAAAGGAGAAGCTGGCAAAATGCGGGACAACATAGCTCTGACCTGCGCTTCTTGCCATTTTACGAGCTGCTCACGCGAGGAAAACCGACGGGCAAGCCACTTCGTTTTTACATACTGCTTCAAGAGCGTCATGATCTCCATGCGAACTCTCCTCTACTGGCCTGCCAAACTTCCCCGCAGTGTGTCGGCATGATTTTCATGTCGGGACGTTGGCGGGATAGCACATGCAGCTTGTGCAAATGCTCACGATACGCTTGTCGATCTGCCATGATCAACCTAGCCAACCGATGGGGCAACAGGTTGCCGCGATAGGCTTCACTCGACCAAGCGGCATCCGCGCACAAAAATACATCCCCACGATCCCGATCACGCAGGAACACACCAAACTGCCCGATTGCATGTCCGTTCAGATCGACGATGTACAGACTCTGATCCGCAAACAAATCGTAGCCTTCCGTGTATGGCGCGTAAGCATCAGGCAATGCCACCAGCCCTCCTCGATCAATGAATGTCACCCGTTCTTCGAAATCGTCAGGCATTAAATCAGGCAAGTACGCCTCCCTCAGCGCCGCCCAACCCGTCTTTCCCTTGATGTGGTTGTAGGCACTCTCGAAGCAGTATAGTCGCGCATGCGGAAAATCTCGCAGACCGCCAATATGATCCGCATGAAAATGAGAAATAAGAATGCCCGCTATGTCTGTCGTTTTGATTCCGCGTGCCGCGAGCTGCTCAGAAATACTCTCATGTGCCTCCGAGAATACGGGCGTTATTTTGCCGTACAGCGAATAAGGAAGCTTGCTCGTGGCTTCAAAAAAGCGCTGCGAATAGCCCGTATCAAAGAGCAGCATGCCGTGGACGGGGTGCTCGATAAGCCCAGCGATGGCGTGAAACGGAATGTTTTTCATCCGGCCGCCTTTTCGTGAAAACATCTCGAGCTGTTGGCAGTAGCCCGTGTCCATCAGCGTCAGTTTAACGTCCATCATGCGTCCTCCACCATTCTGTAAACGTCTCTATGCCTTGGGCAATGCTCACCCGCGGTTCATAGCCCAGATCGCGCTTCGCCTTTGAGATATCCAACGTTTGTGATTTGGCGAGCACGCCTACCGAGTAACGTGTCAGGACCGGCTCGCGATAACCCAAAACGGTCTTAGAGAGTGTCTCTAGCACCCAAGCTGCCGCATACGCCTTCCAATATGGCAGCTCGCGCGTTTTCAGCGGAACCCCCAAGCGACGAAACACATCTGACAACACCTCGATCATCGTCACTGGCTCTCCATTTGTAATGTTGTAAGCCTGTCCCAATGTGTGCGCTGGAGAATCCATGCACAAGATCAGCGCGTCCACGACATTTTCCACATAGGTCAAATCAATAATCGCCTTGCCTCCGTCGATCAGCGGAACGAATTTCTTTTCATTGGCGCGGATCAATCTGGGAAGGATTGCATTGTCCCCTGGGCCAAACAGGGCCCGAGGACGAATCGTTATCGTCGGAAGCCCTGCAAGAAACGCCTTGTCGACTTCCAGCTCCGCCTGATATTTGGTCTGTGCGTATGTATTGGCAAACAGTACGGGCATCGGCTCATCTTCGCGGATTCCCAACTTGTCGTCAAAAGCAAAATAAATACTCGGCGTCGATACATGGACCAGACGCCGGATGCCGTGTTGCTTGCAGCCCTCGATGACATGAATCGTTCCTGTCACATTCGTCTCGTACATGTCACGATACGTTCCCCATGGGGAGGAAAAAGCAGCCGCGTGATGCACGATGTCCTGATCGCGGCAAGCCTCCAACATGGCTTCTCTGTCTCTTAGGTCTGCCCGAAGGAATCGAATGCCTCGCTCCTGCAATTGTCGGCCGATTCGCTCGTCTCGTCCTTGCGCTGTTACCTCATAGCCCATTTCATGCAGTCGTGTAGCCAGCTTCTGTCCGAGAAACCCCGTCGCCCCTGTTACTAGAACTCGCTTGTTCATTTCTTCCTCACGTCCTTACGCCTCTTCTCCGTTCCATTCGATATCGCTCGTACTGCAAGCGATCATGCTTTTTCTCGTTCGAAAGCTCTGCCAAGCCAAATCTGCCAGCATGGAGAACTGATCAAAAAAAGGCCCCGGATCATCCCGCCGAAACAGTACATCCCTCGCAGAAAGCAGGTCGCTCACCCAACGCTTTGCCTTCTTGCCATTCGTCATGCCAGCAAGGCCGTATGTCAGCATCGCCATCCCAAGCATGCAAGCTTGTTTTCCAGCAGGAACAACGGTTTTTCCCCGATCCGAAAAATAAGCAGCCGCAGCCTCTTGCTGTCCCGCAAACAAATGCACACCACTTGTCAGGCGTGGATTACATTCGATCACGTATAACTCTCCCTGCTCATTCTCAATGAAATCAAATGCGATTTGTCCGCTAAACGTATGCCGTTGCACGAAGCGACTAACAAAGTCCCTTACCTGTGGATGGGCTGAATAGGCAAAGTGAATCGAGGCACCCTGCCCTGCTGTATGTGTTGTTTCATAATCGGCGTACAAGGTGAGCTGTCCATCACGAGCAACAGCGTAGCTGCACACCTGTTTCCCTTTTATAAACTGTTGGACTAACCATGGTTGCTTAACTGTCGGTTCGGGTAGCGTGGACTGCTCTACCGCAGAGGATGGGTCTGCCACGATCTGTACGTGAGCTGCGAAGCGAGAATAGACGGGCTTCAGCACAACTGGTGCCCTTGCTTGCAACATGGCCTCCCGCAATTGAGCCGGAGATTGTACCCGAACCGTCTGTGGAACCAGTGCTCCCACCTCGCGCGCCATTTCGGTAAAAAGCCATTTGTCGTGCAGCGAACGTAGTACCTCGATTCCTTCTACAAGCACTTCACCAAAGTCAAGCAAGCGATCCCGCCCGCGCGAGACGTAGAATATTTCCTCGCAAGTCGGGATCAAAAGATCGATGCGCTCACCCTGCATGATTTCGCACAGCTTTTCGATATAAGCATCGGGCTGCTGACGGGGAGGAGGCACTTGATAGGAACGCTCTACATAACGAGAGTGCTGGCATAAATGTCGCCGCGCACTCTCCGCTACAATGACCCGATGTCCCGCAGAACCCAGCAAGCGCGCCAGCTCTAACGTAGCTGGAGCTCGTCCTCCTGTCAGCAAGACTGATTGTTTAGTATTCAAGCACAATTCCCCCGAGTGACAAGCCGGCAGATGTGCCCAGCAGCATCAGGTGATCGCCTCGCTGTACCCGATTCTGCCTAATCGCTTCATGCAGCGCCATCGGGATCGAAGCTGCGATGACATTGCCGTGCTCTGCCAGAATGTTCACCATTTGCTGGTCGCTAAATCCGAGCTTACCTGCCATGATCCGCATCGCCATCCCACTGGCCTGATGAGGAACGACAGTACGAATTTGCTCCTTGGTTATGGAGGCTGAGGACAGCAAGCGATCCACAAATCCGGTAATCAACTGCGAGGTCAGGCGAAAAATTTTCCGTCCGTCCATATCAAATGCAAAGTCTGCTTCTCTTCCTTGCGCAAATTGGCTCGGGTGGATCAACGTACCGCCACCCCGTATTTCGGAATAATGTGCTCCTTCACTATATGTTTTCATACTTGAACCCAAGATGCGGGAGCTTTCTGTTTCTGGCGTCCTGCCGATGACAACAGCCGCAGCTCCATCTCCGAACAGCACGCAGCTCTCTTTTTGCTCCCAATTCAAACCTGCGGAGGATATCTCTGACGAAATGATCAAGACTCGCTCGTAAATACCAACCGCCATCTGGCACGACATCACATCAAGTGCAGTGACAAAGCTTAGGCATGTCGCATTTATATCAAAGCAAGGAATACCTGTTTTGCTTAGTTGAAGCTCTTCCTGAATCAAGGCAGCCGTGCATGGGATTTCCTGCTGCGCCGTCCCGCTTGCACATACGATACAATCGATATCGTGAAGGGAGAGGCCCGCCGCTTCCAAAGCACGCCTAGCAGCAATGGCTCCCATCTGTGCTGCCGTTTCGTTCGTCACAAAATGCCTGACGCTTACCCCGGATTTTTTCTCTACCCATCCAGCCGCAAGTCCCAGCTTTTCTTCTAGTTCTGCCGCTGTCACTCGCCGAGTGGGCATGTATTTCCCTGTTCCGAGGATTTTGATTTTTCTCTCCATGATCTGTGTCTCCCTTAGCTCGCATTACTCACACACTATTCGACATCTGCCCTATATTTTACATAAGTCTGTCGATTTATGGTAAACAGAATAAACACTTGGTACTAATTACCCAAGTGTTTACAGAATTTTTCGAGCGAGAAAGCCCACTCCTTTAGGTGTGGGATGATAGCGAGATTGGAACAGGCGTGCCTTTAGACACGTTAATGTTCCAACGTTTCTTGTGTTTTTGTTGCAGTGAATGATTTGAACTGATACAATCAGTATATGGATAATTATAGAAGAACGACCACTACCGTATCATTCATTAACTATCATTTTGTTTTTTGTCCTCGATACAGAAAAAAGATATTCCTCAAATTAGATGTAGAAATAAGGTTTAAGGAATTAGTTAAGGATGTTTGCGATGAATTGAAAATAGAGATTATCGCAATCGAAACAGACAAAGACCATACTCATCTTTTTTTAAACGCTTTGCCAACATTCAGTCCTGCTGATATTATGGCAAAAATCAAAGGGGTCACATCTAAAAAATTAAGAGAGGAGTTCAAACATCTAGCGCATTTGCCTTCTCTTTGGACACGTTCATATTTTGTAAGTACGGCAGGGAATGTTTCCAGCGAAACGATTAAAAGATATGTTGAACAGCAAAAGACAAGGGGGTGAACACATGCAAGTGTTAACCGTTAAGATTCGTATATTTCCTGCTCAACCAGATATTCTTCGTCATTTAGGAAAGGAATATATTCGTGTAGTCAATCTGCTCACGGAACAAGCTGCACAACTTAGTTCGTTTCCAAAGACAACGACTAAAAATGTTGAAACTATTCTACCATCAGCCGTCTGTAACCAATCCATACGTGATGCTAAGAGTGTTTTTCGTAAAAGTAAGAAACTTGGCGGTCGTCCGATTCTTAAGAAACCTGTATATTTCGTCAATAATCAAAACTACACGGTATCTGAAAATACAGTTGCTTTCCCTATCGTTGTAGATGGAAAGACGAAGAAAACGGCGTTTCGTGCGACGATGACTAGCCGAGACAGGGAATTGTTATGCAAAGGAAAATTTGGATTGATGCGTATCATTGAAAAGTCAGGGAAATGGTACGCTCAAATTTCCGTAGAAGTGCCTACAAGCGTAACAATCAACGAAAACATCATGGGTATAGATCTTGGTTTGAAAGTTCCTGCTGTTGCAGTAACTTCTACGGGCAAGACTTGTTTCTTTGGGAAAGGGAGACAGAACAAGTACATACGAAGAAAGCACCAACAGCGTAGACGCCAATTAGGTAAACTCAAAAAATTGTCTGCCATTCGGAAGTTAGGCAATAAAGAGCAACGTTGGATGAAAGATCAAAACCACAAGATCAGTCGTCAAATTGTCAATACAGCTATTCAGGAAGGTGTGTCAATCATCAAGCTTGAACGACTAGAGAATATTCGCAAGACGGCAAGAACAAACCGTAAAAACGCAAAGAACCTGCATAATTGGACTTTCTATCAACTTCAACAATGTATCTCCTACAAAGCAAATCTTGCTGGCATACAAGTTGTGGAGGTCAATCCCGCCTACACTTCTCAATCTTGTCCTGCCTGTAGAGAGAAGAACAAAGCGAAAGACAGAATGTACGAATGTTCATGCGGATTCCATGCGCATCGTGATCGGGTTGGAGCCATCAATATCATGCGTCAACCTGTGGCAGATGGTAACAGTCTGTCAGCCTAAGATGCTATACGCACTGTCTTAGGACGGGCTGATGAGACAGCCCTAAACTTGGGGGAACTACGGATAGCAGAAATGCACTTTCGACTACCACCCAAGAATCCCACTGATACCGAAGGTGTCAGCTTGCGGCTTTAGCCGTGGGAGTCTCAAGTATACCGCATTTTTTTGTTACGCAAGCTTTACCACAGGTTTCCACCTACTATAGTAAAAAGCGATAACCGACACCCCACACCGTCTCGATGTACTGGGGCTTAGCCGGATCACTTTCTATTTTTTCCCGCAGCTTGCTGATATGCACCGTCACCGTCGCAATATCCCCGTACGAGTCGAGACCCCAAATTTTTTCAAACAGCTCTGTTTTGCTAAATACCCAGTTGGGGTGGGTTACCAAAAAGAGCAGGAGGTCGTATTCCTTGGAAGTAAACGCTACTTCGTTTCCGTTAATGTAAACTCTCCTCGCCAGCTTATCGATGCGAATCCCACGAAGCCTGATCTCCTCTTTTGCCGTACGCGGTTTGGAATCGGAGACGAGACGGTCGTAACGGGCCAGATGGGCTTTGACCCTCGCTACCAGTTCTCCCAAGCTAAAAGGCTTGCTGATATGATCGTCGGCACCCAGACCCAGTCCACGGATCTTGTCAATGTCTTCCTTTTTAGCGGAAACGAGCAGGATCGGAATATTTTTGGCTTTCCGGACTTGCTTGCAGATTTCGAAGCCATCCACGATCGGGAGCATCAGGTCTAGAATCAGGAGGTCATACTCCTCTTGCAGTGCCTTTTGCAAGCCCGTATCGCCGGAAGTCGCGACATCGACCGAGTAGCCGTTTGCCTCCAAGTAATCCTTCTGCACCTCTGCGATCACCATATCATCTTCAATGATTAAAATGTGTTTCATTCCGTGTCAACCCCTGCTCTCTTGAGATCTGGCAAGGTAAAACAAATGCGGGTCCCGCGTCCGCTCTCACTCTCCGCCCATACTCGACCACCGTGCCCCTCCACAATTTGTTTGACGATGGCGAGTCCAAGACCACTGCCTCCCATGGCCAAATTACGTGAAGGATCCGCCCGATAAAAGCGATCAAAAATATGGGGCATTGCTTCTTTTTCAATCCCTGTCCCATTGTCGGATATCGCCACGATCACTTCACCTTCAGCTTTCTCCACTTCCAATCGGATCAGCTTCTCGTCCTTGTTCAAGTACTTCAGGCTATTGTCCACGATATTCATGAGCACGCGATGGAGTTTTTCCTGGTCAGCCATGACTGGAATCGGACTTTCATTATGCTCGTCATAACGAATAGGAACGCCGTTCATCCGCGGGTCTAGCCGCAGCTCCTCGGCAAACTGAGCCATATATGCTCGCATATCGACTTCTTCAAAGTGAAAGGGAAGCTTGTTCAAATCCAGTCTCGAGAATAAAAATAGCTCATCAATCAGACGATCCATCTGTTCCGATTTGATGGCAATCATCTTCATATATTTTTCCCGCTTCGCTTCCGTATCCGCAATTCCTTCCTGAACTGCTTCCACACAGGCTTTGATTCCTGTTATGGGTGTTTTTAGATCGTGCGAAATACTGGAAATCAGTTGTTTACGATTTTCCTCATACTGAAGCTGCAAGTGGATAGAATCATACAATCTGCCACGCATCTCTTCAAATGCTTCTCCCAGCTCTCCTAGTTCATCTTTGCGATGGAGTTGAACAGGATGCTCTAGATTGCCTTCTTTAATTTCGTTCGCTGCCTGCTTTAAGGCGTACAACGGTCGAATGATACTGCGCGAAACAAGAAACGTTAGTACACCGTTCGTCAGCGCCACAATCGTTAAAAGACTGAGAATCAATGCGATAAAAAAATAAATGCCTGTCTGCATAAATGGGAAAGAATTCGCAAGGAAGTAGAGCTTTCCTTTACTCTGATCAGCAAAAGTGAACTCGTACGTATCAAACGTGTAGCCGTCCTGTTTAAACTGCTGCCAGCTGTGCATACGCTCTTGATCCGGCTGATCCTGCAAATAGTCAGGCAAGTCAGCGCTATCAATAGACTGGGAGAAGAATAGTACTTTTTCGTCCTTTGTCAGTATCAATGCACCGCCAACTGCTTGTAGCTGCTCATCCGTCTCTGTCAGCATGTTCTGGTTCGTCAATTGTTCGGGAGCGTATTTGGCCATGAATGTGACACCAGCAAACAACTCGTCTCGTTTATTGAGCGTATCACGAAGGAACGGTTTGCCTGCTTCTCGTTCCCCCCAAAAGTAATTCGCCAATCCCGATGCCACCAATCCAAACAAAACAAGGGGGATAATAATCATGGCAATATAGGAAAGCAAAAGTCTTGTTTTGATCGACATGGTTCATCACCCCCTTGCAGTCATGGTTTACTCGGAATCGGAATGCTTCGTCCAGCCTGTTCTCCATTTGTTCTTCATATCCTCGCGGGAAACCTTCTCGACTTGCTTGCCAGTAAGATCAATGCGATCAGGTGTGGTCGTACCCAGATCGGACAAGCGGATATCCAAAGAAAGCTGGAGCTTGTGCTCTTTCCCAGACGCGTCCGTTCCTGAGAGGTACACCACAGCCGATTGCTGTTCGATCTGATTTTTTTCGTCGATCTTGGCGTTCAGCAAAACTTGGTCTACTTGAATTTGCAAACGAGGAAGTTGGACAGATAGATGGTTTTCAGAGGAAGACGCTTCTTGACTATGTTCGGCGAGCTTATCGTAGATAATAGGTCCGGCTACCTGGATAAATGCCGGAATTTGCTCTTCGGAGAGCTGAAGCGATGTACGCTTGCCTCCATCCGGTAGATTCTCAACGGTCGCGTTTTTTCCAAGATCGCCGAATACCGTAGCAAACAGCTTATGCATCATGGCCCCGCGATTGTTATCGACGTCATTTTCTGATTGGTGTCCTCTATCCATTTTTTCCATGACCCGATAAACGTTACTATCCCCTTTTTTAACCACAACTTGATCCTTTTCCAGAAAGGCTTGCATGCTTTTCTCGCCCAGCGTGTCTGTAAAAGTCGCATCTACATTTCCGATGTGCTGGTTATGATCGATCTTTGCGACTCCCTCCAGTGTGAGCAGCTTCGCTCCGTTGTCTGTGAGCGTTAACTGTGCGTGGGCGGTCATGTTCTTCGCTTCCTTCGTTTGATGCAGGGCTGATTCATATACGCCCATCGTCGTGCTATCCGCACTCGCAGATGCCCCGTATCCCCAAATCAATGCTCCTGTGATTCCAACCGACAAGCTGATACCCAACCATTTTTTTCGCATGTTGATCCCTCCTATTTTCATCGAAAGCAATCTTCATCGCTTCCTATACCAGTGATGATAAATAGAGGGTCTAAACACGCTCTAAATCAATTCTAAAAAAAGTGTAAAAACAATTCCATATGCTATATTGATAGAAGAAGAGATCAGTATGAACCTGAAGTGGAGGCATTATCGATGAGTATGCAAGAAGGCTATATTGACGTTCCTGGCGGAAGAGTATGGTACAGTCGTGTCGGAGAAGGGGAGAAAACGCCTCTGATCGTCCTTCACGGAGGACCTGGCAATACCCATGATCCGCTCAAATCAACGCTTCAAGTCCTAGGCAACGACAGACCCGTTATTTTCTACGATCAGCTAGGGTCAGGAAATTCCGATCGCCCGACTGATCTGACTCTTTGGAAAACCGAACGCTTTGTGGAAGAGCTGGCTTGCATCAGACAAGCCCTTGGCTTAAAAGAGGTTTACATCCTGGGGCACTCGTGGGGCACGATGCTGGCAGCAGCTTATTTGGTGGATGCCAAGCCGGAAGGGGTACAGAGCATCATCTTCTCCAGCCCATGCCTGAGCGCAGAGCGTTGGAAACAGGACGCAGATCGTTTAATCGAGCAATTGCCAGTGGATGTACAACAAACCATCGCCACACACGAGGAGCAGGGCACAACTGATTCACAAGAATACCAGGATGCCATGAAGGAATACTACAAGCGCCATGTGTGCCGCCTTGATCCAATGCCAACAGTCATGACAGAAAGCCGTCCAAAAGCGAACAAAGAAGTGTACATGACGATGTGGGGGCCGTCTGAATTTTGCCCGACAGGGAATCTCAAAACATTCGACTACACACCCAAGCTGCATCAAATAAACATCCCTTCCCTGTTCGTTTGTGGCCGTCATGATGAAGCGACGCCTGAATCGACAGGTTATTATCAGTCTCTGGTGCCAAACGCCGAGCTCCATGTCTTTGAAAACAGCTCACATGTCGGCTATCTGGAAGAGACAGACGAATACGTGCAAGTCATCCGCAGCTTTTTGCAAAAAGCAGATACGAAATAAAAACGCCGCAGCCTCGCCGGCTCCACCTACTATATTTTACCATTGTTTCTCTTAAGAGAAACAAGCAGGACCGAATCTCGCAAGCACGTCCTTTTGCAAGATTCGGTCCCTTCTTTTATACTCCTCTTCTTTTCTCTCGTCCGATCAAATACAAGAAATACGGAGCTCCAATGACAGCTGTCACGATGCCCACGGGAACCTCCATCGGCGGCAAAAGCCATCTGCCTAGCCCATCAGCGGCGACCATGAGCGTAGCACCGAGCAGAGCAGCGACCGGGAGAAGAAGTGCGTGCTTCCCACCTACCAATCGACGAGCGATATGCGGTGAGAGCAAACCCACGAACCCGATGGAACCGACAACCGCCACACATGCTCCAGCGAGTGCGACAGAGGTTACCAAAAGTACAACACGCAGTCTCGTCACATCCTCGCCCAAGCCTTCTGCTACATCATCTCCAAGAGACAGTACGTCGAGCCGGTACGCCAATAAATAAGCAATTGGTAAAAAGACGAGTATCCACGGAAGCACCGCCCATACGTGTTCCCATCCCCGTCCCCACAAGCTGCCTGCCATCCAGAGCAGTGCCGCATTGACATCACCCGGATTTTTGACCATCAGGTATTGGATGCCCGCCTGACAAATGACCCCGATCGCGATCCCTACCAGTGCTAGAGTAGCGGGCTGAACGCGTTTTCGCGCGGTATATACATACAAAATAGCAGCGACAACTGCCGCACCCCCAAATGCTGCCAACGGTAGCAAATAAGCCGGAGATTTGGGAAAAAGAAAAATGACGATGGCAGATGCTAGCCCCGCCCCTTTGGTGATGCCGATTACGTCAGGAGAGGCCAACGGATTGCGAATCATTCCTTGTAAAATAGCCCCGGATACCGCCAAACCTGCTCCAGCCAGCATGCCTAAGACAATGCGCGGCAAACGATACTCGCCAATAATAAAGCTGTGATTTTTCGTCCCCGTCCCAAAAAGTGACTCGACTACCTCACGCGGCGATATGGACACCGCCCCAGTCCCGATGCTGATAATAGCGGTGACGATGAGCAACAGCAGTAAGACAGGTGCAATACTTTGTCTGCGTGTCATGAAGCTCTCCTCTCCTTACCCACTAAATAGAGGAAAAAGGGAGCGCCCAGAAAAGCGGTCACGATGCCTACTGGTGACTCATACGGATACGCGATGAACCTGGCAAGAACGTCGGCATAGACCAACAGCAATGCGCCGAGCAGCGCTGTAATCGGGAGGTATAGCTGACTCTCTCTTCCTAGCAAAAGTCGGGTCACATGAGGCACCATTAATCCGATAAAGCCGATCGGACCAGCAACGGCAACAGCCGAGCCTGCGAGTACGATGACAATGATTCCACAAATCGTCCGTACCCGAAATACATGTTGTCCAAGATTTTTGGCCACATCCTCACCCATACGCATAATTCCGATGGAGCGAGCCATAAAAAAGGCAACTACGAGCCCCGCGATCGACCAAGGCAGCACACGGTTCACATCCGTCCAATCTGCTCCATCCAATGACCCCGCAAGCCAAAACAGGACTTGATCGGTAGAGTGCTGATGAAACAAGATGAATGCCTCTGTAATCGAAGCGAGGAACAGATGGACGGCTGTGCCAGCCAAAGCCAGCTTAACAGGAGTCATCCCCCCAGCCGCACCGAGATAGTACACCGCAAATCCACCTATGACCGCCCCACCAAAAGCGAGTGGCGCTAAAAATGGCACCGGAAGATTGGGCAAGAGTACCAAGGCAGCTACGACAGCCATCGATGCACCTGCGTTCACCCCAAACGTCTGTGGAGAAGCAAGCGGATTGCCTGTCATTGCTTGCATAATCGCACCAGCCACGCCGAGACCGGCCCCAATGATTACTGCCAATAGCGCTCTTGGAAGCCTGAGCGTCGTCACAATCAAGTGCTCCTGCGATGTAGAGGGGGCAAAAAGGGATTTTACGCCACTTACCAACCCCATGTCTGTCCAACCAACCGAGATACTGACGACTAAACCAAAAACGAGCAGGAGCATTCCTGCCGCAAAAACGATGCCCGCCTTTGAAGCTCCCTCCATAGGTACAACCTCCTCCCGCAAAAACGACGGGATCGATGTCAGCTATGACACCCATCCCGAAAAGTTTCCTCTTATTTGCCAGAAAGAAGCGATACTGCTTCCTCCGAACTTAACTCCGATCCGATCAAGCCTCGCGACAGCGCCCATTTATTGCGGGCTACTTCAAACACCTTGCCATTTTTTACGGCGTTGATGTTTTGCCACAGTGGATTCGTCTTCCATTCATCCACAATCGTCTTGTCACCTGTTTTCATCAAGAACAGTACGTCTGGATTTAGGGCAACCAGCTGCTCCAGATTGGTTTTTGGATACGCCTCTTCACTTTTTGCCGCATCCTCCAAGCCGAGGTATTCCATCAAGGAGCCCGCATAGGAAGCATTGGAGTGAGCGAAGAATCCGGTCGGGTTCACGACTGCTGGCAGTACCTTCAGTTTGGCATCTGTTTTTGGCAGCTTCGCTTTGATAGCTTCCATTTTCGCTTGATGCTCGTCTAGACGTTTTTTGCCTTCTTCTTTCATGCCTACTGCATCCGCGATTACAGCGTAATTGGCTAGCATATGCTCATAGTTCGCCTGGTGGTCATTCAGAACAATAGTAGGTGCAATTTGCTTCAATTTGTCGTATACAGCCTTGTGCTTGTTCAAATCTGCAATGATGAGATCAGGAGCAAGGGAACTGATCAGCTCCATGTTTGGTTCGTAACGAGAGCCGAGCGATGTATACGTTCCTACTTTTCCTTTCACCTCAGGAATGATCAGATTCGCATCATTGTCATCAGAGATTCCTACAGGAGCTACCCCCAATGTCGCCAAAGCATCTGCAAAGGAAAAGTCCATCACGACAATACGCGCAGGCTTGCCAACGATTTCCGTTTCCCCCAGCTCATGCTTGATCACTCGCTTTTCACTAGAAGCTGCTGGTGTAGACTCTGTATTGGTCGCAGCTGCTGGAGCTGTTCCCTGTGCATTTTGTGTCGCTGTACCGCAACCACTCAAAAAGACAGATACCATAAAAATAAGAAGAAAGCCGGGTAACAACAGTCTTGCTCTCATGATGAGAAAACCTCCTACCAAAATAAAACTCTATCGAAATTGAAAATCATTTTCAATAGAGATTATATCGATAGCCACTATACCATACCATGAAGAATCTTGCTCGATTTCATGAATTATCTTGTCTCATATGCGTCTTGACGTATTCCGATGGTGATAGGCCAACGACTTTTTTAAACATCTTGCTGAAGTAAAACTCATCGTTATAGCCTACGCTTTGTGCCACCTCACGCAATCGGCTCCCCGACAATCGGAGAAGCACCTTGGCCCGATTGATTCGAAGGCTTGTCATGTAATCGGAAAAGCTCACACCCTTTAACGTTTTGAACATGCGTGAATAATAGCTGGGACTGACATTCGCCTTTCCTGCCAACATCTCTAGCGTGAGATTGAGCATATAGTGCTGATCGACATACAGGATCGTTTCCTCGATGCTAGCCATCGTATTTTCGTTGCTCTCAATCGAAGAAAAATCTTTCACCAGGATGTACAGAATGCGCTCGAATAACAATCTCTGCCGAAATTGCTCTCTCTCCTCATTTGACGCATAGCTTCCATGTAGTTCCTCCATTAAATGCAATATCTGCGAATGGCTGCGTACACGGAAAGTCCCTTCCAGAGGAAAATTTTCTCCGCCCGGAACAAATACTCTCTCTTTCCCTGTTTCGTTTTGTTCGATCCAATAGGAGAATTCAATGAAAAAGATCTCCAGCTCTTTGTCTTGTTCCGTCCGCAAAGAAACGCTCGTCTTCGGCTTGTTAAAAAACACATCTCCTGCCTCAACTAACTGTCTCTTCCCGTTCTCTTCCATTGTTCCTTTTATATTTTTGACAAACCCGATTCGATGAGAATGAGTAGGTGAGAGGATCAGTGGTTCATTGTGACGGCAAATCTCAAGACTGACCGTGTCGAGGGAGTAGATCATCTGTTTTAACTGTCGATAGGCTTCATTTGCAATCAACGGTGCTTCCCCCTCTCATATGCCTTCTATTATAGCTTGTTTCCGTTATCTGACGCATTATTTGAGGGTAATGGTAAATTCAAGAAGGCTGCCCGAAGTAGATCCTCGACAGAACTACTTCGAACAGCCTATTTTTATCTCTTAAATCCGATATGCTTGTCATACACATCGTATACGGAACGTGAAATAATCGCAGCCGATCTTCCCCCATAACCACCCTCAGGAACGATTACGGCTACTGCCAGGACAGGATCGTCGACTGGGGCATACGAAATGCTCACACCATTCGTAATGCGGCGGTGCATTTTCCATCTTGTCTTTTTCTGTCCGGTCTTCTCATCTGTCACCGTCACCGGTACATAAATATCTTGCTCAGATGTTCCTGTCTTTGCAGCTACCTGGAACGGCATTCCCTCATACGCGCGGACTGCTGTTCCCCCTGGTTTCGTCACCAGCACCATGCCTTGCTCTAGAATGTCCCAATATTTATCTGGGTGAGGAAAGGTACTCATGGTTTTTGGCGTGTACGTTTTCACCAGTTTTCCTTCTGCGTCTGTGATCTTATCTACCATCTGCGGCTGCAAACGAACGCCTTTATTCGCTAATGTCGCCGCAAACTGTGCCAATTGCGTCGTCGTTGCCCGAACTTGCTGCCCGAAGGAAGCTTGCACCATCGCTGCTAATGGTCCATAGTTTTCATCCATCACCAAATAGTCTTCTTTGCCCTTGTTTTCATTCGGCAAATCTACGCCAGTCTGAACCCCTAACCCGAATGCGTGATAGTACGATTGCAGCACGGCCGCTGACTCTTTTCCTTTTCGGCGGGACAATTCCTCCCCGATTCTCGCCATGTACGTATTCGATGACTTTTGCAAGGAAATCGCAGGGGTAATCACGCCATGCGCTTTGGAGCTGTCGTTCTTAATCCGGTCTGTTCCACGTCCATAGTGATACACCCCTCCATCATTCCAACGATCGGAGGGAGAGATGATACCTTCCTGCAAACCAAGCAATACCGTAATCGGCTTGAGGACAGACCCTGATGGCACAATGGAACCCGGGTGCTTGTAGCCCTCCTGGATCGCCGCCTCGCCCGTTAATGGCCGCGTATCGTATGGCGCTTCCCGAATCGTACCATTCGTCACCACCAGCTTGATCTCGTCATACGTTTTTTGATCCGGCCCCTCAATCCATACGTTTGGATCGTATTCCGGATAACTGACCATCGCGACGACCTTACCTGTCTTGACCTCGACTGCCACGACGTACGCTCCCTTTGCAGCTCTCGCCTCAGGGATGGTTGCACGCATCTTCGGAAGAAACTCTCGGATCGAATCCCGGATATCTAGCTGGACCCGCTGATCAATGGTGAGATACACATGATTGCCTGGGACGGACGGAACTTCCTCCACTTGCTTTACAACTGTCTGATTTGCTGCGACCTCATACATCCGGTAACCATTGCTCCCGCGAAGCTCTTTTTCGTAAGATAGCTCAATTCCATCGAACCCAACTAACTGGTTCGGCAAATACCGCGTGCTCTCATCCTTGTAGGAGGCGAGCTTCACATTTTCAGCAATATGAAAGGACCGGACATATCCGACCGCCTGTACGGCGATTTGCTTGGGATCGTATTTCCTGATCGGTTTTGTCACCACTTCAATCCCCGGCAAATCGCCGCGATGCTCACCCAGCACTGCGATTTCTTTATCCGTTAAATCAACCTTCAGTTCTTTTTCCAAATAGCGCGGCAATTGTCGTGCCGCTTCCACATAATTGCCTTTCTCGTAGGCATAGCCGACATCCATCTTTTTTAACAGCGTGGCCTTGTCGACGCTCAGTATTTTCTCCAGCTTTTCCACCAGGTCAAAGTACGCTTTCTTCTCCATGATCTCTTGTTCACGGAAGACAGCGAGATGGGAAGGCCGACTTTCGGCAATGACATACCCGTTGCGGTCATAAATGTTTCCTCGCATAGCGGGAATGTAATCTTTTTTATACGATCTGTCTGCCAGCTCATTTGCATATTCGCTCCCTTGCTGGATTTGGAGTTGCGCTAATCTCAAAATGATTGCTACAAACATCAGAAAAACGACGATATAGACGATTTGCAGTCGTTTTAAACGATCATTTTTTGCTTCCTTCATACCTTACTCTCCCTATTCTTTCAGTACCTTCGTGAAAATCCGTTTGATACGTGCATCTAGTACATGACTGCCACCCCGACCACGGACATCTTCGATCATTATGGTAACCAGCAAACGCGGATCATCTACATTAAAAACGGCGTACCATCCGTTTTCCAACCCGATCTCGCCCTTTTTCTGTTTCAGCTCAGCTGTTCCAGTCTTGCCCGCCATGCGAATACCAGGCACCCGTGCTCCTCGTCCGGTGCCGCGCGGGTCTTCCATTACCTGTATCAAATGCTGCTTCACCGTGCTCGTTACATCAGAAGGTATGACATTCGTCTTCCAATACCCGCCTTTTTTGTCTTCCTGCAACAGTGATGGATAGACGATATTCCCGTCATTTGCAAAAGCGCTGTACACCAACGCGAGGTGAAGCGGCGTCATCGTTACCTCGCCCTGACCGTATCCAGAGTCTGCCAATTGAATCTCGTTTTTGAAACCGTCGTTATACAGCTTCGATTTTTCCAGTGGATATGGAATCGGGAGAGCTTCATGGAATCCAAACAACTCGCTCTTTTTCACGAATTGCTCCTCCCCCATGGAGAGCGCCGCTTTTGCAAAATAAATATTGTCGGAGTACACCAATGCTTTTTCCAAATTGACAGGTCCCCCGTAATCGCTGACCCGCGTTACCTCGTATCCACCCCAGGACGCATCCTTTTGCCAATGCAGTCCGCGGACGTGGATACTGTCCGTAGGGGTAATGGCTCCTGACGCAAGGCCAATCGCTGCCGTAATCGGCTTGAAGGTCGAGCCCGGCGCAAACCCGCGCGCGAATCGATTGAGAAGCGGCTTTTGCGGGTTTTCATTCATTTGCTTCCATTCTGTAGCCGACATCCCAAGCACAAACGCATTCGGATCAAAGGACGGAGAATTGACGAGGGCCAGTATTTCCCCGGTCTTTGGTGAGATCGCCGCAGCCGTGCCTGCTTCGCTTTTCAGCTCCTGGTAAATCGTCTGCTGTACTTCGGCATCTATGGTTAATGCCAGTGGCTGTCCATGCTTGGCGAAGCGTTCCGTCACGGTCTTTTTTTCCGTTCCATCTGCATCCGTAATGACGATACGCCCACCTGCACTTCCTCTTAGCTGTTCCTCAAAAATCTGTTCCAGTCCTGATTTGCCAATCACATCAGACGTTTTATAGCCCTGATCCTTTCGCTTCTCGTACTCTTCCTGACTGATCGCTCCTACATAGCCAACCAGATGAGCCGTAGCGGACTGATAGGGATAGTAGCGGACTTTCTTTTTGTGCAGTTTGAGCCCTTCTGTTTTTTCTAATTGTTTGATGCGTGTATCGTCCTGCGGCAGCGTGGCGATCCGGATAAACTTGGCCGACTTGCTTGTCGTAGCTTGGACCTTCGAGGTGAGGTCATCCATCGGAATTTGCAGAAGCTTGCTGACCTCCATTTTCCCGGTCTGTGAAGCCTGGCTCCATTCTCCCGGATTTATCCCGATGTCTATCACGACACGCTCTGTTGCCAATGGACGCCCTGCCCGATCCGTGATTTCACCTCGTCTGGGATACACTGTATTGGCTCTTACTTTGTCCCCTTCTTTCATTTCTGGAAAGATAAAAGAAGGATTCCAATGAATGTACCAGTCCTCCAAGTCGTTCTGCGTTTCTTTGACAAGCGTCGCTTTCCCCGTAAAGGAAATCGGTTCAATGAAAGTTTCCATCGTCAGCCGATAATGAAAGTTGATCTGCCCATCCTCACCTGGCATGACGTCGCCATTGTACATCGGCTCGACCACAATCGCTTTGGCCTCGATTCCACCGTAAATATTTTGGTAACGCGAAACGAATTCTTCTTTGCTGATGGTCTTTTTTGTATGTAAAGAAAGCTGCTCGTACATGCCAGAGAATTTCTGTTCTCCCCACTTTGTCGTATACGCGGTGAATGCTGCCTTTGCCCTCTCGCCATCCGACTGCGTGTTGTCCTTCCAAAAGTCCCAGAAAAGATAGAAAAACCCTGAAAGAACAACGACAAAAACCGTCCAAAATACTATCCATGTCTTTTTCACTAGTCATTCACCTTCCCTACCACACGATATTACAGTCGGATACCATAATATATGGGAAAAAGATGATAACAAGATGAGACTATTCTCATAGGACGATGATAAGTGTCAGATAGTTACATCAAATGCAAAAAACACAGGAAATTCATCCTGTGTCTATCGTACTGCCTACTATTCTTCCCACATGTAACCAAAGCGCGGGATCGTGGTGACGTTCTCTCCATATCTGCCTAGCCGCTTACGCAAGCGATAAACGAGAGCGTTGATCTCGGCTCGTCCAACATCCGGGACGCTGCTCTCCGCATTCAGCAACCGCTCCGGCCAGACGAGTACCATGATTTCATCATAGCTGACCGCCTGATTCGAACGTTGGTACAGAAGCATGAGCAAGTCCATATCTTTTCCGGTCAAATGGATTCTCGTGCCATCGAGACGTATTTCTCTGCGTTCCAGATTGATGACCAAGCCGGAAGTGGAGGTGGTTTCTTTTGGAATCGTCAAAGGGAATGAGAACTCCCGCGTCACATCCATCTCGCTACCCTCTGCGAAAAATATCATCTCTACCACGCCTTTAGCCAGCGTAATATGATCACCGTGATAAAGAAAATGCGGTGCTTGCTGTATCACCATTCCGTTCACTTCTGTCCCATGCTTGCTTTGCAAATCAGAAATCGTATATTGGTTATTGATTTTCCGTATCACTGCATGCCTTCTGGAAATATACGGACTGGAAAAAGCAATGTCTGGTTGTAATTGATTACCCCGTCTCCCAATCGTACACTCTTCCTTATGTAAAAACTGACGCTTCTGAAGCTGCTCGGGATCTCCTTTTTTAATCAATACATATATGCCATCGTCCAACATTCATCACCTCGAAAAGAGTTGGAGCTATCAGTATTTATTACATAACAAATTCCGCATAAGTCAACACTTTTTTGAACATATATTAATAGCAAAAAAGCCGCCAATTGTCCAGCCAACGAAAGTGACCGGTCGATTGACAGCTCTATATCATCGCTATCCACGAACGAATAGCGCTCGATTTTCTATGTTGATCGTCTTAGGAGCAGCGCTTGAGAGCAGCGAATTTTTTCGGTTCAATCGCGAGTAGATGACAATCGCCATTCGGGATAAACAGCTTGTAGGAAACTCCCTTCGGCACAACGATAAACTCTCCGGCTTCCACCCATATATTACGCTCGTGGTACATCAGCAGCAGTCTGCCATTGACGACAAACAGCAGTTCATCTTTCTGATCATTTTGTTGCCAAGGATACTCACCTTGCAGCTTCTCTAGCTTAATAGACGTATCATTCATCTCTCCGACAACCAGAGAGCCCCAGGAATCTTGCAAGCGTGATAAATGTTGTGCGACGTTCACCTTTTCCATGATGATCCTCTCCCCTTTGCATCTACGATAATATAATTCGCAGGAGAGAGACATAGTAGCGAAATGATAAATCATCTCATAAGACGATGATAAGATGCTGAAATTTCTGATTGAACAGAGGGGAGTGCCTTAAATTAATAAGAGAAGTCCCGAAACAGTACATCCAACTCCTTCTCGTCGTACATGTCACCGTCACTAATAAATTTTTCAATCTCCATCGTACCGTCCTCCATAATCTCGATCTCCCATCTTTGACCAGGGACAGCTACCTCGATCATGATGCTTTCGCTCCTTATTTTACTCAAGCGATAAAAGATATGTCGTTCCTCCAATTTGTTTAGCAAATCGTTCAACTCATTTAGCCGCTCCATAGGCTCACCTCGTATTCATTTCTCGCAAAATAAAAATGGGCAGTTGCCTTAACGGACTGCCCCTCAAATAGACTTCTTGTCTTTATCGTCTCACTACTCTGTCGTGCCAAACCGTTTGGCGTTTCTCGCGCGAGCACGCTCGATTTCGACTTCCCGATTGCGTGGCTCTGCATTCGTCACCAGCGAATCTAAGAGATTTTTCGCAACATCGGAGACCTCTTGGACAGCCCGGTGAAAAGCCTCTTCATTGGCCTTCGAAGGCGTGTTGAAGCCCGAGAGCTTTCGCACGAATTGCAGAGCTGCTGCTTCAATCTCATCTTCTGTCGCGGGTGGGTCGAAGTTGAACAAGGTTTTGATGTTTCGGCACATTGTTTACACCTTCTGTTCCCTTTTTTGTATCATTCTACTATACGTGATCGATGAATCGCTAGGTTGTGCTGTACAATGAACGTATTCGTGGATCATAGAAGTTACTTGCCTTTTGGTGCGATCGCTATTATGCCCATTCCATCCGCACTCGCATACAATACCCCATCAGGGCCTGTCCAAATGTGCGTATACGTAAACATCTTGTCATTTCGGATAACGATATAGCGTTCCTTGCCGTTAGGATCTAACGAGAAAATATTCCCACCCGTATCGGAAAAAAAGACATTCCCCTGCGCATCAGACACGAGTTCACTGGATAACGTTCCTGTTTGTCCCTTCGGACGATTGTAGCTCCAAAGCTTTTTGCCTGTGCGATCTACTTTCCATATCGTATAATCGTTGTATTCACGATAAAAATTCCCCTTGCCATCATGAGGAATACCGACTTTGTTGAGTGTAACAGCATCCACTGGTGCTTCTGCACGGTCTTTACCATCAGAAGCATGAATGAATGTCAGCCCTTTTTCTCCCAAGGTGTACACCATGCCATCTTCTGAAACGTATATTCTCCCCGGCTGAACGTTTTCCCGCAGCCACTTGATTTTCCCATTCTGATCGATAGCAGACAGCTTGTTGTCACTCTGTTCGACTAGCAATGTTTTAAGCGATTCGATCCAGGTCATCCCTATCACGCCATGTGATAGATAAGAATCAAAGTCATAGTTGACTACCTGATCGTTTGCCCAGACTAGATTCGCTTCCTGATCGACTGCCGCAACCCCTCTATCCGTCAGCATGAACATGGTCCCTTCTGCTGACACATCAAAGACCGTATCGTAGCTGTACATATGCGGTAGCTCCATTATCCAGCGATCCTTTCCAGCCTTGTCTACAGCAAGTATCCAGGCAGGCATGCCGTCTTTGAAATCGAACCAGTTATGGTCCAGTACGTACAGTGAGCCGTCTTTGCCTAACTTAAAGTCATGGGCCCAGTCAAGTCCAAGATCACTTTGCCAAATAACTTTTCCATTCGGATTCAGCGCATGGAGCACACCGTTTTCCGAAAGCAAATACATCGTACCCGTATCCTCATCGACGACCTCGGAGAAGTACTCTTGTCCCCCATCATAGCGCCATGCGATCTCGAATCGATC
Source organism: Brevibacillus sp. DP1.3A (assembly GCF_013284245.2). Classification (NCBI taxonomy): domain Bacteria; kingdom Bacillati; phylum Bacillota; class Bacilli; order Caryophanales; family Paenibacillaceae; genus Brevibacillus; species Brevibacillus sp. DP1.3A. Next base: position 1,523,404 of record NZ_CP085876.1, on the reverse strand, counting down.
TGCTCCTCGCATCTTCAGCTTCTTCGGTACCCCATCTTCTAAGACTGTAATCGGCGTTGTTTGTTCACTGCTCATGCTCTGTGCGGCTGTGGCTGCCCCTATGGGAAATGCGAGACTAACACCCAGTGCCAAAGCGACAATCGTATGATGTATTTTCATAATAGCCCCCTTCCTTCCTATGTCGGCTACTCGCTTCCTTTTTGTTACAGGAAAAACGGATACCCCTTAGGCAAAGGTATCCGTTCCAGATTGTAAAATTAGCAAAATCTCCCCCGCTTCACTTCGGAAGGATTGAGTCCGTACTGCTTGCGAAACGCCTCAGAGAAATGACTGAAGTTGGAGAATCCCACGATGAGTGCAACCTCACTGACATTCAGATTGCCCTCCCGCAACAATCCAAGCGCTTTTTCCAATCGCTTTTCCCGCAAATAGGCAAAAACACTCGTCCCGAACTCTTCTTTGAAGCCGATCTTCAGCTTGTATTCATTGAGCTGTGCCATACGTGCCAGTTCGAGCAGAGAAGGCGGGGACTCCATATTTTCGAGTAGAATGTCACGGGCGTTGTGAATCTTTTCCCGATCACTCCGAGATAACTGTGACCTCGGTCGATTCTCTTCCCGCTCGAACAAAAACGTATCCAGCGCCGACGATACAATCTCCAGAATCTTGCCTTCCGTATGCAATCTCCGCAGCTTCAGATGAGAGGATGAAAAATCGTTCAACTGCTGGAGCATCCGAGCCATATTCGATTGCAACGGCATCCGAAACAGACGATAGGCCTGATTGCCAAGCAGCCCTTGAAACGAATACGCTGCTCCCACATCGCTTTCCGCCACCCAATCATTAAATTGCTCCACGGAAATACCGATCCCGACAGATCGATGAGGAACGTCCGCCCGGTACATAAAATGTGCATGAAAGTCTTTCATCAATTGAAGGGAGCAGCTCCCAGGCAAAAACTCGTGCTGACTTCCCGAAACAACGAACTCCCCACTCCCCTCCAAGCAAAAGCTGAGCTCAACCATGGCTGCCTGGGACTGTAAATCCATGACCCGGTTTTCCTGAAGGGAGTAGCTGGATTCGACCAGCTCCAATCCCGGTCGAGGAGTCAGTCTCCGAAAGTAACCATCATTATTCGTCAGTGTATACCGATTCGCTTCGGACACTATGCGATCACTTTTTGTTGAGGGCAATGCATTGATATAGCTATCGTATATGGAATGTACAGATGCTTGATCCATGACCTTCTCCCTGCCTAACCATATGTAGGATAATCTTGCAAATGATTCTTATTCTCATAATAGTTACACAGGCGACTATCTGCAACTACAAAAGCTGCCCCTCAGAGCAATGGGCAGCTTCTTTTTCCACGATACTATTTATACTCAAAAAAACATGGATAAGTATAGGCGAGAAATTCAAAGCCTTTTTTCTCCAAAATCGGTCGACTCATCGGACTCGCATCGACCATTAAAAGCGGATACCCACGCTCGTGCGCTACTTGTACCCGTATCGCTACAAGTGCCGTATAGTAGCCTTTATTCCGGTAAGCAGGTAACGTGGAGCCTCCCCACAGACTGCCAAAGGACGTCCCCTCATGCAGATACATCCACGCTGCGCTCACCGCCTGATCGCCACTGTATGCCGCATACACGAGAAAATTCTCTGGATCTTCGGCCAAATCCTTTTTCAATCTCGCAGCCAACTCCGGATTCGCACTGCCCCATACCAGCTCTTCCAACTGCATGATGTCATCGATCCCTGCCAGAGTGGTAATTTGGCGAATCTCGGGAGGAATGCTCCGACTGCGTATGTCCTCTGCTTGCGCCACATCCATGACCAACAGTGCTTCTTCCTCTCCTACTGTAAAACCATACGCCTGCAACCGTTCGAGCAGATTTGCGGGTTGGTCATAATCAAACAGCTTCCATTCAAAAGACTGTTGAATGCTTGAGAAATACTCAATTTCTCGTGCGATCAATTCCTCTGCATTTGCCTCAGACAGTCGGGAAAACAAGACTGTCCCTGGCTCATCAGAGAGAGAGACGTGGCGAACAATATGCTCAGTCTCTTCTCGTCGAACATGCGGATAGGTTACCTCCACTCTCATCTCTTGATCGTACAGTCGTAGTAACTCTTGTTTGCGCAAGTTTATTCCTCCTCATTAGTGCAAAATGTTCAGCAAAAACGTTAATGTACCTATACTGATAAGCGTCGTAACCAACACGCTGCTGGAGACGAATTGTGGTCGCATGTTGAATTGGATCGCATAGATCGCAGTCGTTGCGGCAGAAGGCATGGCTGCCAGAACGACCAACACCTTTTGCAGAAGCGGATCAATCGGGAAAAACAGACAGATGAGGTACGCCAAAAGTGGTGACGCCACCAACCGAATGACACTCGCAGCACTGAGTCCCTGCCACTCTAGCGCTTTGGTAGATACATTGGCGAGCTGCATGCCCAAGATGAGCATCACAACCGGAATCGCCGCCTGTGCAACGAGATCAATCGCCTGGTAATAGCTTTGCGGGATGACGATTTGCAGCTGTTGTAGCAAAATCGCGAGAACCACAGCGTAATTGGACGGCTGCTTGAAGATCGCCTTGATGGCCGTCCCCATCCCATTCCCGCCTCGGGAGGCAAAATACACGCCGAATACACCCATCATGATCGAGTGGAAAACCATGATTTGCACCGCATACGTAAAGCCAGCCTCTCCGAAGGCAAACAAAATAATCGGCGTCCCGTAGTTGCCACTGTTCATGAAGGCGGTCGCGAGCATCAGTGCGCTTTCCTGTTGTTTGTCGTATTTGAACAATCGTGCCGTCAACTGCGTGATCACAACGAGAGCAGCCAGCAAGAGCAGCGAAATCACAACGATATAAAATAATTGCAAGTCGAGCTGTGTTTTGTAAAAGGTACGAAAGACGAGCGCCGTCGACAAAATGTAAATCGCCAGGGAAGAGATCGGCTTCAAGTCCATTTTGAAAATGCGCTGCAAAATATATCCGCTAAGAAAAATGAGCAGGACAGGCAGGATGACTTCCACAAAAATCATGATTCTTCCCTCCTACCGTGCTGCTTCCATGAAGCTTTTGACCTCAGACAGTGTAGGCATGGCGGGAATGGCACCTGATCTCGTTGTCGTGAGCGCACCTGCGGAATTAGCAAAGCGCACCATGTCCTCTAACGTGGCTTGTGGGATATCCAGCATACTTTCCCCCGCCTCAAGAAGTTGATAGAGCAGCGCGCCCACAAACGCGTCTCCCGCTCCAGTCGTATCGATCGCGGTTACTGGAAATCCATCGACTGTACCGAAATGATTTTGTGTGCGGTAAAAACACCCCTCTTCCCCCAACGTGACAAAAACAGCTTGCAGATCATATTGCGCAAGCATCCACGCTGTCGCTTCCACAACATCCTCGCTCCCCATGAGAAAAGCCAGCTCTTCCTCTGACAGCTTGACGATATCAGCCTGCGCCATTCCTTTGAGAGCCATAGCCTTCGCTTCCTCCAGATCCCCCCATAAGGACGCTCGAATATTCGGGTCAAAGGAAAGGAGTCGCTTATGCTTTTTCGCGTACTCGACGGCTTTCCAGGTTGCTGATCTGGCTGGCTCATGCGTCAAGGACAACGTACCGAAATGAAAAATGTCTGCCTGTGCAATTAGCGCCTCGTTCACGTCTTGTTCCCGCAGCATCATGTCTGCACCCGGATTGCGGTAAAAGTGAAAAGAACGATCGCCTGTCTCATCGAGATGGACAAAAGCCAACGTCGTAGGCGCTTCCTCCGTGAGTACGAGCCCTTCTGTGCCAATATTCTGTCTGATCAAGGTCTGTTGCAAAAAACGCCCAAACACATCGTTTCCCACCGCACCGATAAAGGAAGTCCGCTTCCCAAAGCGCGACAGAGCGGCAAGTACATTGGCAGGCGCTCCTCCAGGGTTTTGCTCAAATGCAGCGCTGTCCGGCTTTTCCTTCTGCTGTACAGGTGTAAAATCAATCAATAACTCGCCACATGCAACCACTTCTATCATGTTGATTTCCCCCGATGACCGTGATAGTTCCAGTATGTCACAGGTTCTTTTTTTTGCCAATGAAAGCCAGCAGCTGTATGCGGATGTTTCCCTTTGGTAAAATCAAGAAACGAGGTGATTCGCTGTGAAAAGGAATGTAAAAGAAATGGCTAAAGATCCAGACATGATCTGTGATCTCTAGCCATTTCTTTTTAATAGATCGTCAAATCCCACGCACTTGCCATATGCTTGAGCAGTGCTACCCCAGCTACGCTATTTCCGTACTGGTCAATAGCAGGACCATACACACCGATTCCGCAGCCGCCAGCAAAAGGCAGCTCCCCAGAGCGCCCACGCGGAGGGACGGCAGCCATAATACCTCCTGACACGCCGCTTTTCGCTGGCACGCCCACAAAAGCAGCGAAATTACCGGAAGCGTTGTACATGCCGCATGTAACCATCAGTGCTTTGATTACGCGAGCCAGCTCTTTGCCGAAAAGCTGTTCCTTGCCTATCGGATCATACCCATCATGCGCTAGGATCAAGCCGATTTTCGCGATGTCCTCTGCCGTTACCTCCAGGGAGCATTGCCGGATGTACACATCCAAAGCATCCTCTACCGGACAAGCCAAAAAGCCAGTAGCTGCGAGATAGTAGGCGAGGGAACGATTGCGGTTAGCCGTTTGCCACTCGGAGTGATACACTTCCTCGTTGATCTGATGCTTGCGTCCTGTCATGCGCTCGACCATGTCTTGAAAGAAGCGAAATTTTTCCTGGACTCCGTTCCCCTGCAACAAGGAAGAAACCGTAATGGCTCCTGCATTGATCATCGGATTAAAAGGTCTTCCCGGCTTGTGCATTTCCAGCCGAACCATCGAATCAAATGCGTCTCCCGTAGGCTCTACATCCACCTGCTCCAATACATTCGCAATCCCGTGGTGCGTACATGCTGCGAGAAAGCTGATGACTTTGGAAATGCTTTGCAAGGTGAAAGGAGCATCGTAGTTGCCTCCCCTGCTGATTTGTCCATCTGGTCCCATCACACAAATCCCTAGCTGTGTTGGGTCAGCCTCTTTCAAAGCAGGGATATAAGCAGCGCATTTGCCCTTGCTGGACTCCCCGCGATATTGCTCGATCCATTGTTCCAAGCAGTCTGTTTCGATCGTTCTTGTTTGCTGCGCCACTTGACTAACCAACTTCCTTTTCACCCTCGATTTAAGCTTTTTGAGGTGGTTGAACATCGTCAGGAATGAGCGAGAAATATTCTTCTCCTTCCAAACGTTCCTGCAATTCGGCTTTTGCCTGTTCGATCAGCGCAGGGTTTTCCATTGCCTCGATCGCTGTAGCAGCCATGACTTTGCCTGCTTGCAGCATCCCTTTGTGTGCGATTGGCATGGCCCCTTGCGAGACGACCTGCCACGTATGGAAAGGCGTACCTAGTGCCCAGCATGTCGTCATGCATTGCATCGTCGGTACTTGCCAGCTGACATCTCCCACATCCGTAGACCCAGCAAGCGTAAACTCGTGCGTAGAAAGTGGTCCGATCACATCCGCAATCGCGTTGTCCTTCAGTTGCTTCGCTGTTTCACGATCCAAACCGAACAACGAAGCTCTCATATCCTCAGCTGTTAACGTTGCCTGAATTTGTTTGGCATATTGCTGATCTGCTTCATCGTACGTAGGCACGCCGACTTCAACCAGATTTTTGTGCATGAGCTTCGCTAATACCGTATTCGGCACGAGATCAGAAGCTGTACCTTCAAACACTGCTTCCATGGTGGTTCCCGTCATCAAGGCGGCTCCCCGTGCGATATTGTAGACTCTTTCATACAGTTCCTGCACTTGCTGCTTTTTCGGAGCGCGAATCAAGTATACGACCTCCGCAAACGGCTGGACAACGTTTGGCGAAATTCCGCCTGTATTCGTAATCGCGTAGTGAACCCGTGCTTCCGGAATCATATGCTCTCTCATATAGTTCACGCCTACGTTCATCAGTTCCACGGCATCCAAGGCACTGCGTCCCAAATGCGGAGCGGCGGCTGCATGCGCGCTTTTTCCTTGAAACTGAAAACGAACAGAGTAATTCGCAAGAGAACTGATGTTCATGATGCTTGGCGCTGTCGCAGGGTGCCAGGAGAGTGCAAAATCTACGTCAGCAAATACGCCGGCTCTTGCCAAATACGCTTTTCCAGAGCCCGCTTCTTCTGCTGGGCACCCATAGTAGCGAACTGTACCTTGAAAGCCTGTTTGCTCCATGTAATCCTTGATGCCAACCGCTGCTGCCAACGCTCCAGCACCTAAGAGATTATGTCCGCATCCATGCCCATGACCGTCAGTCACAATCGGATCATGGTTGATTGCGCCTTTTTTCTGGCTCAAGCCTGCCAGCGCATCATACTCGCCCAGGATGGCCACGACGGGCTTCCCGCTTCCGAAGCTGGCAACAAAGCCTGTACCCAGTCCAGCGATCCCTTTCTCCACTTCAAAGCCCTCTGCTACCAACGCTTGACACAAGTACTCGGCAGAGCGATGCTCCTCGAAGTAAATCTCTGGCGTTTCCCAAATTTTATCGCTAACGCGAATAAACGCGTCTCTTTTTTGTTCAATTAACGCAGAAATGATCTCGGTTCTGTTCATTTCATACGCTCCTTTCTCTAGTTGTTCAGGCGGATGCACTGTCGGTGTTTTGCTTCAACAGCTCGCCTTTTTCATAGTTCAATGATAGTAGTGCGCCAATGCAAATGACCGCGAAGCCGATCAGCATCCAGAACGCTGCATCAAATGAACCGTTAAACGCTTCTACGATAAAACCAATAGCCATTGGCGTGATAAAGCCAGCCAGCTGTCCACCTGTATTCACGATGCCCATCCCCGTTCCCGCTATGGCAGCCGGAAGATTTTTCAGGACAACAGACGGCAACAGAATGATCACAAAGGAAAGGAACAGTGACACAATCGCTTGGTACGTAATAAACATCGTCACGCTCGATGCAGTAAACATGAAGTACAAGAGGACCGCGACTACCACACAGGAGAAACTACCAATAATTTTTTCGCGACCTTTTGGCAGCTTGTCCAGTACATAGCCACTCACATAAATACCGACCAACGTAGCGAAGCCTGGGATCGTTTGCAGCCAGCCGAGTGAAATCATATCCAGTCCGCGTACCTTGCTCAAGTAAGTTGGCATCCAGGTTACGAGGCCCCAGTTTACTGCATAAATGCTAAAGTAAGCGATTAACAGACTCCAAAGCAGCGGTGTTTTAAACAGCATAGCCACTGAGGTTTTTGATTGATCGGAGCCAGTTGTATTTGTTGCAGATTCTGCTTGTGGAAGTTTAATATAACGCCAGAACAGGAAAGCAATGATGGCTCCAATAGCTCCAATGACGACGAACATCGTTCGCCAGCCCATGGTTTGAATCATCCAAACGGATAAAATCGGGGAGAAAAGTCCAACAATGGCACTAGAGGAGAGCATCACGGACATGGCTCGCGAGCGTTCCTTGACAGGAAAGATGGTAGCGATAATCTTCGAGCTGGCTGGTTGGAAGCCACCTTCGCCGATTCCGAACAGAAAACGGATGAGAATCATTGAAGCCATAGACCAAGCGGCTCCGGTCAGTCCCGTAAAAATAGACCACATGACAACAGAAACGATGAGTACTTTTCTGGAACCAAATCGGTCTGCCAGCCATCCTCCAGGCATTTGCATGAGTGCATAACCAGCAAAAAAGCTACTGAGCAATAATCCCGTGGATGATGCACTAAGCTGCAAGTCTTCTGTGATCGACAAAATGGCATAGTTCATGACGTATCGATCCAGGTTCCCTAATGCCCAGCCCAAAAACAGTAACGCTAAAATCCAGTTTCTCGTGCGTGCTGATACCATATGTGTGGATACCTCCTTCTAGATGCATTACTAAGCTAGTCTTTCATTTTGGCGAAAGCGCATTCATCTCGTTCGATGACTGACTATCCGCGCAACTATGGTCCAGCCTTCTTAATTACCGCATATATTGCGACATGTCGTTATATATACATTACGAAATGTTGAGACTATTGGCAACGGTTTTTTTTAACATTTCGATTTCTCTGCAATGAAAAAAGCACCCGTAACAGGGTGCTTACAAAAGTCGGTATCGTTTGATGGGTCTTCCTCGCGTTGATTGCGATTCCTCCCCTGAGCTTTCCGCCAGCTCAACGGCACACAAATCCGCGACGATTCGCTGTGCATTTCGCTCGCTCATTTGCAAATATTTGGCCAGGTCCTTTGTCGTGAAATCGGTCCAACCCATTTTTTGCAGCAAGGCATCGAGCTTTTTATAGCTTTTGACGCTGATGTTCCCCTTTTTCAGCTTTTCCAAAACCTCATCATCGTCGGCACGATACGAGTAGATGAGCTCCTCTTCCTGACCGACCCACTCCACGATCGTTCCGTCATCCTGAATCATGACAATATCTCGCGCTGCTTTTTCCTTCGATTGGCGCAGCGCACGATGGGCATTCATCTCAGCTGCAAAAGCCGTCTCTCCAAAACCGATTCCGACAGCGACCGTCGTATCTGCTTCCTTCGCCAAAAACTCTACTGTGTTTTGCAAGGTAGGAATCTCTCTGTGAATCGTCCCGCGCGTGCTGAAGATGACATATCGGCCATTCCCCTGCTCCAGAAGTGATCCGTCCACTTGCTCGCACAGCTTGATCAACGCTTGCTTTATACGCAGCTCCAAATATTGCAAATGATACGGGGTCTTTGCGCTTTCCTTGATTCTGTCAAATTGCTCGACCTCAATCATCTCGATCCCGATCTGTGTATCCTTGAAATACGACGTCCGCACTTTCTCGACAAACACGCGTACTGTTTGCTGGATTTCCATATGGCTGGGCGAGATCCAATAGGCTGGGATACCTGCTTCTACTAGTGCTTGATAAACGGTCGGATAGCAGGTCATGGCAGCGTCTGTCTTTTTCTCCTTCCATAGCGCAAGATGAAAATCTAGCAGCTCCTGCGGATCGATCGTAGCTTCGAACGTCTTCATATACATATCGCTCACAGAGATGTTGATCCTGTGCAGGGAATCTTCCATGAATTTGGTGGATAAAAGCATATCGATGCTGACGCGATCGATTAATTTCCGATGAGTGTAGACCATTTCCAGAAAGCCTTTATAGATGCTGGACTCCGTCGGGTAAATATGCTCCATCCGCGTGTCGTCATCCAATGCTTGCCGGGCAATTAAGTACGGAATCGGTCCGGAAAAAAGCCAATGATCTACGTACTGATCATTTTCCAAGACGATTTTTTCTGTCTCTTTTGTCTCTGTATACGGATACGGAACAAAATTCATTCCTTCCTCGAATTCCTTTGCAACCGCAAGAATCCTTTCTACCGATTGCTTGGGACCAACCACGCCGATTTTAAACATCCATCTATCAACCTCTGCGTTTCTATTTAGACGAGCCTTGCTTACGACCATTCTATACGTATTCACGCAAACAAATCCACCCTTCTCCAAACAAAATGGGCAGGACTACGCAAAACGAAAGAGAAATGTTGGGAGAATACTACGGGTTTCCATACCGAAAGGAGTCGTACGATGAATTTTAATCTGAAACAAGCGATTGAGGTTCTGGAGCGTACACCGCAAACATTGGAGTATTTTTTAGTGGGCTTATCGGATGGATGGTTGCAAAACAACGAAGGGGATACAACGTGGAATGCCACCGAAGTAATCGAGCACTTGATCCAGGCTGAAAAAACGAATTGGCTCCCACGGCTCGAAATGATTCTTCAGGATGGGGAAAACAAACCCTTTCCTCCTTTTGACCGTTTCGCTCACTTACACGAGGCTTCCGAAAGGTCGTTCGCACAAAAGCTCCAGGAATTCAAAACACTTCGAACAGAAAATCTCGTAAAACTACAAGCACTCGTAGAACTGGAAAAGAATCTCGAATTAACAGGGATACACCCTGCATTTGGCGTAGTCAAGGCACGAGAGCTGCTCTCTACATGGGTGGTTCACGATTTAACCCACATGGCGCAGATCGTACGGGTCTTGGCCAAGCGGTACACGGCGGATGTTGGACCTTGGCGGGAATATTTAGGTATCTTGAATAAATAACGTGGTTCTCCATATTGCTGACTTAAGAAAAAAGTGATACGATTTATGGTATAAGATTCCATAAAAGAGCTCTCGGAACTTCCCGGAGCCTGATTATTGATGAAGGGTGACCCTCGTGAATAATCAGGCTCCTTTATGTTTGTAATAGGGCTGCTCATCTAGCCTATTATGGAAAAGGGAGTGACGAGAGTGAACGAGATTTTTCGCAATCGCAATTTTCGCAAGCTGTTTCTTTCCAATTTGTTTTCAGGCTTTGGCCAGGGGATGACCATGATCGGGATATCTTGGTATTTGGTAGAATCCACAGGCTCAGCCAGCCTACTTGGTTCCACCATGCTTCTCTCCTCAATAATGACACTGCTCATCGGACCTTATTTTGGTACATTGATCGACCGCTTTTCCCGCAAGGCCATTCTACAGCTGGAACAGCTAGGAGGCTTCTCGGTTCTCGCTCTTGTAACAGCTTGGGGTTTTTGGGGGACTTATCAAGCGTGGATGATGGTACTCGTTTTTTTGGCGTCGATGTTCATGTTTCAGGTTCACGAACCTACACAGTCAGCCTTCATACAGGAAACCTTTGAGCAAAAGCACTACAATGTGATCAATTCTACCCTGGAAATTCAAAACCAGACTGCTTTGGTCCTCGCAGGAGCTTTCGCAGGTTTGCTATTGGGGAAATACGGACTACATATAGTGCTGATCCTTAACACTTTGACCTATCTGATCGCTTTTCTCTCCTTAACCGGAATCGATTATGTGTTTACACAAGAGAAACAAGTAGAAAAATCCCTCCAAACATCCTGGGTGTCACAATTTCAACAAAGCTGGGTCTATATCAAAGAAAAACGAGGATTTATCGTATTCGGAATTGCTGCGCTGATACCATTCCTCGCCGTTATGCTGACGAACCTGCTTAACCCTATCTTTGTTAGCCAAGTTTTGGGGGAAGATGTCGCGATCTATTCCATGGGAGAGGTTACGTATTCCATAGGCGCAGTCGTGGCGGGATTTCTTCTTACCTGGTTTCGTGGAAAAATCGGTCCTTTTCCTTATATGGTAGGGAATTTCATCTTGATGGCGATTGCTCTTGTAATGATCGTTGTGATCCCAATGGGCTCGGTTTTTGTGTTGCTCTCTGCGTTTATGGGCTGGTGCAATGTATCAACCAGACTGATCCGTCAGACCATCTATATGGAACTGCTACCTAATCGTTTTATGGGCAGGGTCCTGAGCTTCTTTCGGTCGATTGGTACATGCATGAGGCTGTTATTACTCGCTCTATTTACTCTCATGCTAGATTCAACCGGCGCATCAGTCGGTTACCTTGTATTGGCAGGTCTTTTAATAACGGCCACACTAGGAATCGTCTTTTCCATGCGTATGCTGATGCAGCAGGTAGACACCCCCGATGTTGTGGCAGACCAAGGCACTGTGAAGCACTAAGTCTGTCAGCTTTCCTATAAAAAGACAGCGGTAGCTATGGACGTGTACGTACATCCTAGACTACCGCTGCCTGCTACGCTATTTGGATGACAAAAACAACTGTGGAACCGTATATAGTGCCGGGGAACCACCCGTATGCAGGAACAATACGTGATCACTCTTGGTAAAATGCCCTTCGCGAATGAAGCCGATCAACCCTGCCATCGCCTTTCCGGAATAGACAGGATCTAGCAAAATCCCTTCTGTCCGAGCGATCAGCTGAACGGCTTCAATCATGCCATCCGTCGGAATCGCATAGCCTGGCCCGACAAATCTGTCGTCGCAAACCACAGCTTCTGCCCGTATGTCCCCTTGCAAACCGATCCGTGCAGCTGTACTGCGCAGCAACCCCATCACCTTTGCTTCTTGTGCAGCACGATCTCGGCTGACATTGATCCCGATTACTTTTGTGTTGGACTGGCGCGCCATAAAACCGGCAAGCAGACCGGCTTGCGTACCGCCACTTCCCGTTGCCGTCACGACATAATCGTACGGAGTCGTCGTTTCCCAAGCCTGCTGCTCGATTTCCTCCGCACACGCCATGTACCCCAAAGACCCGACTTCATTGGAGCCTCCTACCGGGATCAGATATGGTTTTCTGCCTTGTTTTCGCAGACTTTCTGCGAGCTCTTCCATAGCTGCAAGCAAATCTGCCTCTGCGGGAATGACCTCGATTTTTTCTGCTCCGAGCAAGTGGAACAACAGATGATTGCCACTCGCTTGCGGTTGGTACTCGCCCGTCTCAGGCGCGGACAGCACGAGCTGGCAGTGCAGACCTTCGCGAACTGCCGCCGCCAGAGTCAACCGGCAGTGATTGGATTGGACAGCTCCACATGTAATCAACGTGTCTGCCCCTTGCTCGATTGCCTCCGCCACTAAATACTCCAGCTTTCGCGTCTTGTTTCCCCCTGCTGTCAAGCCAAGCATGTCGTCTCGCTTGATAGAAATGCTCGGTCCGCCTAACTCCTTGGACAGTCGCTCCAGCCTTTCGATCGGTGTATGACCCTGCGTGTACTTTCTGCGATGGTAACGGATTTGGTTCATGCTTTTCTTCCCTTCTGCTTGGCGTTTGTTATGGGACGGAAAAATCTTTACGTTATGTGACTTTGTTACATGCAGCCAAAAAGTACTCCGGTACAATAAGTCTCATCAATCACAAACACCATAACCGGAGGGATAAGAATGAAAAACGTCGGTCGTTTTGATCAAATGTTTCGTATCGTTACTGGGTTAGCCTTTCTGTCCTTGTTCTTCTTTCTGGAAGGAGGCTACCAATACCTTTCGTTGATGGGCATTCCGCTCCTGTATACAGCCTTGACCAAACAATGCTTCTTCTATCGTATCTTTGGGATTAACTCTTGCCAACTTCCTTCGCAAAAATCGTAAGTTTCTCAATTGATCTTATCTCTTATGAATATCCAAACAGAAGCAACTGTAAAGAAGACAAAAGGATGGGGCGGCTGGTTAATCTGGCCGACCATTATTGTCGTTCTCAGCCCACTACCTTGCTTGCATCCTGTTCGCCATCCTCATGCTTGGGGCTATCCATGCCCATCTTTTTCGGGGGCTTTCCAATACGTCTTTTGTCCGTTACTGATCAAGATTGCCTGTTTCGGAACTTGCTTCATCACTAGGAAAAGATTCAGCATATCGACTGATGAAGCGATTGCGTTTATCAAAACCAAAAATTTAAACATGGTAGTGAACAGCCCCAATAAACCTAGAAGAAATGGTAACATAACCGAAAGGATAACGAATGGGGCGATGGTAATCAGTATGTATCTTGCTTTTGGAATCTTTTCTTCCGTTGCTACAAACCCTCCAAACAAGGTAAGCCCTATCCATGTTTTTTCTGATCTCATGAAATTGGGGATAAAAATCAAATGCAAGCATTCATGAAAAATAACCAAGGCAAGTAAGAAGAAAATCACACCGAAGTCAATGGATATGGATAGAGAGCCGGATGTCAGTCCAAATTCCTGAAAGGTTAATGGCGAAAAAATAAGGATGATCCCAATGGCGATGAGTGCATTGATCAGCATGAAAGGAATCGATAAAAGAGTGGCCATGCCCAAACTCTGTGGTTCATTCAGTGGAACCCATTCATTTTTCATCAACTCGACATGTACATTTTCATGATACTGGGGCAGTTTGGTTGTGATTCTCATAAAAAACCTCCTTCCTTTCTATTTAGACGTTCACCCTATGTATTCAGTTTCTTTGCGGGGAAGTAAATAAAAAATGCTATCTCCTGAGCTTCGGGACTGACCCCCGTTTCTAGGACAGGGATCAAAACACCTTACAAGTTTAAGCAGCCAGTCCTCGGAATTCAACCGGCGACTGGTTGTTTAGTTTCGTTTGAATACGAATTGAGTTATAGTAGGTAATATAATCTCGAATGGTTTGTACAACGATTGCCGTCGTTGTACTTGTAAGGCCTTCGAGATAGAACGTTTCTGACTTTAGCGTGGAATGAAACGATTCGATTGGGGCATTATCAGCGGGCATTATCAGCGGGCATTCCCTTGCGGGACATGCTCATGGTAATGCCTTTTCCTTTAACTGCTTCTTGGTAAGCTTGAGACGTGTATACGCTACCCTGATCACTATGTAGCATCATTCCTGGTCGATTAGGAAGTTGATTCAATGTATCTAAGACAAACGAAGTGTCTTGTTTATCTGCTATGGAGTAAGCAACAATCTCCCCGTTGTATAAATCTAAGATGCTTGATAAGTACAACATTTTCCCACCAAACGGCAAATATGTAATATCCGTCACTAACTTTTGCAACGGAGCTTCGGCATGAAATTGACGTTGTAGTAGATGCTCAGCTGATTGTGAAGGTTGTCCCGTTGGTTTACGTTTCTTGATGCGTACTCGACATTGCAGTTGTTCCGCTTGCATAATCCTCTGCACACGCTTGTGATTAATTAGCTGTTCATTCCGAAGGAGTGCCGTGATCTTTCGATAGCCATAGCGGAATTTATGTAGGGAACATAGCTCCCGAATCTTTTCAATTATGAGATCCTTCGGTTTCGTTTTAAACACCGACTTCCATCGATAATAGGTGGATCGGGCAATACCCAACCAAGCGCAAGCTTGAGTAATAGTTACTTCTCCTCTGATGGAGTCCATCCATTTGACCACGCTTTTAGGTGACACCTCCTTTCCAACTCCTTGTACTTTTTTAACACGTCCAGTTGTTGTTTCAAAAATCGATTTTCTGCTTTCACTTTCTCAAGCTCTGAAGTGTACTCAGGGCCTTTGCCAAAGCTATATTGTTTGCCAACAGGTTGTTCTAGTCGATGAAGTTCACCCTCTCGATACCACTTCATCCAGACCTTTAACTGAGTCACATTGCGGATTCCGAGTCTCTCCATAACCTCCTTCACTGGAACACCTGCCAACCTCATTTGAATCGCCTGCTTCTTAACTTCTACTGGGTAACTCACTCTAGTTGTCAATGCAAAAACACCTCCAAGATTGTCCCCATATCTTACGACATGGTTTAGTTCTCTTGAAGGTGTTTTGATTTGTCTCACTTTAAGGGGTCAGTCCCCTTCCTTGGAGACTAGCCTTTTTCTCATGGTCATTTATGCTTGCTGAAGCAAAAACTGCTTGCCATATTCCCCGTGATCCAAAATCGTCGGGTGCTCGATCTGAATCGTCGAATGGTCAATTCCGTACTTCGTTTGCAAAATGTGATTAATCGCCAGAATGACACAATACGGCTGGATGCCTTCACGAACGAACACATGCGCTGTCAGGGAGTAATGTTCCGTGGATACCGCCCACAGGTGCAGCTCATGAACATCCTCCACGCCCTCTACTTCACTGAGGTCCTGACGGATTTGCTCGAGATCAAACTGCTCTGGAACAGATTCCATCAACACGAGCAGCGACTCACGAATGATTTTGGCACCACCTGTAAAAATAATTCCCCCAATCACCATGCTGATCAACGGGTCGAACAAGTAGTAGCCTGTCATGTAAATGAGAATTGCTGACGTAATCACACCGACGGAGCTGAGCAAATCTCCAATAAAGTGCCACAACGCGCTTTTTACATTGAGGTTGTCTTCTTCCTTCATACTGCGGGAAAGTACGATGGTCAGCACGATGTTTACAACCAAACCGATGGATGCAATGGTCAGCATCAACTGCAAATCAACGTCTTGCGGATTGATCATCCGTTTGATCCCTTCAATCACAATCCCGATCGAAATTACAGCAAGAGCCAAGCCATTCAAGAACGAAGCAATAATTTCAAAACGGAGAAATCCGAACGTGTACTTCTTAGTCGGCTTACGTGTCGCCATATAAATAGCGGTCATACTCAACCCTAAAGCAAAGACGTCAGAAATCATATGGGCGGAGTCGGACAGGAGCGCGAGTGAATTGGACATCAAGCCTCCCACAACCTCCACGATCGTAAAAAACAACGTCAATAGGAGCGTAATCCACAATGTTTTCTTCGATGTTTGCTGTTCTTTCACATGATCAAGATGGTGAAAATCACCCTTTTTCATACGTATCACCTCTGTCCATTCAAATTATAGAAATTACAATATAAGAATTAATGTAATCATATCCTCTTTTCCGCCAATATTCAAATGAACATTTTATGGATCATACAAGTGATTTTCATTACCAGTTGTGTCGTACCAAGACAAAAAAAGCCTCATCCAAAAGGATTAGGCTGATCATTCCTGATTGTGATTCCCTTCCAAAATCCGTCGAATATTGCCCTTATACTGGGTGAGCAAACGGCTTGCGTCCTCTGCTGGCAACCCGGTCTTTTGCATCACGATCGCCAGTTTTGCGTCACCGTCTGCCTTGTGCAACAGTACGTCTGCCTCATCGGTAGAGACATTGGTCGCTTCTGCCACGATTTGTTTTGCCCGTTCCTTCAGTTTCTCATTGGTTACCTGCACATTGACCATCAAATTTTTGTACACTTTCCCCAACCGTACCATGCAGCCGGTTGTAATCATATTGAGAACCATCTTCTGCGCCGTCGCTGCTTTTAGGCGAGTCGATCCGGTCACCACCTCTGGCCCTACTACCACATTTATCGCTACATCCACACCTTGGCTGATTTGCGCCATCTGGTTGCAGGACAACGAAATGACTTTTGCCTGCTGCCTTCTTGCTTCCGCCAATGCTCCGATGACATAGGGTGTCCGACCACTCGCCGCAATTCCTACCACGGCATCCCCTGCCTTTACGCCATAGGCAATCACATCTTCTCTGCCGTTCTGCTCCACGTCTTCGGCTCCTTCGACTGCCCTGACGATAGCTTTTTCCCCGCCGGCTATGATTCCCTGCACCAATGAGGGGTCCGTCCCAAAGGTTGGGGGGCATTCAGCAGCATCGAGCAAGCCCAATCTCCCACTCGTTCCCGCTCCAAAGTAAAAGAGTCTTCCGCCGTTTTCCAGACATTCTGCGATCAAGTCAACGGCGGCTGCAATCGAAGCCAGCTCCTTTTCAACGGCAAACGCAACTGTTTTATCCTCTTCATTCATAATCTGGACAATCTCCATGGTAGAGAATTTATCCAGCTCTTCCGTATTCCAATTTCTTGTTTCTGTCGTTAAATCACGCAGGTGAAACTTCATCCAGTTACCTCCCACCCATCTACACTCATCTTCTCTTTCTACCCCACACCATGCTGCTTTTTCTCCGTTGGAAACAGGCTGACCGGAAGATGTCCAGCGGCCTTTCGTTCCCCGAACAAAATGTCTGCCACAAGCTCTATGGCATGGTACGTATGGTCGTAAACGGCGAGATACGCATCAACCTCTGGCATTACCAAGAGATCATACGGGTTTCGCAGAGCGACAGCCACGACCCTTTTCCCCTGTTGAATTAGCCGATTCAATAGCAGCGATTGGCCTTTAAAGATATGGGCATTGTACGTAAAAACGACGATTTGCTCCGTGGCTGACATCAGATTCGCCACCATCTCCTCTTCATCTTCTGTCGGGTTGAGCGTCGACATCATATGGTATTCAACTTCACGATATTTTCTCAATGGTGCGACCAAATCGCCTAAAGCTGCTTGCCCATCCTCTGCCAACGTAAGGTTAGCGATCCCCGGAAAAATCACACCGAGCGGTTGCGTGCTTCTCTGTAAAGGAAGCAGCTGATGTTCATTTTTCACCAAGGTTATGGCTTGAGCGAGCGCACTTCTCGCCATATCTGCATGCTGAATACGGTCAAAGGAAGGGCCTTTTGCTCGCAAGCAATGCTCCCAGGAAAGAAATCGTTTCTTTAATTGAAGCACGCGATTTACCGCTTCGTTGACCCGCTCATCTGACAGCTCCCCCGAATGAATGGCCGCAACGAGGCGATCATACGTTTTTTGCTGAACTTCATGCGTGTGGGAAACCAGCACAAGATCGATCCCAGCCTGCACACAACGCACCGCCGCTTCTGGAACCCCGATGGTACCCGCGATAGCGGCCATTTCCATACAATCCGTAATTGCGACCCCATCAAAACCGAGCGACTCACGCAAAATTCCCGTCACGATCTCTTTGGAATACGTAGCAGGAGAACCCGACTCATCCATACTAGGTAAACTGATGTGTCCAACCATCACCATGGGGACTCCTGCCGCGATACTGCGCTGGAATGGAACCAACTCAACCTGATCCAGTCGCGTCCGATCATGCCCAAGCACAGGAACGGCTTCATGAGAATCGATGCTCGTATCGCCATGACCGGGGAAGTGCTTGATAGAGGGAATGACACCACTCGCAAGCAGGCCTTGAATGGCGGCCTCACCAAACCGCGCCACCTGCTCTGGCGCTTCTCCAAAAGACCGCACCCCAATGACCGGATTGTCCGCATTGTTGTTCACATCGACCGTCGGGGCGAAATTGACTGAAATCCCTGCTGCACGTAGCTCCTCACCTGTTGCCTGGTAGATGCGCTTGGCTTGATCGAGATTGCCTGTCGCACCTAAAGCCATCGCTCCTGGAAAGCGCGTCGACCCTTTTTGTAGACGGGAGACCACGCCATTTTCCTGATCGGTCCCAATCAACAGCGGATAGGGATGACAAGACTCATACGCCCAGCTCTGAAGTTTCTGTACGCGCTGATAGGTCTCCTCCGGTGTCCCGATATTGCGGCTAAAAAGAATCACGTTGCCAATCTGTTTTTGTTTGATCCACGCTTCCATTTCTTCGGGAATATCCAACGTAGGGTACCCGATCATCAGCAGTTGCCCGACCTTTTGTTCCACTGTCATGTGTTCGGCTTGCATGGAATCCTCCTCCCTACCTATTTGCTCTTGTTAAGAGAATGCTTTGCCGTACTTCGCATACTGCTTCCAGCTGCGATACCCGAGCCTCGTATAAAAGTCGACCAGCGTCGTCCAATCGATGACAATGTTCGGAATACCGCGATTCCGCAACGCCACAATGCCCGCCTCCACAATCGCCAGTCCCAAGCCCCGTCCTCTATACTCCGCATCCACACCCAATGGACCGATGCCGCCCAGCCCATCTGCAAACAATGGTGCCCAGTATACGTTTTGGGCAACAAACGGAGAATCGGCATCATTGATCCGGCAAAAACCGACGATCTCACCGTGCAGCTCCACCACGACGAATTCGCGTCCGGTCCCTCCTCGGTGGAAATAGTGAATGGCTTCATACTCCCAGCGTCCGGGAAAGCATCGATGCAAGAAGGCTAAGAAGGCATCTTGGTCCTCCCTCGTCAACAGTCGAAAGCGGCCATCTGGTACCTCTGGCAATTCCAGCTCCGCTGGTTCGAGATACTGGCCTAACAGATCGTTCTCCAACCGATCCTCCGAGTGATACCCTTGTCTCTCAAACCACACTTTTACGTCCGCAGATTCATCGGGTATGCCCGGGAAATAATGATACGGATCGCGCCCCAGCAAGACCTTTTCCACCCCTTGCTCTCGCAACGCATTCTCAGCCCTTGCCAGCAATTCACGCCCGACCCCTTGCCCGCGATGTGCGGTAGACACGAGTAAGACCTGTATCCAGCCAATGCCTTTTCCCAATTGAATGTCGAGCTTTTCCTGCCAGCATTTGGCCACGACAAAACCGACAGGACGCTGCGTCACAGCATCTATCGCAATCCACGACCCAGCTTTGACTACATTCTGATCCTCGAAGCTGTTTTGCCGCATGAGCCCAGACCGCATGGGAAAGCGATCACCCAACTCCTGATTCCACAGCTCGCACAGAGCGTCCGCATATAAATCGTCCCAAGGTACGTATTGCATCGGATGCTAGCCTCCTTTACGCCCTATTTCAATCCAGAAGTTTTGGAGCCTTCCACAAAATATTTCTCCGCAAACAAGAACACGATCAAAATCGGGATCAAGCTGATTAAGGCCCCTGCTACCAGCAGTTGATCCTCTGTCTTGTACTGACCGCTCAAAGACAAAATCCCGATCGGCAGCGTAAAGTTCTCATCCGAAATGAGATAAATGACTGGCGCCAAAATCTCATTCCACTTCCCCATAAACGTAAAGACCGCCAGTGTTGCCAAGGAAGGCTTGCACATCGGCAAAAACACCCGCCAGTAAATCTGGAACGGATTGCAGCCATCCAGCTTTGCCGCTTCCTCATAATCCTTCGGGATATTTAAAAATGCTTGCCTCATTAAAAAAATGGCAAACGGCTGTCCGAGCCACTCCAATAGCCAAAGCGGAGCCAACGTATCGAGCAGTCCCAAATTTTTAAAGATAATAAACTGCGGGATAATCGTGACGATCCCCGGGATCATCATCGTTCCCAGCACGATCATGAACAGCGTGTCGCGGAAAGGAAAGCGCAGCCTGGCAAAAGCAAAGGCAATCATCGAGCTGGACAATAAGGCCCCGATAACCGAAAGAATCGCGACAATCAGACTATTGATCGTATAGCTGCTAAAATTCGCCTGTTCCCACACGGTTGTATAGTTGCTCCACTGTGCTGGATTTGGCAGCCATTCTGGCGGAAATTGCATGTACTGCTTGTAAGTTTTCAGCGAGTTAAACACAGTTGTCAAAAACGGAACCAGCATAATCAACGCACTCGCTATGACAAACAGGTATCCAAAGATTTTATTTAGAGGGAAACGCTTTTGCATGGCTACCTCCTTGCCTCTTAATCATAATGAACCCATTTCTTTTGCAGCTTGAATTGGATGAGCGTAATGGCAAGCAGGATGAGGAACAACACCCACGCGATAGCAGAGGCATAGCCCATTTTGAAAAAGCTAAATGCTTGGCGGAACATGAAGAGCATCAGGACGAGGCTGGCGTTGTTGGCACCACCTGTCGAGCCTGCCTCCGTAGAGGCCCCGGTCATGACAAAAATCTGCTCGAAGTTTTGGAAGGAGTAAATCGTGTTCAAGATGACGACCAGAAACGTCGTGCCGGAAATCATCGGGACCGTCACCCGCCAAAACTTTTGCCAAGCGTTTGCTCCATCAATCGAGGCTGCCTCGTACATATCAGAAGAAATTCCTTGCAGTCCAGCGAGAAAAATAATCATCATGTAGCCGACTGACTTCCAGATGGCGATGAGAACCAAGACCGGGATGACCCAGAATTCATCAATCAGCCAGTTTTGCGGAGCTAGCCCAAGTTTAGACAGAAAAGCATTGGCAAAACCGATCCGCTGGTTAAACACCGCATCCGCTACATACACGATCACCGTCCATGAGGAGATGACCGGCAAAAAGTGAACCATCCTGAAAAATTTCAAGCCCCTCAGCTTTTGATTCAGGGCCACCGCTAACAGCAACGCCAAAAATGTTTTGGCCGGAACGTACAGGATCGTAAAATAGACCGTATTCCATAACGCGCGATAAAACAGCGGGTCTTCAAACAGCTTTGCATAGTTGTCCAAGCCAGTCCATTTAGGCGGATTTAAAATATCGTAGTCCGAAAAACTGAAGTACAATGACGCGACCGATGTTCCCACAACGAATACGAGAAAGTGGATGAGATAAGGGGAGACCAGGAGCAGTCCCCATCTCCCCTCGCTATCCAACCATTTTCTCTTTTTCTCAGCAGGCTTCGCCTGTTGCTTGGTTTGCAGCTCTAACATGGTTGGCACACATCCTCACTGATTGATGACTACTGCTTCTTGAAGAAGTCATCCAGAACTTTTTGAATGCCTTCGTCTGTTTTCGTGATGAATTCATCCGTTCCGTATTTATCCATGAACAGTTCCGCCAGATTATCCGTGAACACCTTCACCCATTCGGTAAAGACAGCATTGGTATCAATCGTGCCCGCGAACTCCAAGGTGTCGAGGAAGACTTTTTTGTTTTCTGGCTTCGTGGCTGGGTTTAGGAACATCTCGGAATTCGCCACTGATTTTTTCACTGGAATGGCTTCCCCTACTTCTGTCCATTCTTTTTGTGCTTCATCTGATGTCGTCCAGTAGGTGATCCATTCTTTAGCGGCCTTGACCTTCTGCTCCTCTGCCTTTTTGTTGATGACCCATGAGTTGGCAATTACGGGTGCGAAGCGTTTGCCGTCCGGTCCTTTTGGCATAGGAGCGACATCGTAATTCAACCCTGCACCATTCATCGAGGTTGTTGCTGCGTAAATATCGATTTGCATCGCCACAGCCCCGCTCAAAAACGCTTTGAAGTTGCTTTGGAACGCCTTCAAATCAGCCGGATTCGGGAATAGCTTACGCTGCATACCGTCGACCATCCACTCGACCGCTTTTTTGTTCTCCGAGCTGTTGATAATCGATTTTTTCAACGTCGGGTCCAATACCCCGCCACCATACGCTTTCAAAATGTTAAATGCGCCGCGTGAGCTACCGAAAAACGCGAAACTGTACTGCTTCACTGATTTTTTGTCAAAAGCAGGATCGTCTGCATTTTTCCCGTTGGCATCGAGAGTCAGCTTGACGGAAGCCGCCTTCACATCATCCCAGGTCCAGTCAGCCGTAGGGTATGGTACGCCCGCTTTGTCGAACAAATCCTTGTTGTAGAAAAGGGCTCCGACTTGGATGCCCTGCGGCACTCCCCAATACTTCCCATCTGAGTCTTTGTTGAATTCCAGACCGTTGAGCTCCTCTTTATTGATTTCTTTCGTGACGTAGTCGGTGATGTCGAGAATCGCGCCGCGTTGGGCGTAGCCAAATACTTTTGTCCCGTCGCTCTGCCATAGATCAGGCGCATTCCCGGCCGCGATCTGAGTCGTCAGCTTTTGATAGAAGTCATCATAAGGAGCCGTCATTGTTTTAATTTTGATGTGTGGATGTGATTGTTCGAATTTTGCAATAATTTCTTCCATCTTTTTCTTCGTAGGTGGATCAGAGCTGTAGCCCATATACAATTCGACTTTGTCCCCCTGCTGTGTGGAGGACTGACTACTACATCCGGAAATAAGCAATGCCGCGGCTAAGCCTATCAAACCAAGTACTGAGAGAAACCTTCTCTTTTTCATGGAAAACCTCCCCAATTGCATGAAGTAAAAAACTTGCATAGCTAACGATATTTCCAAACGCCTAACGTACTACTAGCCACATGTGGGCACTTTGAAAATAAGCTCTTTACTGACTGATAAGGATAAAAGGATAAAGGCAGGATTTTGTGTATGCTAAGGAGGATTTGCTTATTTGTATTGCTCCCGAACAGCTTTACGCGTCTGGCGCAAGTACGCAGCAGAAACATCGTAATTTTTGGCAGCAACACCTCTAAACAAGATGTCGATCACATTGAGTTGTGCGATTCGTGAGGAAGTGGCGGCACTGCGTTCATCCGCTTCTGTTGAAAACGTGGTTAAGTGAATATCCACGCATTCCGCCAAGGAGTTTGTGCCGTATTTGGTAATGCCGATGGTCACAGCTCCAGATTTGTGGGCTTGTTTCATCGTGGTTATGATCTGTGAGGTTTCCCCCGAATTCGAGATACCGACTGCCACATCACCAGCCGTCAAGGTGACTGCCGAAGTAAGCTGCAAGTGGGAATCCGAATGGGCCGTGCACATTTTATTGATGCGCAAAAATTTATGTTGGGCATCCTGGGCAACCAATTGCGAAGCACCCACTCCGTAAAAATCAATTCGAGTGGCTCGGAACAGCTCACCAATCGCCTTCTCCACCGCTTCTGTATCCAAAATTTTGATCGTTTCTCGCAAAGAGAGGATGTTGTTGAGCGAAACCGATTCAATCAAAGTGTACATATCAGCATCGGGAAGAATCTCTTTGTATTCATCCTGAGCGGTAGACGATTGCAGATCACCGGCTATTCTGATTTTCAACTCCTGAAAACCATCTACACCGATACTTTTGCACATGCGTATGATGGCAGCTTGGCTAGATTCGCTTCTTTCCGCGAGTTCCTTGATGGAAAGACGAATCACCTCATCCGGATTGGCTAAAATGTAATGCGCCGCGTTTTGTTCAGAACGCTTGATATTGTGCAATGATTCGCGGATGCGCAGCAACCCGCCATTCAACACGATACCACCCCTTTCGTCCACAAATTTGTTAAGCGCTTACATTCAAGTGTGACTTTGGCAAATCATTACATATTTTGTATTATAGACACTTGAAATAAAATATCAATATGAATTGTCAGATTTGAAATAAAATTTCAAAACTATTTTTCGACACTTTCTCCCTTCCTTCGTCCTGTAATAAATTTTTCACAATTTTTACAGTTACTTATACGAATCTCTTTCCGTATTAATCCATGTACACCCAATTAACCAATAATGGGGATGATCCAAAATGACCAAGCGTAAGGCACTCGCATTCACCCTGATAGCGGCACTCCTTTTGCCAAACACACCTGTTCTGTTAAACGAAGCAGCAGCCTCTTCCTACAAAGCGAAAGCAACTGTAACTGCGACCAAGTTAGAAGAGCTTTCCATAAAAGATCTGAATCAAAAAGCAAAAGCGACTGTGAATCACGTCAAAGAAGTCATCCCTGACCTGAAGAACTATCACATCACCTCCATCTTAAAAGAGAACGTCGTCACCACTTCGGGTCCCATCGAACGTCTGGAAGTGATCCTGTCGAGCACACCAGAGGGTACTACCCCAGAGTTCGGAGTTGTCCATGTAAACGCAAGTACAGGAGAGCTGATCAGCGTCGACATCCAAAACGGACTCCCCTCTTCGAAAGAAGTTTTAGGTGATGAGAAAGCGATCAAGAAAGGCAAGGAGCATCTCAAACTTTTGTTTGGAAAGCAAGCAGAAAAATATAAGTTCTCACAGATCCACTCCTCTACTGTCCAGGATAACAAGACACAGATTCTCGTGACTTACACTTCCCCGGATCATTACATCAACGTGACCATGGATTGTGTAGGAAAATTAAAGGCTGTCAAAAAAGACATCTACCCCAAAGCAGAATTAGATGGCAACAATAAATAATATGGACCTTTTGTCCAACTAAAAAGAGACGGTTCTGCCGTCTCTTTTTTGATGCTACGAAACCAACCTTACAACCCTGTAATATTTCGTAAGGTAAATCAATTTCCCATTTCTCTCCTATCGATTACGATTCTCCTGTTACATGTAAAGGGGGATCACCAAAAATGAATGGCATGGAAATCAACATTCACTATTTTCGCTTGATTAATGACTTGGGGAAAGAGTATCCGGCTCTCAACTCCGTGGCTTTTTACGTAGCAGAATATACGGTGTTTATTTTGGCGTTGAGTGCTTTGGTGTATTGGTTTACGAGAAAACATGAGAATCGCATCATGGTCGTTTGTGCGACGTTTACGTTTGTCATCGCCGAGCTATTCGGGAAAGTAGCCGGAAGCTTACATGCGAATAATCAGCCATTCGCAGAGCTTGCGAACGTCAATCAATTGGTACAAAAAGCGGTCGACAATTCGTTTCCCAGCGACCATACGATCCTGTTTTTTTCCTTTTGCATGACCTACTGGCTTTTTAGAAAGACGACGGGGCCACTCTGGATGCTGCTTGCTGCTTGTGTCGGGCTTTCTCGCATTTTGGTAGGCGTTCATTATCCAGCAGATGTCATTGTGGGTGCCCTGATCAGCATTGGGTCTGCCTTGGCCGTCTATATGATCGTACCGAGATTGAGTTTTGTCCATACTCTACTTGCTTTCTATGAAAAAGGAGAGCAAGCGATCTTGCCTGCCAAATCGAAGACGAGAGACTTTTAAGTATGTCGAGCCGATCATATCCCTGGTAGGGCACAACATGGAAGGAAAATGACATGTATGTATGACATGACCTTTTCCCATTATGGAACCAACCATTTATGAGACAATCATCTTGATGAACTGAAGAATAAGAGGAACTCCATGCACAGGAATGTCACTCAGAATCAACACTCCCGGCTGGACAACATATAAATTGGGAGGTTGTAGCATTCCATTGATGAATAGATTCACAACCGAAACTTCATTCGGGTCCAGAATGCCGGATGTACTAAAGGGCATGACCGCATCACTGTTGGTATACCTGTTTTTGACTCCATCTGAAATTGCCGTATACTGATAGGTTTCTGTTCGTATTAAACCAGGCGTACATGGACATGGGGGACAGGGAGGACACGTTGGGGAGGGTTTTACTGGAAAAATTCCGGGGCAACCTAATGGCGGGACGATTTGCAGACACTTTCTCCTCACTGGGTATGACTGTGTGACATTGCGCCTCATAAAATCACTCGTCCTTTCTCGAAGTGCTTCGACCGTTCACTCCGATTTACACATATGAGTGAACCCCAGGCACATACCATCCACCTGGGGCCACCATCCTATTCACCTTAGTTAACGACAAACTCGACAACTATGGGTGTACCACCGTTTTCGGCATTTCCATCTGGAATCGTGATTGCTGTCGTTGAGATTGTGGAAGTATTACCTGCCTGAAGCACTCCATTGACGTAGAGATTGTAAAATGCAAACGTACTAGGAAATGCTGTCGCAGCAGCGCCAGTGTCAGTGGTAAATGCAGTTGCTGCAATGGCAAACGCAGCACCAGTACCAGTTCCAGCACTCATCGTGGACGTAAATCTCAATGAGGTTAGATACGATTTAATAATCGGCACTTAGAACACCCCCTCCTCTATTTATTCCCTACTAGTTAATGATTGGTTTCTTCCGATTGAAACCGACAAATGACAGTAGGAACATGCACATTTTCCCTCGAAAGAATATAATTGGAAAACAAAATCACCCCCCCACTTTTACCAGTAGGAGGGCGACATGATTTCTAATCTTGAAACAGTACTCGCAACTGCTCTTTCTCTGCGTCACTCAATACGTATTCTGCCATCGGGAACAGCACACTCTCTTCTTTAAAGAAATGTTCCAAGAGTATTTCTACTGACTTCAGCAAATGAGTGTGGACAGCTTCTATTTCAACTGGTTCAGACTTTTCCTTTTCTACGATTCGCATGAACGACATCAGGCTTTCATGAATAAGATCATGCTCTTCCTCCATGGCAGCAATCGGTCCCATCTCCCGTTCGATATAGTTAGCCATCAGGGGATACAGGTCTTCCTCCTCGCGTCTGGAGTGTCTCTCTAGTTCCGCCCGAAACGAGGATGCCAGCTCATGAAGCTCTGTTAAGCCTTTCTTTCTTTTAGTAGGTTCGGCAGTAGATTTCAGGTTATTTGCTAGATGTACGAGCTCATTCAACTGCTCAGCTAATGATAGGTGCTCGTCTTTCAATTTTTCCAGAGCTGGACACAGCTTCCTTCTCCCTTCAAACTCCTGCATCTTCCCCATACATCCTATAGGCGGTGGTCCCATTACAATCCCTCCATCTACTAGTGGGAGTTAGTTACCAAAAGAAATGCGATACGCTAGCTGTCCCCGATTGTCGCTAGCAACCATTTGAATACAGTCATCCTCTTGCGAAAAAACAACCGGTCCATTCTGGATGGGAATCGCAATAAACTGGCAAGGATTAAAATAGAGTCGCAGATGCTCCTCATCCTCCGTGATCTCCCATTTTGCCAGCTGCCTTTCCAAGAGAGACGGGCTGTGTGGTTCGGCATTATCCGCCAAATCTTGAATGAGTATCCCCATTTTTTTATCCACCAAGGCAGGGAGCTCTTGGTGAAGCTCGGCAATCGTTCGCTTACTAGGATTCATGGCAACTGATCACACTTCCTTCCCCGGATTATTTCCCTTGTTCTCTTCGATCTCGCTGGTCTTTTCTAAATACCATCCATGCCAGTGGGAACAACACCACCGTTGCACCGCTGAGCAATAGCACCTCCATATATCGCTGTGCAAAATACATATTGACTGTGTACTGGGTGCAAACAATGCTGGCGAACAAGATCAATGCTAATAGGATGACACCTCTATAGCTGCTCTTCATATCTCTTCACCCCTACAGCGTATACAGCTCCATCTTTCTCTTGAAGCACAATTTCCGGAAGTGGTCTTCTTGGGGGACCAGCGAGCGGATTACCTGTGGCGATATCAAATTTCCCATGATGGCAAGGACATAGCAGCTCTTTCTCATCTCGGTCCCAAAATACCGGACAACGCAGGTGGGTACATGCATTTTGATACGCCTTGTATTCCTTTTCCTTCACATATACGAACAACGCGCTGTCATGCTCTCCTGGATAAGCAAATTCAATCGCATCTCCGGGTTTTATATCGCTGAGATTCGCGATTTTTTGTGTGGGATACGACTTGCTGGATGAACTCATCAGCTCCTTGGCAGCTAATGCCCCCCATGGCAGTGTAGATGCCGCGAAAAGACCGGCTGCTCCTACCATTGTTTTCATAAAACTCCGTCGATCCAGACTACGCTCATTGGAACGATTAATGTTATGTGTATAATTGTCATCCTTCAACGGAATTTGGCGGGTTTTCTCGTTCTCCATAAGGTATTTCTCCCCTCTAGAATAGCTTCTGTTTGCCCTGCAGAATGCCAGGCAGGCTAATTTTCACATTGGTTTCGCCTTCCAGCACATCCGGGTCGTGGCTGGCAGTCCATTTGCCATTGGCCAAAGGAATCTGTGCCCGTTTTTCTTCCAGCTCTGCTTCCTCAATCCACTGCAAGGTGTTTGTCGGGCAAACCGAAGCGCACATCGGCGGGATTCCCTCTTTCGTACGGTCGTAGCATAGATCGCACTTGTACATGAGATTCTGTTCTTCATCAAATTTGGGAATCCCATAGGGGCACGCAATGGTACAATTTTGACAACCGATGCATTTCTCTACCAAGGCTGACAATACGGCCCCATTATCTGCGATTTGAATCGCCTGAGCAGGACAGCTGCGGGCACAAGCAGGATTGACACAATGGAAGCACATGAGAGGAATCGTTTGTCTGCTAATAAACGGGTCCACATCCAGTACGTAGTTTCGGTTTCGGTTGTCGTGACCTCCACACTGTGTACACGCCGCCAAGCAGCTTCGACAACCGATGCAATTATCCATTTCGATGTATAAGACTTGTTTACCCATGGCGAACTCCTCCATGCTTGTGCTTGATGATTTTCGCAGCGCACGCTTTAAATTCAGGCATTTTGCTGTAAGGGTCCAATGCCGGATTGGTCAGCAGATTGATAGACTCCGCTTTTCCCCAGTGGTACGGAACAAACACCGTATCCTCTCGAATGGCCTCGATAACTTTCACGCGGTACTGCGCCTCGCCTCTTCTCGTTTTCAAAGTGACCAGCTCATCGTGTTCAATGCCATAAAGAGTCGCTGTTTTTGGATGAACCTCTAGCAGAGGATCAGGATACATGTCCGTCAAAAACGGGATTCGTCTTGTCTGATTCCCGGACAAATAGTGGAACACAACTCGTCCCGTAGTTAGCCGCAAAGGATATTCTTCATCCGGCTCCTCCGCTGGCGGGCGATAAGGCAGCGCACATATTTTGGCTTTGCCATCCGGGTGATAAAATTTTTTATCCAGGAATAAATGGGGCTGCCCCTCGTCACCCTCCTCACGGCACGGCCAGAAAACACCATTGTTTTGATCAATTTTCTCGTAGGTGACCCCGTAGTAGTCAGCTATTCCGCCTTTGGAGACCTGACGTATTTCATTGAAAATATCCTGAGGAGACTTCAAGTGAGCAAAGAATTGTCCGCGCCCCATTCTTTTGGCGATTTCTACCTGAATCCACCAGTCAGGCTTGGATTCTTCGAACCAGTCCTGTGCCTGACGGTGACGAATGATACGACCTTCGAGGTTTGTAGTCGTTCCATCGTCCTCTGCCCAAGTCGTAACGGGAAGAACGACATCGGCGTATTCAGCTGATTCGGACAAGTAAAAGTCGCAGCAAACCATAAAATCCAGACTTTTTAGGGACTCCCGAACATGGTTTAGATTTGGCGCACTTACAACCGGATTGGAGCAGAGTAAGTATAAGCTACGGATTGTTTTATCCTTCATCAACTGGAACATCTCATAGGCAGAGACACCTTTCTGCGGCATCTCTTCCGCGGGGATGCCCCAGGCACATGCTATTTCACGCACATGTTCAGGATTGTCGAGCTTGCGGTAGCCAGGCAATTGATCGGCTTTTTGCCCGTGTTCCCGCCCCCCTTGACCGTTTCCTTGACCAGTAAGGGTTGCAACACCTGATTTTGGACGGCCAATCTTGCCTGTGACGAGCGACATGTTGGTATAGGCCGATACGTTGTCCGTCCCTTTCGCCTGTTGTTCCACACCACGGCAAAACATGACAATCGCATCGGGTGCCCTCCCGAAAATGTCGGCAGCCCGCACAATCTTCTCCACCGAAACCCCTGTTATTTCGCTGACATACTCCGGTGTGAAGGTAGCGACCACTTCTTTTGTTTCTTCAAAACCATTCGTATGATTTCGAATAAAGTCTTCATCAATATGTCCGTTCTTGATCAGGAGATGAACGATTCCGTTTGCCAGTGCCAAATCTGTACCGGGCCGCAGATCCAGGTGGATATCAGCTCGACGCGCCAAAGGTGTTTCCCTTGGATCGGCTACAATCAGATAACCACCTCGATTTTGCACTTCCCAAATACGAAACATGCTGGTTGGATGACACTCTGCCGCGTTTGAACCGGCCAAAAACAAGCAGTCTGTTTGATGAATATCCGTCCAGGGAATGGTAGAACCGCGATCAATCCCCAAGCTTCGATTCAATCCTGCCGCAGCGGAGGACATGCAGAAGCGACCATTGTAGTCGATATAGCGGGTTTGCAAGGCGACCCGCGCAAACTTACCCGTGAGATAGCATTTTTCGTTCGTCATGGAAACGCCAGAGTAAACAGACAAGGTATCTTTGCCATAGTTGTGTTGCAATTCCTTGAACTTGGAAATGATCAAGTCAAGTGCTTCCTCCCATGACGCTTCCCGAAATCCTTCCGCCGTGCCTTTTAATGATGCATCCGTTCGAATCAACGGCCGCTGTATCCGATCCGGATGGTTCACCTGCTGATAAGCCGTCACGCCTTTTGGACACATCTTGCCCAGATTGACAGGGAAATCGTACCGTGGCTCTACTCCGATAATCTTGTTCGTCGTTGTATCTACACGCAGATTCATCCCGCATTGCATACCGCAGTAGCAGCAGTGCGTGCTGACCAATTTCTCGTTCGGATGTATCTTGTTTTCAATTACTTTAAAAAATTTATCCTTTGGCATGTTGATTTGCCTCCCTGGCATTGATCTCGTGCGTAGGAACTCCTGTGAAACGGAACATCCGGTATTTTCTGCGGCACGGCAAGCAAAGTTCAGCCAAGTGGAATCCTTCTTCCATTTGAAAAGCCATTTCGTTTTTCCCCAGCACGTTGATTACATCTGCCGACTGTTCCACAGAAACAAACTCATTGCTGCACACTTTGCACTTTTTCATTTCCTGCTCGCCGTAGTGTTCGCGATAATTACGTGCAAACACACTCATGGGACGGAACGGTATGTGAGCCAGTTTTCCGAATGGCAGATAAATCAATGTCACAATCACTGCAAATTGATGAGTGACTGATATGACCGGGTGCCCAAAGCCCCCTAAGAACATGTTGCTTGCGGTTAACATCAAGCCTGTCACGCTGATAAACAGTAGCAGGTATAAAGGCAAAAAGTCGTAGACAAAGGATTGTTCAGCCCGTGCCTGCATGTTCTTGAATCTGCGATACAATGCCATGACTGCTCCGCCGATGACCATAAAAGCAGTAATGTTCAACGCGTTGTAAAAGAGAAAGGCAACCCAGCCATCCGCTTGTACGGTCAGAACATCCACACCCATGAACACGACCTGATAGAAACCATTGTCCGTCATCGTGAAATACATCCAGCCAAAAACTAACGGAAAGGTGACAAACGCGGCCAAGATGCATCCCCATCCCAGCAAAATGTGCTGTGTCCAGCGATACCATCCCCGATTCCAAATAAAGCGATAGATGGCCAGATGATCCACCGTTGTATTCGCCGTGCTTTTACGAAAGAGAAGTCGTAGCCCCTTTTTCAAAATGACATTTGTTGGCGGGCGATCTGCCCACGCAGAAAATCGGTAAAGGAAACCTCCAATAAAGACAAGAGTCCCCACCATATAGCCGTAAAGCGCCAAATCAATATGCGTGAAAAAACGTGTTCCCACGTAACTTAGGACGAACAAGCAAGCAATGATGATAAAAGCACGCTTCGCCACCTTGGAAGCAAATATATAGTTCATACAACACCCTCCCTGCTGCTGCTCATTTTTTCCTTTCGCTCGAGTCCATTGTAGCAATGGCTCGTAACCCAGGTTGTGATTTACCTCACACCACTGCCACAATCTAGGACGATTTTCTCTTCCCAAACCATCGATTTCGGATGATATAATGAGTTACCTTTGTATCCTTGTTGTAGGGAGGACCCACATGACCGGAAATGGCACAACATTTGTACAGCAGATTTCTTCCGATTTTGTGAATAGCCTTGAAACGTTTTCTGTTAGGAAAAAATTCGTTCCCGGAGCCGTTCTGTTTTTGGATGGTGAAAGAGCTGATCAGCTATTCTTAATTTCGTCAGGCCAAATTAAGCTCACTAAAAACACCAACGATGGAAAAGAACTGACACTGCAAGTATTTGGTGCAGGAGAGCTAGTCGGCGTCTCCGGGCTCTTCGAACAGGAATTGACGTACACCTCCACAGGCACCATGTTGATGGAGGGTGAGATATGGATCATTCCGCGACAAGAGTTGGAAAAAATGCTCATCAAAAACGGTCAATTTTGCGTAGACTTCCTGCGTTGGATGGGATTGATGAACAGGCGGATGCAGTCTAAATTTCGTGATTTGCTACTCAATGGCAAAATCGGTGCCTTGTATTCAACGCTAATCCGCATGAGTAACACGTATGGCAAGCCACACCCCGATGGAATCCTCATCGACCTTTCCCTTACCAATCGTGATTTGGCACAATTCATTGGTCTGACACGAGAAAGTGTCAACCGGATGCTTTCCGATCTAAAAAAACAGGACACCATCGATCTGCTTCCCCAGGGACATATCTTGATTAAGGACCTTGCCTATTTAAAAGAAGCGATTTTTTGTGATGACTGCCCTCCAGATATTTGCCAAATGTGAGCAACGTCTACATCCTTTCCTGCACGAAAAAAGTCCTGGACTCGTCCGTCCAAGACTTTTTTTCATAAGTGGTTCAAGCTTCTTTATCCATGTCTTTGCTCCGCGAGCTCGCTGAACATGCCAGCATAGTACTCGACGTCTCCTGCATCGTCCAGAATCGCGCTGATCGTTAACCATTGGAGGTACTGATCTCCATTCTTCCGGCGATTCCAGATCTCTCCTTGCCAGTAGCCATTCTTCTTAATCGAGTCCCACATCTTTTGATAGAAATCGGCACTCTGCCTGCCTGATTTTAAAATATTAGGGGACTTGCCAATCACCTCATTCATCTCATAACCGGTCACTTTCGTAAAAGCGTGGTTCGCACTTTTAATGACTCCTCGTGTATCGGTAATCAGTATCGCCTCTCCCGTCTTTTCCATAATGGTAGCGGCGAGCTGCAGCTTCTCTTGATAAAACATCCACATCACCAAGACCAAGCTTGCCAGTGCAAACTGAGATAACGCCATGAAACCGATCGCGTAATGCCCCGTCAGATTAAACAGCAGCGTTAAGATCAACGGCGGGAAAAAGCCTCCTAATCCCCCCATGGCAGATACGATCCCATTCACAATCCCCGCTTGTCGCGAGAAATACATCGGCACTAATTTGAACACGGCACCGTTACCGATACCGGCACATGCCGCTACTAACAAGCATCCTACCGTATACATCAAAATCGATGGCGAAAACGATAAGACAATACCAGACAAGGCAAGCCCTGCAAACACAATCATCAGTGCCTTGAAGGGATTCCACCTATCTCCTAGCCAGCCTCCCAATGGTCTCGCAAGTGTCGCCAAGAGAATGAACCCTGCTGTTCTCATACCTGCATCTACTTTATCCAGTTGGAAATGGCTCACTAAAAAATTCGGGAGATACACGGTGAAAGCGACGAAGCAACCAAACGTAATAAAGTAGAACAAACTGATTAACCATAGCTTTTCGTTTTTGTAGACACTCTTGATCTGCTGACCAAGAGGAGTCACTACCTTAGGTTCATTTTTATCCCCCAGTAAGAAGGTAAGCACAGCGAATCCTGCAAGCAGTAGCATAAACATCTGTACGGTATTGGCCCATCCCAATGATTTGGCCAGAACTGGTGCTGCAAAAGTGGTTATCGCTGTACCAATATTCCCCATACCGTAGATTCCGTTTATAGAACCATGCTTCTCTTTCGGATAGTATTTAGGAAGAGAAGTAACACCAACGGAAAACACCGCTCCGCCTATCCCCAAAAATAGCCCGCCGATTAACAAATCTGTATAAGTGGTCGCCTGGCTAATATAAAAAACAGGGGCTAGCAGCAAGAGAAAGCTTATGCTAAATAATATTCTCGCGCCAAATCGGTTACTCCAATATCCTACGGGGATTCTCAGCAACGATCCAAGCAAGACTGGAATCGCTGTCACCCACGCCACTTCGCTTGCACTCATAGGTACGGTTTCTTTGATAAAAGGCATGAGCGATGACAGAATGACCCATACCATGAAACCGACCGTAAGACTCAACGTCTGTAACGGCAACTGCCATTTTCGTACCATAAACAACACCCCTCACTTGGGAAATCTTCTTCATCCACTATGATAAGAGGCAAAGTTTGGTTTCGTTGTGATTTTAATCACAGCTCCTTCCGGGCAATCCGCTTATAATCAAAGCGAAATCTTGAATCGAAGGAGTGGATTATACATGTTTTGTTATCAATGTGAACAGACTCCATCAGGTGGTTGTAAGGTCATAGGCGTTTGCGGAAAGAATGAAGATCTTGCGAGTATTCAGGATACAATTATTTTTGCTTTAAAAGGAATTGCAGCTTATGCCACACATGCTCGACAACTGGGCTATATCGATCCTGAAGTGGATGGGATTACACAGGAAGCTCTCTATTTTACATTGACGAATGTGAATTTTAACTTAGACGAACATTTGCAAATGGCCATGAAAGTAGGCAAAGCCGCCATAAAAGTCATGGAGCTTTTGGATCGGGCTCATACGGATCATTTCGGAGTCCCGCAGCCAATCACAGTCTCGCAAAATAAAATCGAAGGAAAATGCATCGTTGTTACGGGGCACAATCTGTTTGCTCTCGAAGAGCTGCTAAAACAGACAGAAGGCAAAGGAATCAATGTGTATACGCATTCCGAAATGCTTCCTGCACATGGCTACCCCGCGCTGAAGAAATATCCTCATTTGAAAGGAAACATCGGGAAAGCATGGTACGATCAGCGTCAATTGTTCGAGAAATTTCCCGGCGCCATACTCGCTACAACAAACTGTGTAATGCCTATTCGAGGCAGCTACGCGGATCGTTTCTTTTCGTATGATATAACCGGTTTGGAAAATGTGGCAAAAATTGTAGAGAACGATTTTGCGCCGCTCATTGAAAAAGCATTGTCTCTTCCTGAGGTTTCTATCGAATCGGAACTGACATTGACGACCGGATATCATCACAAAACGGTCCTCGGCATCGCCCCTGAAATCATTCAGGCAGTCAAGGAAGGACAGATCAAACGCTTCTTCGTCATCGCTGGTTGTGACGCTCCTGGCAAGGGAGGCGAGTATTACCGTGAATTAGCTACGTCCTTACCGCCAGAAGCAGTCATTCTTACTACCTCCTGCGGAAAATTCCGTTTTAACGATGTAGATTTCGGCATCGTGCCAGGTACCAACATCCCAAGGTATATCGATTTGGGACAGTGCAATAACTCGGTTTCTACCATTACAATTGCGGCTGCATTAGCCGATGCCTTCGAGTGTGAAGTGAACGAGCTGCCGGTAAGTATCGTTCTTTCCTGGTTTGAACAAAAAGCGGTTGCCATCCTGCTCGGCCTGTTTAGCCTGGGTATACAAGATATACGGATCGGTCCAAAATTGCCTGAGTTCATTCAGCCCGGTGTTCTGGAAGTATTGCAAGACTTGTTCCATATTCAGTTGATTGGTGATGCCCAAGAAGATATGAAGCAAATGCTCGGAATCACGCAATAGGCCGTCACCAATCACAAAATGAGGCACCTTCTTATAACAGGAAGGTGCCTCATTCTACCTTTTTATAACCATTTTGCAAGCCATTCTGAAACAGCTTGGTGCTGCAAATTGATTGCTTCTCCACCAGGAACGCTTTCCCGGATACTTCCTCGTTGGATACCTACAGACGTTACGTTGACGAAAATACCGATCACGTCTCCATATTCATTGACGGCAGCTCCGCCGCTGTTGCCATTCTCCACAGGAACAGAGCAGTCAAATTCCCACGGTTGCATCTTGGTGCTTAACTGACACAACTCACCAGTCCTTACAATCCAGTCCGCATACTCCGCTTCGACAGTCAGTAGCTTTTGACCACTCACAAGTGAATCGGCGCTCAAAGGCAGGAACGGTAATTTTGCAGACGGTCGCCCAATTTTATACAGCGCCAGATCAACAGCATCTTTTCCTATTCCCGGGTGCTCCGCAACCAGAGTCGCATCTAACCAATCCCGCGCGTACGTTTTCACTCTGAAAGAGACTCTACCTTTGGATACGTGTTTTGCCGTCAGCAATAGGCCGCCTTTCAATAATACACCCGTACCGCCGAATCCAATGTCTATGTGAACCGAAGCAGCCTTTGCCAGCTTCTCGATTTCACTCCACGGCTTCGGTTGCTTGGTGGGTTTGGTAGGTTCTGGAGTTGGTTCAGGCTTCGGCTTTTCTGGCGTCTCGGGTTTGGGAACTGTTCCAGTCAATTTTTTCGCCATGTTTTGAATGAGCAATGCTACCAAGTCTCCACGGACAACTCCACCTTCATGAGCGTTTTGTACCCAGTATTCTGCTGATTGGATGACTGATTGGTTTTGTAATACTTTTAATGCCTCTTTTGTCTCTTTGTTCGCCTGTTTATTCACCGTTCATCCTCTTTTCATCACTCTATTTGTTCTATGATTACTTTACCAAATATTCCTATTGAAACAAAAAAAGAGACGGTTCTCCCGCCTCTTCTCTATTACTACCATTCTGTTTCCGTTTTGTGTTCAATTACGTGTATGACTTTTGGTTCAACTGCTTTCATCATTTGTTTCAGTAAATCATCGCTGATTGTTACTTTATTTTTTCCATCTTGAAGCTGTACTTCTGCCTGTGTTTTTGCAATCACATCAATGACTTGTTGTTTCGAGATATTTTTCGATGCTGCAATCTCTACAACAGATTTCCCTTTTGCTATTTCTTGTTTTAATTCTTCCGGGGTAATTTTCAGTAAAGAAAACAGTTTTTCATCATTTAAAAAGAAATCAGCAGTATAATCAGGCTTACCATCTCTAGAGAAAAAACCTTCTACTTTATTGCTTGACGGTACAGGAGCTACCGGAGAAAGACTAATTCTATTCCCTTGAACAAATACTTGGTAACCCTCTCCCTCTGATCCCTTCTTGATGTAATTCAAGATAAATGTTTTTTGATCTGGATTCTCCATTTGCTCCATGGCAACCTCGTACTCGTTGATGTTGCCATACACTTTATCAATGAGCTGATCTACCTTCCCCTTGATTTCCTGATCGGGCAAAGTAATGAGTGGTTTCTCCTTAGGCTCCCAATTCTCTTGAGTCAGGTCTTGAATCACATCCGTAATACCGTTTGTATGAAGGGTAATCTTTTTGCCTGTTCCTCCTTTTTCCTGCAGGACGATGCTTAGTTGGACCTTTTTGGTTGAATCATTGGGGTCCCCAAGGTAGCTAGCATCGATAATCTCAAACGATTTTGTTTCGGGAATTGCAGCATACAGCTTCTCAAGTGTTGCTTTTCCAACCTCATCCAACTTAACTTGTTCAGAAGTCATTGGTGCTCGAGTAAGCATGTCAATCACAACAGGGGCCGCAAATGCTGCGGTTGGAATCAAAATCGCAGCAGCAACTAATCCACCAATTAAACGTTTTTTCATCGTTATTTCGCTCCTTTTTCGTTGCAAATAGTGTGAATAGGATTGTTCTATACGTTTGGAAATGGCCGGCGGGCACTCCATCTTTTCTGCCTCTTCGTGCAGATGTTCATAGATTTTGCGTTCAATAGTCATTGATCTTTTCCATCCTTTCCAGAGGGAGATTCCCGAAGTCTTTTCGAAGCGCCTGGAGGCCAGCATGATATCTGGACTTGACTGTACCCAACGGAATATCGAGCAACGTCGCAATTTCCTCAAGAGTATAGTCGTGATAAAAGCGGAAGATAATCACTGTCCGTTGTTTGTCGGTCAGTTTTCGTATGGACTGGGATATCAGTTGATTCCTCCCATCCATCAACGCAGTATGTTCATCCCAATAAGACTCTTCCTGGGAGTAGGAACGGATGCGTTCAAAAATGCGGAATCTCCTCCAGCTCTTGACCCGAAATCTCTGCACTTGACGGATTACCAGGCCATGCAGCCAAAACTGGAAAGGACGGTTCGTATCGTAATTAGCAAGTGATGTCCACATTTGCATATAGATTTCATTCATGACATCTTCCCGATCTTGCTTATGATCCACTAGAAAGGAGACGGTCCGGTATACGTCCTGAAAGGTGGCATCATACATCGTATGAAATGCTTGTTCATCACCCTCTTTCATTTTTATAAGTAATTGATACATCTCTTCATTTTCCATTCAGAGGGCCCTCCTGAGTAAGCTTACACACTATATTGTCTCTCTTTCGGAAAAAGGTTCGGTCCTCTTCTAAATTTTTTTCAAATGTCTTAGGGTCTCTTGTCTGGCAATTGTACAGGGAGGTTCATAACCTATTTATGTCGAAACTTAAACTGTCACTTACCGCAAAGTAAGTTCGGAAAACTTCGAGTAGGAGCGTGTAAAATGAATGTAAAAGAAAAGCTGATATTTATTAAAGATAACGGCTACCAAGCCCCACCCGATACATTCCAATTCATACAAGAAATGATGAGTCACATTGGTTCTTTGGATGCCGAACTACGAGATGACCTCATTTATACAACCTTATCACATTGGA
Organism: Brevibacillus sp. DP1.3A; assembly: GCF_013284245.2. Lineage (NCBI taxonomy): Bacteria > Bacillati > Bacillota > Bacilli > Caryophanales > Paenibacillaceae > Brevibacillus > Brevibacillus sp. DP1.3A. Next base: position 1,484,272 of record NZ_CP085876.1, on the reverse strand, counting down.
TTCCTGACAATTCTCTAACTGCAAACGAACTGGAACAACTGATACCAATCATTCTAGATCAAAACCATTTGCTCTTTAGACTTGGTGAAACAAATACAGATTCTGTCTTTACCCGCTCTTTCTCCATGCTAGTCATACCGCTCCTTCTTATGAGACACAGAGAATCCCCCTTTCTCTCCCGCGAGAACATCCATGCGATCAAAGAGAAAGTTTTTTATAACGTACGAGAAGAGCGTGATTATCGAGGATATGATGAAGAAAAAGGCTGGGCTCATGCCATAGCCCATGCAGCAGATGCATTAGACGAATTAGCTCAATGTCCCGAACTGGATAAAAATGACCTCATCACCATCCTCGATTTGGTTTACGAAAAGATGACCATCACCGATCGCATTTACTCCGATGGGGAAGATGAGCGCATGGTAAAATCCATCATTCGTATTTTGAATAGAAAAATACTTAGCCAGGTTTATGTAGAGCAATGGATTCAAAGTTTTGGTGATATGGAGAAGAGTTCCGAATTTCTTCCTGCCTTTAAACAAAAAAATAATATAAAGAACTTTTTGAAAAGTCTGTACTTCCGAGTGAAATTTTACAAAGTAGATGCCGATCTCTGCCCAACCATTGAGCAGACATTATATAAAGTAGAAAAAGTATACTATTCGTGATATCGCGAATGAAACGAAATACAAAAACAAAAAAGAGGCGGTTCTCCCGCCTCTTCTTCACCATTTTCTCATCAAATATACTAATCATTTAATCCCTTTCCATCGAGAATTTGTTGCATACATTTTTCAACCCTTGACTCTCGCGTTTTGGCTTGTTTAGGTGCTGAAAAATGAAGAAGGTAGGCTCTTTGCCGTCCTGGAGTCAATGCTTCAAAAGCAGTTTTCAAGGCAGGGATTTCATTCAACTTATTTTGAAATTCTTCAGGAATGATGTATTCTTCATGCTTTTTAAAGCTCACTTCCACACCGGATTTTTCAACTTCAATGGCTTCCTGAATATAGGCCTTCAAAATAGATTCCATTTCCATGATTTCTTCCACATTGTTGAACCGGATCTGGCGGGCCGCCTGAACATTCTCCGTTTGTTGGATGAGAATCCCATTTGGATCCTTTAACAAGGCACCTTTTTGAAACAGTAGCGCACAATATTCTTTAAATCCATGTATTAAAACGATGTTTTTGTTCTCAAACGTGTAACAAGGATGCATCCACTTAAAATCTTCGGTCAGCTCACAGTCAAGAACAATACTTCTCAACTTCTCGTATTCTGCTTTCCACTTTTTCGCCTTGCTTAAAAATTCATCAACCTTAGGATTCGTTTTACTTGTTGTCATCAAGAAACACCTCTCATCTAGTTGGTGTCATGTCAATTTTTAGTTTTGACATTATGGTATTTGTATTATTCTATCATCATGTATTCAGGTTCCTTCTTTTAAAGAATAAGCTCTATCAGATTGAGAGGTGATTGATTTGGATATCAAATTCTATAGGAAATGGGCTTGCCAAAAAATGATCGAATCGTCACATAGCAATATGTGGGAAGGACATTGGGCGTGTGCGGTTATTGCCTTGACTGAACTCTTAGAAGAAAAACTTGTACCTGCCAAGTTGGAAGATTTGATTCGTAAAAATCTTGATAAAGTTGTGGAAGAACATGCAAACGAACAGCAGTATCGGGCAAACACAGAATACGAAGATTTTCCTGCTCAAATGATGAAACTGCTCGTCCAAAAGAGCCATACATGCCATGCGCTTGGTCATGACGCGATTTACACGTTCTATTTGCTGAGTATGCTCTCTCGTTCCCATATTCCAGCAACTGCCGAATTGTTTGATGCCATGGGGAAAATGGTTAGTAGTTTCGCAGCATCAGGTCCTGGTTTTGTTACTGTGAATGGAGAGAATATCGTCATTGATCCTGACGGCGTACCAAATACAGGTGTAAGATTACAGCTGACTCCAGAGACTTTGCTTGATTTACTCCATAACTTTCAGAGACCGCTGCAAATGGAGAAAGGCGATATGCAGTTGGGGCATATCCTTACGCATGGTCATGCTATTGTAGAAATGAAACAAGCTTATCGCCATTATGTACATGACAATCTCGATCCGTCCTTTTACACAAGAATCAACCTCTTGGCTTATGCTAATACACTTGAGGAAAATCGAGTTGTTGAATCCGATTCGATGGTTATGGAAGGCGAGTTGAATCCATTAGAACCTTCCTACTGGGAACAAGCATTAGTTGAAAGCAGGCATGGCCATTTTTATAAATACGCGTACAGTTATTTGAGACTTTGCCGAATATCGGGCCGCAGTCCATCCGATTTTCGATTGTTTCAACGTATTCTGTAAACGGATGATGTTACGGATACAAAAGTAATTTCAGGTGAATCTAACTACATGATTTCTACGGGTTTTGTCCAAAAGCATGAAGCTAAAGGACAAGAACCCGTTTTCTTTTTACTCAAAAGTACCATCATCTCCGCACGCGCCAAGTCATTGATCATGCAGTTGCGTAATATTATTGTGGCAGTGGGAAAACTAACGGGAAATGTCAGATAGGGGAATACACATGATATCAGAATTCAAGCGATTTTTACTCGGTAGACCTATGAAATCAAGTGAACTTGCCGGAGAAAAGTTAAATAAAGTAAAGGCTTTGGCGGTTCTTTCATCTGATGCTCTATCTTCTGTCGCTTACGGAACAGAACAGATTCTTCTCGTGTTAATTACTTTGGGTGCAGTAGCGATGTGGTACTCTATCCCCATCTCCATTGCGGTTGTTGGTCTTTTAACCATCCTCATTTTGTCTTACCGACAAACCATCTTTGCTTATTCAACTGGTGGTGGAGCCTACATTGTCGCAAAGGACAATTTAGGAACCACTACTGGACTGGTTGCAGGTGGATCTTTGCTTGTGGACTACATTTTAACGGTTGCTGTTAGTACGTCTGCTTCTACAGACGCTATTACTTCGGCATTTCCAGTGCTACATGATCATCGCGTTCTTATTGCTCTGTTCATGATTGCCATCGTAACGGTATTAAATTTACGTGGAATCACAGAATCGGCAACGATTTTAATGTATCCTGTTTATTTGTTTGTTGTCGCTATTCTCGTCTTAATTATTGGCGGCGGATATCAATGGATGGTTGGAAATGTGCAAGCTCATCCCCCACAATATGGGGCAGTTGTTCCAGGAATAACTTTATTCCTTCTACTGAGAGCATTTAGTTCAGGGTGTTCCGCGTTAACAGGGGTAGAAGCCGTATCCAATGCAATTCCCAACTTCAGGGACCCAGCACCGAAAAATGCAGCATTAACGCTTATCATGATGGGACTTATCCTGGGTGTTATGTTCATGGGCATTAGCCTGTTGGCTTATTTGTATGGTATTTCACCGAATCCAAAGGAAACAGTAGTATCTCAAATCGCTTCTGCTGTTTTTGGACGAGGAATCATGTATTACTCGATCCAAGCTGTTACAGCACTTATTTTATTTCTGGCCGCTAATACTGCTTTTGCAGCCTTTCCTTTACTCGCCTTTATGTTAGCCAAGGACAGATTTATGCCTAATATGTTCATGGTTCGAGGAGATCGTCTTGGGTTTTCAAACGGGATTATTTTCTTGGCTATTCTTTCAGCACTATTAGTGATTGCGTTTAAAGGAGAAACGGAAAACTTAATCCCTTTGTATGCGCTTGGTGTTTTTATACCGTTTACCTTGTCACAAGCAGGAATGATGAAACGCTGGATTTCCAAAAAGCCCCGAGGGTGGCTAGCACCTTTTGTTATTAATACTTTAGGAATGCTAACAACCCTCACCATTTGCCTGATCTTTTTCATTACAAAACTCTCGCAGGTATGGCCGATTTTTGTGTTCCTTCCTATCGTCATTTTTATCTTTAGGAAGATAAATCAGCATTATAGAGATTTGGCAAATGAGTTACGACTTGATATGGAAACAGACAAACCCGAACCAAAAGGGAGTGTCATCGTTATTCCTGTGGCTGGGATTTCTCAGGTGGTGAAAAGCACCATTAGTTATGCGCAATCCTTGTCGGACGACATTGTCGCTGTCTACGTCGGGTTCAATGATGAAGACATGAAAAAAATGGAGGAAAAATGGGAGCTCTGGAATCCCGGAGTACGTTTGATTGTCCTGCGTTCACATTATCGCAGTATCATAAGACCTTTGTTTAAGTTTATTGACACGGTTGAGTGGAAAAAGGCAGAGACGGATCATGTTACTGTCATGATTCCCCAGTTTATTACCAAGCACTGGTGGCATAACTTACTTCATAACCAGACGAGTTTATTAATCCGCGCGTATTTATTCGCCCGCCAAGATGTAAAAATTGCTACGGTTCCATACCGATTAAAGAAATGAAGCAGTAAATATTTCCCTATATACTTCCATCATTTTTGTTTACCTTGATCATCCTGACTGTTATTTAAATCCAGTATGAGACTAAAATTAGATTGAAAGACTACCCAATCATACACTTTTTTTACTCGAATGACTTCTGGCTGAATACTGTTGGAGACTCCAGAAGTAACGGTAACCACAAAGCTGCAGGAGGCCATATTTCCTGACTGATCCCTGGTTGTGCAGGTGAGCATCGTCATTCCTACAGGAAAGTCCATGGTAAAAGTTGCAACTGCAATTGGTGCAGGAGGGGAAAAGGACTGTGTGATCCCATGACAGGTAATAGAGGTTACACCACAAGTATCAGTGGCAGTGACTTCATACGTAACAGTAGCGGACGTTTGCCCGGGTAAAACAAGGACTGTGATGTCCTCAGGACAAGTGATGGTTGGAGGTTCGTCAATAACCGTGATGGTAAATGAACATACTTCCGTATTCCCAAATATATCTTGTGCCGTACAGGTGACAACAGTATCTCCCACTGGAAAAAGGGATCCTGAAGACGGAAAACAGGTAACGGTAACTCCAGGGCAAAGAGATACAGGTGTTGAATAGTTTACAATAGGGCAGGGTACTACCATGTCAGGTGGGCAGGTTGGTGGCTGCACGCATCCATTGAGCAAAACAGAAACATTGCTCGAATCCTCGTTTGCAGTAGCAATGTCAATTCTTCCGTCTCCATTAAAATCAGCCGCTGTAATACTGAAAGGACCTGCTCCTGTAGGGAACTGAAAGGGAGTCGAGAACCCGCCCGTTCCGTTGTTTATGAGAATAGAAACATTATCAGAACCTGCATTTGGGGTAGCCAAATCAATGACTCCATCACAATTAAAGTCAGCCGCTGTTATATCAAATGGAAATGCATCAGTGCCCAAGGTAAAGGGACTTCCTGCTGCTTCTGTAAAAGAACCGAATCCATCGTTTAGAAAGACGGTTACATTACTCGTAGCAATATTCCCGACAGCAATATCAATAGCCCCATCACCATTTAAGTCAGCAGCTACAAGGCTAATGGGGGATGATCCCCCTGGAAGTACAGAGAAACTCACTCCAGGAGTTTGGAACGTACCGTTCCCATTTCCTCTAAATATAGTTACATCATTCGTGTCTCGATTGGCAGTGGCCAGATCAAGTCTCCCATCTCCATTAAAGTCAGCCGCTACAATATCAAAAGGGGCCAAACCAGGATTAGTGTCAAATGGACTCCCTGGCGCCATGCTAAATACACCTGATCCATTATTCAACAAGACAGTAATGAAACTAGTTCCTGTAATTTGGCCTACATTTGCTATAGCTAAGTCCACACCGTTTACACCATCAAAGTCACCTGTAGCAATAGCAAAAGATTGCGAAACAGCAGGAAACACACCTGTACTATAAGCTACAGGTGCAGCAAAGGTGCCGTCCCCGTTATTCAAAAGGATAAAAACTCGGTCATTGGGAGTTTGATCCGTTACAGCCAAATCAATGAAGCCATCTCCATTAAAATCTGCTGCTGCAATTTGCCCTAATAAAGACCCAGGAAACAAAGTATTGAAGGGTATCGTTTGCGATACGGAAAACACGCCGGACCCATTGTTGACAAGAATAGAAACATCGTTGGACCCAATATCCACTACGGCCAAGTCTATGCGACCGTCTCTGTTAAAATCGGCAGAAGTAATGCTGGAAGGAGATGTTCCTCCCGTATTATATTCCACTGATGGCTGAAAAAATGGGCAGGCCAAATTGGATTCACCCTTTCTTACAGGAATACAGGCAGCCATTCCCTGATCGAAATGCTTCACTCCAAACACCAATAAAGGCTAATAAATGCACGTGGTGCATACTATGCAAATGCCTTTGATCATGATATGGCTGTTTAGGCATGAACGTGAATCCACTCTTCTTGTATGATCAATCCCAAGCAAACCCGTCTCCATAAAACAGGGACGGGTTTGCTATTTTTTGAACATAAATTGAACTTTTCAACTGATTGTTCCTTTGATTTGAATTTATTCCTTTTACTGTTTTGCTCAATTTAACGAACTGTAATATATTTCTATGTGGAATTATCCATATTTAACAGTTCAAGGAGGTTTTTATGAATTTTGTAAAGAGAAAATGGAAAGGTACTCGAAATGTTTTAGCACTGGTTTTAATGTTAGGCATTATTTTTTCTGGTACCAGTTTCGTGCAAGCGGCAGATAATGAGTATACAGAAAACGTAATTCCAGCTATGACTGGGGAAACTACACCTTCTGGTCATGCTTCTTCTACCTCCAAACTTAATGGTAGTTATTATCCATGGAAAGCGTTTGACGGTAATCCCAATACAGGTTGGTATGCTACTGTACTTCCTGGAGCACTAGAATATGAGTTTCCAACTCCTAAAAAAATCGAAAAATATTCCATTACTTATTGGAATATTAATACTGCACCAGCAAATTGGACTTTTGATGGCTGGGATGGTACACAATGGGTTGAACTCGATAAGCAAGTAAAAATAGTAAATTGGCATACTATCCCATCACAAAAGCAAGAATTCTCATTTAGTAACGATAACTCCTATATTAAGTACCGCCTCAACGTTACGGCATCTGTATTTGCCCAAGGTAACGCAAGCATGATTGCTGAACTGGCGATGTTTGAAAAGAACAATTCTGGCACCGATCCAGGTACTGATCCAGGTACTGATCCAGGTACTGATCCAGGTACTGATCCGGGTACTGATCCAGATCCAGAACCAACTGGGGACAACGCACTTCTTGTTATTAAAATGATCAGTGGACTTGAGAAAGAATTTGATTTAACTGCATCCGAAGTACAAGACTTCATCAACTGGTATAATGGCCGTGCAGACGGACGTGGCAAAGAAACATATATGTTCGATAAGGACTTTAACAAGGGGCCATTTACTTCACGCAAAGACTATGTGGCATTCAGCAAGATTCAATCCTTTGAAGTGATGGGATATACCAAATAACAAGACGAGGCACCTCCTGTAAAACAGGCAGGTGCCTCGCACTTTTTAAGACGCTGTTTATGCTGAAAGAATAAAGTCGACGAACATAATCCTGATCCTCCCCGGATTTCTCCGAAAGAGAGCCTGTATCATTTTATCGTGAGTTTTTATACCTTATTTGAGAGTCACTTGTACAGGAGAAGTCTTATAATTTGTATGTCCTATGCCTAATTCTCCATGATCATTATAACCCCAGCTCCATACAGTTCCATCAGATTTTACCCCAAGAGATACATTCGACCCTGCCGACAGGGATTCAAAATTAAATAAATTCTCAATTTCGATTGGAACTGCTGTTGAAGTCTTCATTCCATTTCCTAACTGACCAACTCCATTTGCCCCCCAAGCCCATACGGTTCCATCACTTTTTTTAGCAAAGCTGTGAGTCTGTCCAGCTTCGATGTAAGTGACATTCTCTAAGCCCTCGATTTGAACAGGTGCATACGAATTACCCACTACAGACGCTCCAAACAAATCTGAATTCTTACCCCAGCCCCATACAGTTCCGTCTTCTTTTAGGGCAAGCGAAAATTCATGTCCGGCCGATACGGCAACTACATTTGATAGTCCTTCAACCTGCAAAGGTACTCCTGTCATTTGTACGTCCTTACTCACACCAATTTGTCCAGTAGTATTCCTACCCCAGGTCCAAACTGTTCCGTCACTTTTCAAAGCCATTGAATGATACTTTCCTGATGAAATAGCAGAAATATCCGTTAGTGTCTCTACTTGAATAGGTGAATACGTCTTTGGAACTTCAGTATCTGGTACCCCAAGTACCCCACCAGCATTCTCCCCTAACGTCCATACAGTACCATCATTTTTTAAAGCGACGGAAAAATAGCCTCCAGCCTCAACCGTTTTCACATTTGTTAAATTTGGAACCTGGGTTGGTGACAGCACCGCTTTAATCTCTCTAGCACTCCCTAATTGTCCGCTTGCATTGTTTCCCCATCCCCAAACCGTTCCGTCATTTTTAACAGCTAATGAGTGCATGGAGTTACCTGCTGCAACAAATTTTACGTCATCAAGAATTTGAACAGGCGTTGTCTGCTTTTTGGTATCTGCAGTACCATCTCCGAGATGGCCCCACAGTGTATTATAACCTGTTGCCCAAAGTGTCCCATCAGGCTTCACAAAAAATGAATTGTTTTGATTAGTGCTAACTTGATACTTTCCATGAGGCTCTTCGCACGCACTTGCACCAGCCGATAATTTGAGAGTCACTTGTACAGGAGAAGTCTTATAATTTGTATGTCCAATGCCTAATTCTCCATGATCATTATAACCCCAGCTCCATACAGTTCCATCAGATTTTACTCCAAGAGATACATTCGATCCAGCCGACAGGGATTCAAAATTAAATAAATTCTCAATTTCGATAGGGACTGCCGTGGAAGTCTTCTGTCCATTCCCTAACTGACCTACTCCATTTTCCCCCCAGCCCCATACGGTTCCATCGCTTTTTTTAGCAAAGCTGTGAGTCTGTCCAGCTTCGATGTAAGTGACATTCTCTAAGCCCTCGATTTGAACAGGTGCATACGAATTACCCACTACAGACGCTCCAAACAAATCTGAATTCTTACCCCAGCCCCATACAGTTCCGTCTTCTTTTAGGGCAAGCGAAAATTCATGTCCGGCCGATACGGCAACTACATTTGATAGTCCTTCAACCTGCAAAGGTACTCCTGTCATTTGTACGTCCTTACTCACACCAATTTGTCCAGTAGTATTCCTACCCCAGGTCCAAACTGTTCCGTCACTTTTCAAAGCCATTGAATGATACTTTCCTGATGAAATAGCAGAAATATCCGTTAGTGTCTCTACTTGAATAGGTGAATACGTCTTTGGAACTTCAGTATCTGGTACCCCAAGTACCCCACCAGCATTCTCCCCTAACGTCCATACAGTACCATCATTTTTTAAAGCGACGGAAAAATAGCCTCCAGCCTCAACCGTTTTCACATTTGTTAAATTTGGAACCTGGGTTGGTGACAGCACCGCTTTAATCTCTCTAGCACTCCCTAATTGTCCGCTTGCATTGTTTCCCCATCCCCAAACTGTTCCGTCATTCTTAACAGCTAATGAGTGAATGGAGTTACCTGCTGCAACAAATTTTACGTCATCAAGAATTTGAACAGGCGTTGTCTGCTTTTTGGTATCTGCAGTACCATCTCCGAGATGGCCCCATTGTGTATTATAACCTGTTGCCCAAAGTGTCCCATCAGGCTTTACAAAAAATGAATTGTTTTGATTCGTGCTTACTTGATACTTTCCATGAGGCTCTTCGCACGCATTTGCACCAGCCGATAAAAAATTAGCCGTGAGCAGCAAGGTGATTGCACTTAAAACAGAAAACTTTTTCATAACTCTCTTCATGAAATACCTCCAAATCATAATATTTTTCACAAAATGAATATCGGCTTAAACAATATTTCTCATTAAACTTCTTTTAAAAAATTCAACTAAAATAAACAGAGTGGATATAGGAGCGCCACTTCATGCAAATCATCCGCAAAATGAGCTACACCCCTTGCTTTGGGTTGGAGGCTGGTTGTCCGTAGCACCCCAAGGACTTCGATCATTTTTTCAGCTACTTTCTGTCTATTTTATTTTTCACAGGGTTGTCCTCCTAGCTGTAGTTATGTTCTACCAACTTCTATTCCATGTTGAAATTTCTTCTGCTGCACAGATGGTAGAACTTTGTATTTGTTACTTTTTATTTTACTGATTATTTCTTTTCTCGCTGAAAACGCTGGAAGTGTAAACTTGTGTCACTAAGTGTAAGCCCATGAAAACAAAAAAAGAGACGGATAATCACCGCCTCTTTTCCCCAATCAATCCCAAGCAAACCTCTGCTCTTTCCAGGGATCTCCATACATATACTTGTGTAACCATTGATCACACCTGCTGGCCGCCCCTTATAGTCTGCAAGCCAGCCAAAGTCACCTTTTCTGTAGCCCGCGATCTGGACGTCTACATACGTATAATTAATGATCTTAATGAACGCTTATCAGCATGATAGCGCCCTTCTTTCAGCTTGGCGACTACACCCTCCATTTTCTTTTCACCAATCAGGTGAACCAGCCTCGTCCTCGAATCTAGTTCCGTGATCCGTCCCTACACTTTATCTAACATACCCCAAACTAGTCAGGTAAAAAAATGCCCTCCTCGGTCAGTCGTTGCTTCTAACCGTCGGTGTTATCGACTTTAACAGTCTACGAAAATGTTTAAAGTTTCAAAAATAGCGGAAAACAACAAGCATATCGTATTTTCATAAGAAAGGTGAGAGCAGATGTTCTTTCGAAATTTGAAGTTGTATTACAAAATCTTTACGCTTATTGTCCTAGCATTAATGATGTTGATCGCAGTCGGAGGGGTTGGGTACATTTCCACAAGAGATCTGGCCGAAAGCTCGGAAACGTTGTATAACGAAAACTTTTATGCTGTCGAGTCGATCAGCAAGATCCGCACCAATATGCAGACCAATGCCTCTTATTTTATGGAACTAATGGTTACCACAGACCAGAAAAGGAATAAAGAATTAATAGACAATATTGAACAAGTGAAAAATGATAATGCAAAAGTAATAGCCGATCTGGACAACATCGCTTTCGATCAGAAGAAAAGCGAGCTGTTCAAGAAATTCAAGGGATTGTATGACACTTACGTTACTGAACGAAATAAAACAATAGAACTTGCTACAACCAACAGGAACGCGGAAGCCTATCAGTATTACCTAACAAAAGTCCACGCTGTGCAGCAAGAGACCTTCGATGTGATGAAGGAATTCTCGGACTACATGACCGATGATACAAAGAAGGTCAATGCAGAAAACAAGCAAAATGCCGAAACTGAAGCTACTTTCATGCTTGTTGCTGTCATCGTGTTTGTTATTCTACTAGCGGTAATCGGTGTTGTCATTAGCAATATGATTACAAAACCGGTAAAAAAAATACAGGAACTGATGAGCCGGGCCCAAGCTGGCGACCTAACTGTATTCGGAGAATATCAATCCAGGGACGAAATTGGGACACTTACCAAAGATTTTAATCAAATGATCGCTGGACTGCGTACCGTTGTCAGCAAAATTAACGACAATGCCCTTTCCTTAGCAGGGAGCTCGGAAGAGTTGGCAGCTAGCGCGGAACAAACAGCGGAAGCCACTACTGTCATTACAACGGCGATTCAGGAAGTAGCCAATGGCGCGGAGCAACAGCTTCACGGGTCAGAGGAGAGTGCGCGATCCGTGGAAGAAATGGCAGTAGGCATCCAAAAAATTGCAGAATCAGCCTATACGGTTTCTGCCTCCTCCACAGAGGCTTCCGAGGAAGCGATACAAGGAAATACTTCGATTCGAGAAGCTGTCGAGCAGATGGACTCAATCAAGGAGGCTGTAGATACCTCAACCAATGTCATAAAATTCTTGGGTGAACGCTCTGAAGAGATTGTCAAAATCGTAGATGTGATTACCGGCATCGCCTCGCAGACCAATTTATTGGCGTTAAACGCAGCGATTGAAGCTGCCAGAGCGGGAGAGAATGGAAGAGGTTTTGCTGTTGTGGCTGATGAAGTAAGAAAGCTTGCTGAACAATCGGAGGAATCAGCAAAACAGATTGCACACTTGGTTCACGAGATTCAAAGCAATACGAACCATGCCGTAGGCACGATGAGTAAAGTAAACCAAAATGTTCAATCTGGGATCAGTGTCGTCCACGAGGCAGGTGAATCATTCCAGAAAATAGTAAACAAAATCCAGCACGTCACCGATCAAATTCAAGAGGTATCAGCTTTGGCAGAAGAGATGTCAGCCAGTTCCGAAGAGATCTCTGCTACTGTTTCTGAGTTTGAACGGATTTCCAAAGAAACAGCTGGGAGCTCACAGTTGGTTGCCGCTTCCTCTGAGGAGCAGTTGGCTACAATGGAGGAAATTTCAGCTTCAACCCAATCTCTAAATATATTGGCACAGGAGCTTCAGGAAATTACAGGTACATTTAAGGTAGCATAGCATAACGATATGAATGGAAATCCTCGCATCTGCACAGATAGCGAGGATTTTTCGATGCTGATCTATTTTTGATCTCACTCGTTTTTTTAAGACAAATTGTCAAGCCACGTGCGAAAAAGCTTACATAATGGCAAGGTAGTGGCCTGTCTTGCGATCAGCGGGACGTCACTCGCCTTGCTTTCCCCATATCTTCATTTTAGAAGGTGGTGCAAATTAAGCTAACAAATCAAGAAGTCATCGATATGGCACGTACTATGAAAGAAAACTGGTGAAGCCGTAGGTGGACCAGGACGCCGAGCAGCTTGTGAAATTAAATCCTTTAAAACAAAAAAAGAGGCGGGTAATCACCGCCTCTTTTCCCAAATCAATCCCAAGCAAACCTCTGCTCTTTCCAAGGATCTCCATACATATTGTACCCGTTTTTCTCCCAAAACCCTTGCTTGTCTTTCTCCATAAACTCAATCCCACGCACCCACTTGGCGCTTTTCCAGAAGTAGAGGTGCGGAAGGACAAAGCGCAGCGGCCAGCCGTGCTCAGGGGTCAAGTCTTCGCCGTTGTGTTTCGTAGCGAACAAATTGCCATTTTTCATAAAGTCGACAAGCGGAATGTTCACAGTCCATCCGTGCTCAGCGTGCAGCATGACGTACTTCGCTTCCGGCTTCACCTTTACCAGCTTCAGAACTTCCTCCACCGGAATACCTTCCCATTCATTGTCCAGCTTGCTCCAGCCTGTAACGCAGTGAATATCGTTAGTCGTGCCGCCTTTTGGCATAGCCATCATTTGCTCGTAGGTCAGCGTCACTTCTTCTTCGACGAGACCGAAAAGGCGAAAGCTCCACTCCGTAGACAGATCTGTATATTCGGGAACCTCTCCATAGTGCAGGACAGGAAAGCCTGTCGTCTGTTTTTGATTGGGTGGAATTCGATCGCGCTTAGTATCTGCCGCTGGGTTGATAAACATGTTGTTTCCACTCCCTCGATTGTCAGTCTCTTATTTTCCAACCCGCAAAAGGGCGTGATCTACCTTGATGCACATGTCCTGCACAACCTCGATACCTTGATCAGCAATCAATTGAGCCGCGTCTTCGTTGGCAATACCTTGTTGCATCCAGAACACTTTTGGCTTGTTCTGCATTTTCAATGCTTCCTGTGCAACAGGCAAGATGTCTTCACTGCGACGAAACACGTTGACGATGTCGACTGGCTGATCAATCTCAGTCAGGCTCCCCAATACTTTTTCACCCAAAACCGTTTCACCCGCGATGATAGGATTGACCGGGATGATCGTGTAACCCGCGTTCTGCATGGCTTGCGATACCATATAGCTGGTGCGGTCCGGCTTGTTAGACAGACCCACTACTGCGATCGTTTTTGCATCCTCCAGCAGTTGACGACGTGCTTCGTTGCTTGGATTTTGTGCCATGTGAAAACACTCCTTTTTTATATGGAAATGGGATATTGAATTATCTCTTATTCACTACGACTGGAAACAAACTCAACAATCGTACGTGTCATTGCTCCGGTACCGCCAGCTGGTTGCATGTCACCAGCACTTGCTGTGTACGCCGTACCCGCGATGTCCAGATGTACCCACGGTGTATCGCCAACGAATTCTTGCAGGAAAACACCGCCGATGATGCCGTGGCCATAACGTCCACCCGAGTTTTTCAAATCGGCAAAGCGACTCTTGTTCAGGCTGCGGTACTCATCGAAGGTAGGGAGCTGCCACAAGCGCTCACCCGCCACGTCTGCTGCTTTCATCAGTTCATCCAACAGTGCATTGTCGTTGGTCATGGCACCAGAGCAGAAATGACCGAGCGCGACCACGATACCACCTGTCAAGGTAGCAGCATCCACCAGGCAAGACACTCCTTGCTCTTTTGCATAGGTGATGCAATCAGCCAGTACGAGACGACCTTCTGCGTCTGTCGTAATGATCTCTACCGTTTTACCGCTCATGGTCGTGATGACATCCCCCGGACGGAATGCCGTTCCGGATGGCATATTTTCCACGGTACCGACGACAGCCAGTACGTTTACTTTTGGTTTAATTTGTCCCAGTGCCTCCAATGCGCCGATCATCGAAGCCGCTCCACCCATGTCCGACTTCATGTCTTCCATGCCTGCTACTGGCTTGATGGAGATCCCACCTGTATCAAATGTCACGCCTTTACCGATCAAGCCAATGACATCGTCCCACGTGTCTCTTCCTTGATATTTGACTACCACGACATAAGGCTCAAGCTCGCTGCCTTGTGCTACAGAAAGCACTCCGCCCATCCCCAGCTCTACCAGCTTCGCTTTTTCCATGACTTCCACAGTCATGCCATAGCGTTCTGCTACCTCGACCATCGCATTCTTCAATGCGCGTGGAGTCAAGTAGTTAGCTGGTTCATTAACGAGTGTGCGAGCCAGATTCGTCCCGGATACGAGCGCCGAACCACGTGCAACACCTGCCTGTACCAATGAAGCATCCGCATCTGCTGACAAAATTTGCACCGTCGCAATTGGATCAGACTCACGCTTTGCCTTTTGACGGTAGCCCTCGTAATTGTATTCGGCAAGTCCAAAGGCTTCCGTCACTGCCTGCGCCAGACGGTCAGCACTCAGATGCTCTGTTGTTGGCAAATCAATCACCACTGTTTTACCGTTGCCTTTACCCACAACCGTTTTGGCTGCACGTCCCCATGCATTGCGGGCTGCTACGAAATCAAATTTGCCTGGTTCGCCCATCCCTACGATCAACAGTTTTTTTGCAGCTACGTTGTTCATTCCGTGGACAACCGTAATTTCCTTTGCCTCACCCGTAATTTCCTTGTCCTGCTGCAAGCCACTCAGACTGCCTCCAAAAGCTTCGTCCAATTCCGGGTATACTTGCGAAATCTCCTCACCCTTCCATAGGGGGACAATCAGTTCATCACACGCGATATTCACAAGCTGTATGCGTTTTTCTACTGCTACTTTCATATACTCTTCCCTCTTTCTCTGTGGTAGGATACAATATGGGCACATTTGTTTAAAACGATGTGTCGACATATAAGCGCAAGGGTGGAAACGTCATGGCTTTTGCCTCTGTATAAGAAATGACATCCTTTTCCGGCAACAATTTCTCGCATTCATCTATGTAACGAAGAACTCTTGTTACGTCCAGTCCCCAATGAACTGGCTGGTAACGAGTCAAATACTTTCGTGCATTGCCTAACATCCAGCGAGCACCTTTTATATTGCCGTACTCTTGGTGATACAGTCCGACTGACAATTGCAGCAATCCTTGCAAAAACTTGTCTGACTTATCTTCCATCCAGATGTCTTCCAACAGATCGTGGCATTCGTAGTATTCGCCATCATTGAATTTATCAATGAACTGTAAATACTGCTCGGGATACCCCATGGATGCATGCCTCCGTTTCGAACCTTCCGTCTTCATGGTAACACAGATTGGCAATGACTTTACATCCAAACAAAAACTTCACGGATTAAGACAACGCCCTTCTGTTACAATAATCCTAGAGATAAGCGCACAGTAGAAAGGAATGGATTTTCCGTGGCGGATTTTTTTGAAAACTTCCCCTTATGGGCAGCACTGCTAGCCATAGGGATCGCCCAATTTATCAAAATTCCCCTCCATTTTTTTGCAACGAAAACGTGGCAATGGTCACTGCTCATGAGTACAGGCGGTATGCCCAGCTCCCACTCTTCTGCCGTGACAGCACTATCCACAGCCGTGGGACTGCGTGAAGGCTTTGGCAGCAACATGTTCGCTATTTCTGCCATTCTCGGTGTGATCGTGATGTTTGATGCCGCAGGTGTCCGCCGCCATGCCGGTATGCAAGCCGTTGTCTTAAATAAGCTGGTCGATGAATTCAATCACCTGTTAGAAGGCATGAAATCGTTAAAAGTACGCCCTAACCAGGAAAAAGCGAAAAAACTGAAAGAACTGCTCGGTCATCAACCGATCGAGGTATTGATCGGCGGTTGGTTAGGCGTCATGATTGCGTTATTGCTCCATCCGTTTTTTTAAAGGAGGGCTCCCATGCGCATTGTTTCCATCTGTCCCAGCAATACCGAAATCCTGTATTATTTAGGCCTGCATGAGCATGTCGTCGGTTTGGATGATCACTCTGACTGGCCGCAGGAGTGGCAGCATCTCCCCCGGGTTGGACCCGATTTGACAATCGATATGGATCTGGTCGCTGCCCTCCAACCGGATCTGGTCGTAGCATCGCTCTCTGTTCCTGGCATGGAGAAAAATATAGAGGCTCTGCGTGATAGAGACATTCCTCATATCGTGCTGAACCCTTCCCGGATCGCAGAAATCGCTCACGATATCCGACTCGTCGGTGAGGCGACAGGAACACAGAGGCAAGCCGAGCAGCTTGCAGTTGAATTTGACGAAACCATTGAAAGCATCCGCCAAAAGGCTGCAAAGTACGCTCAACGCCCGAAGCTGTACTGGGAATGGTGGCCGAATCCCATCTACACACCTGGTCAGGAAAACTGGTTGACCGATGTAAGTGAGATTGCGGGTGCCACCAATATTTTTGCAGATTATCCTGTCGCAAACGTCAAGGCTACGCGGGAAATGGTCATGGAACGCAATCCCGATCATATTTGTGTCGTCTGGTGCGGAATTGAACTGAAGCGAATCAAGCCTGACATGATCACAAACCGCCCAGAGTGGACGAACATGACCGCGATTCGAAACACTCAGGTCCATTTGTTGGAAGAAGGCCTATATTGCCGCCCTTCTCCTCGCATTTTGGAAGGACTGGAGAAGCTGGTTAATTTGATTCATACAAAATGACACAAAAAACGTTCAAAGCTTCTGCCTTGAACGTTTTTTTCTTTTTTCTATCATGCCACCGATGCGGCATCCATTCGTTTTCGTTCGTTGCTATTCAGTTTGTTGTTTGCCGCTGACGGGTTCCGCCATGGCTGCGATTCCTTTTTCATTCAAGCTATTCAGAAAAGCTTCCGTTACCTTGCCTTCGCCTTTTTTTACGATGTACACGTCCACTGATTTTTTCCCCCATTGCGAGAATACGTCCTGCTTGGTCTCGAAATACAGGTCAATCTTGTGGCCGCGAATCGCTCCACCCTTGTCAGCTACAACGCCATATCCATAACCGGGAATGTACAAAATGGTCCCCAGCGGGAAAACGCGCAGATCAGCTGCAATCGTGGAATAGTCGTCTCTACGTACTTTTACACCTGAATATGTAATGCCATAGGACGGGTGAGATGGATTTTTGCCCGTCGATTCGTAACCAGCATAGTAGCCAGTCGCTACTACACGTACTTTTGGATATTGATCGTGCAATACTTCCGCTTTATCAATCACTTGAGTAAGAGAACTGGCAGATACCGTCCGTTTTTTGACGATATGTTGCCCCTCTTTCGTTTCCTTGATTCCAAAAGTAGATGAGACACCGTGGTCTCCTACAACATTATAGCTGTATCCATCGCTTGCGAAGGCCGTCAAGACCAGGATGAACAGCGCGACGATACTTACGAACTGCTTTCCATTCATTTCTTGGTAAACCTCCTCTCGTTTCTAGTCATGTCCCGACGAGGAGGAAAGTATACACAAATTTTGGTTGATTACAGAAATATTCAGTCACTTGCACGTTTTTCCAATAAAATGACAAAAGAAAAACAGGCCCGAAATAAAGGCCTGCTTGTACTTGTTTTAAAACATCCGATATCCTTTTTTGCGAAGCGTTTGAATGGTCCAGCCACTCGCCACTGTACCTGCCATGCCGCAGCCCAGAATAAGCGAATCCCAAATTCCCGGAACGATTTGTTGATAGACAAGTGCACCTACGACTACACCAACGCTGATCACAACAGGAAACCATGTTGTTTTCAAAATCATGTTTAAAATAAACCCAATGCCAAAGCCTAGCACGGAGAACAGAACAATGGATACCATAAATTGCATCAAGTTCATCGACGAAAAAGACCTCCTGCCACCTTCTCCACCTTTTGCCACTTCCTCGGCAAATATAGGAAAGACGGGCTATTTTCGGTATTAAGTGTAGCAAAAAATCGAGGGATCGGTCAATAAGAGAAGCCCATCGTATGTGTTGCGTGCCTGACAGAAAAAACCGCCGATGCATTCGCTTCGACGGTTTTCTATGCGAGGTTCCTTAATCATTATTGATGAGAAGAAACAGCTTCCTTCTGAGCTTCCTGTGTACCTGCTCCGTCACAGTTAGGACAATTCTCCGAGCCCCCCAGGAGCAGTTGGAAATACCCTTGGCCATGGCAGTATGGGCACTGTTCTTGTTTTTGTCTCATGTTGAGCTCCCCTTTCGGTATACATGCGTGAGAATTAATTGCATGTATTTTCAGATTATTTTGATGTATCTAACTATATCAGAATCTCCCCTTGGTTCACAATGCAGTTCATCGCGAAAAAACCATAAAAAAACCGCAATGTAAGCGGAAACATTGCGGTTTATCTAGCTCTTTCGCAGGATTACTTAAAGATTTTATAGGAAGTGTATTGAAAAATGGGATCGATATCAAACGATTGACCTGTCATTCCCTGCTCCCGTTTGATATAGTCCGGCAATATGATTTTCAAATAAGTCGAGGACAGCGGGTCATGAAGCAGCTCCTGTATCGGCATAAATCTCGCCTCCGCGATCTCACCTTCCTGCGGGCGCGGTTCCCCACCTATGTAATCCATCCAAAAAACGACCATATTGTCACTAATAGACTCCCGGATGACGCCTGAACGGATTCCCGCTACTTGTCGCACGACTGCCTCGACACCCGTTTCTTCCAGCACCTCACGCACTGCTGCTTCATCTACAGTCTCGCCCTCCTGCACGAATCCCGCAGGAAATGACCATTGTCCTTTTAGTCCGCTGTACGTTTTTTTGACAACCAAAGCTTCTTGCCCGCGAATGACGATCCCGCAGGCGCCTAGCCAAACCTTCCCTTCGCGCATCCAGCTCTCTCCTTCCATATCCTAGCTAAACGAAACCCCCGGCTCTTCTTCGCCGGGGGTACCTATCAATCATCCTCGTCATCAAGGAGCCCATTATCGATCATGTATCGCAGATTTTCCCGATCCCTTTCGCGGCCCTTTTCCTTGAGCCGTTCGATGGCAGGCAGGATGAGAATATCTACTTCACGCTGTACATGCCATGCCAAATCGTGTCGCCCCTGTTCCTCCAGAAAAGCTCCCACTTCCATCAAGGCATTGTACCGATCCATCTCTTCGCGGACCATGAGCCCCCGGACTTGAATGCTCGCGTGACGCATCGTTTTACAGCTTTACTTTCTTCAAGGCGAGACCGACGCCGCCAATTTTGTACAAGTAGCGCAGGTCGCTCGCTTTTTTCATCATGGCTGCTGTGCTGCCGAACAGCTTTTTCGAACCAACTTGCCCGATGCCCTCACCTTTTCCAAGAGATGCCAGTGTCCCTTGCAAATGCGGGGTGAATTTTTGAGGCAGATCGCCACGAACCAATGCAGCCAGATTCTCACCCAACGTCTCGCCTTCCTGTACCGCAATTTGCGCAGTTGGCGGGTAAGGACGTCCTTCTTCGTTGAAGATCAATGCGCAATCTCCTACGACAAAAACATTCTCATGACCAGGCGCACGCAAGTATTCGTCTACCTTGACGCGACCGCGCATGACTTCGAAGCCTGCTTTTTCCACGATGCTGTTGCCGCGGACACCTGCTGCCCAAACCACCGTCTTCGATTTGATTTCTTCTCCGGTAGCCAACAGCACGCCATCCGGGGTGCACTGCTTGATCGGTGTTCCAATTTTGAACTCGATGCCTTTTCTCCCCAATACATCCATTGCGTATTGGATCAGCTCTGGATCAAAACCAGGTAATGCAGTTGGTGCTGCCTCAATGCAGTAGACTTTCACCAGTTCTGGATCGACATCGAATTCTCGGCACAGCTCTGGCAGACGATCGCCGAGCTCTCCACAAAACTCAATACCTGTAAAGCCAGCTCCACCCACAACAAACGTGAGGTAGTCCGTACGATCCGGCTCATTTTTAAATTTGGAGAACATGTATTCAATGTGCTCGCGAATATTGCGGACTGCATTGATGCTGCGAATGCTAAACGCATGCTCCTTGAGTCCCTCAATTCCGAACGTTTCTGGCTCGCTGCCCAATCCGATGACGAGATAGTCATACGACAGCACTTCGCCATTTTCGAGCGTGACGGTCTGCTCCTCTGACTGAATGGCTTGCACCGTTCCTTTGACAAAGTTGACTTTGTCCTTGTTCAAGATGCCATCCAGACTGACGCGGGCATGATCCGCAGGTGCTGTACCTGCAGCCGGCTCATGCAGCCAAGTCGTGATGTAGTGATAGTTGTGCTTGTTGACCAAGGTGATTTCTGCCTCATTGTAGTTGAGCTTTTTCTGTAGCTGCAACGTTGTGAGCAAACCACCGTATCCAGCGCCAAGAATCAGGATTTTGGGTGTACCCATCAGTATCCCTTCCAATCATGTATGATGTCATTGTTCATGGTAACTTAAGGAAGATTGTGCGATTTTTCACGTGGTCTGGTACAGATTAAGATGCCCCATTTCATGATCCGTGTAGTATCGGAATTATTGCCCTGTGATGCCACCCGAACCACTCTGTGAAAAAATGCACAAAGTCAGCCATAGAAAAATGTGACAATTTCTTTACAGTCATCCTCATCTTATCGGCAACCGATTGGATTTGCAAGGTTTTTTTGCCTATCATCTTTCGAATTTTCTCTCCTGTTTTTCTACTTGTATGGGTTATAATGGTTGAGGAGTTCGCTTACGATTAATTCGGAGGTGCTTTGGATTGAACTTTCTACAAAAGGACGAGCAAATCTACGACATTACGATCATTGGTGGCGGCCCTGCCGGGTTATTTACCGCTTTTTACGGCGGGATGAGGCAGGCCAGTGTAAAAATCATTGAGAGCATGCCCCAGTTAGGTGGGCAGTTATCCGCTCTTTATCCGGAGAAGTACATATATGATGTAGCCGGATTTCCAAAGGTTTTAGCACAAGATTTGATCAATAATCTGAAAGATCAGATTTCCCGCTTTCAGCAAACCGTTTGTCTGGAAGAAAAAGTGGAAAATGTCGTAAAAAAAGTAGACGATGTGTTTGAAATCACAACGGACAAAGGCACTCACTACTCCAAATCCGTAATCATCACTGCTGGGGTAGGAGCGTTCGAACCTCGCAGGCTGGAACACCCAGATGCCGTCAAATATGAAAAATCCAATCTGCACTATTTTGTTACCGATCTGAACTCCTTCAAGGGACAGCGTGTAGCTGTTATTGGCGGCGGTGATTCCGCTCTGGACTGGTCCCTCATGCTAGAACCTATCGCAAAAGAAGTACACCTCATCCATCGCAGAGACAAGTTCCGCGCACATGAACACAGCGTAGAAATGCTCATGTCCTCCAAAGTAAACGTCACAACACCATACGAAATTGCAGCTTTGCACGGTGAGGAGCGCATCGAAAAACTCACGCTGACCCATTGCACGACAAAAGAAGAAATCGATCTGGAAGTTGATGCAGTCATTGTCAACTTTGGCTTCATCTCCTCTCTCGGTCCGATCAAGAACTGGGGGCTGGAGCTCGAAAAAGGCTCCATCGTGGTCGATACCCGCATGGAATCAAACATTCCAGGCATTTTCGCAGCAGGCGACATCGCAACCTACCCTGGTAAGGTCAAGCTGATCGCTGTCGGATTTGGTGAAGCACCTACTGCTGTAAACAACGCGGTTTCCTACTTTAATCCGGATGCCAAATTGCAGCCTGGTCATTCTTCCAGCATGGACAACTTCAAATCGTAAAAATGTTTGGTCCCTGTTGTTGCCTCCGATGGCTGCGACAGGGATTTTTCATTCCATTGCATAACCGCTTTTGTTGGCGTGCACAGTAGAAGCAACAACGAGGAGGCGATTACACTTTGAATCATCTGTGCCCAGTTTGCAATGGCTTCACGCCGCTCCAACAAGCGTGTTCAACGTGCGGTCAAGCTCTGCAAGATGCAGGCCGTCTGTATGACTTTTATGGAAGCTACAGCCCGTACCGGGAGATAGACGATGCCAAGATGGACAATGGTTACATAGATCGTACACGCCACCACTGCATCCATACAGGCTGGTGTCCCTCCTGCCAAACCGAACAGATGGTCTTCCTGAATGAATGGACACCCGCTATGCTTGTAACAGATATGAAAAAGGACGCCTACCAGTAAGTCGGTCACGTCCTTTTTTGTTCGTAACGTTATTTTTTCTTCATGGCCAGCTTTTCCGCCATGCGAGAATTATTTGCTTGCATTTGTTCCAGCATTTGCTGGAGTGACTCCTTAATCTTGGCTGTTTCGCCAGATTCAATCGCCGAGTCAAAAGCTTCGTGTGTTTTTTTCATTTGCTCGATCCGAGCTTTTCGGGCGTCACGCTCTTCTTTTGGCCCCATGTTTTTGTCTTTCCAATCCTTGAACTGCTTTTCCATCTGTTCGTTGGTGATTTCGCCCTTTTTCACTTGTTCATTCAGCTTGTTGATCAGTTGTTTGCGTTCTTCACGCTTCGCTTGCCACTTCGGGTCGTCACTCAGCGCCTCGAACTCGCTCATTAACCGATCACGTTCTTTAAACGCTGCCTGCCATTTCACCACGCTATCTGGTGCATATTTTTCCGCTAGCAAGAGCATGTACATTTTTTGATGAACGCCTCTGTTTGAGCTGTGTCGCACCTTCATGTGCTTCTCCCCATGCTCATCATGGCTGTGAGTCGGCTTGATCACCTGGTCAACTGTTGCAGATACATCTTGGGCCAACGCAACACCTGGCATGGCGAGACCCATTACCAGCGCTGTTGTCATCATTCCTTGCTTCCACATCTTCATACTATTCACTCCTTCTGGTAGAAAACGTCTATGATTGATCCGTTAAAAAGGGCGCAACTCTTCTCTATCCAACCCCAATAGTTTTACAAGGCCCATTTGCTCGAGATCACTTTTTGTTTTTTCAGTGCCATACTGATAAATGAGTTGGTAGATGGCCCTCAGGTTGTCATCGTATTCGTCGTTGTCCCGATCCGGCATGTCAGACCATAGCGTATGCCCATGCATCCACATCATGAAATCCCCATGGACGCAGTTATTGAACAAATCTCGCATCATGCCTACTTGAACATCGGTCGCTTCGATCTCAAAATCATACGTGGCGGAACCTTTTTCATCGCGGATTTCTGCCACTGTCGTTCCTGCTTGCAAGGTCACGTAGTAGTGTTTCTTATCCAGAGTCACTCATCTCCTTTTTGGATCGCATCACCGACTTGAAAACTTTTCCTCCTTACCATGTGCAAAAATCGCGAAAACATGTATATGACAAGCAAAAAAGCCCTCCGTCATGGGAGGACCTTTGCCTGCTAGCTTCTCTCTTGTATGCTACGATCGATCTTCTTTCCGCAAATTATGCCCAGTGTTCTCTCCCGTTTTCGGAGGAGTACTGCGTGAGCCGGCGGATGCTTCTGTTGGGCGTTTGTCTTTATTGTTGTGCTTGGACATGTGGTTCCCTCCCTTACTCGATGAGTGGCTACCCATGTAGTATGCCCCCACCTGTGAAATGAAAAAACACCTTGACCCGCTATGCAGGCCAAAGTGCTTGTTTGTTGTTTTATTCCATTAAGAGAATCGAATTATTTCACGACTAATTTTGCTACCATTTTGCCATGATCCGGTCCACAAATCACGTTGCAAAAGATGGTGTACTCACCAGCTGTATCGATTTTCATCGTTTTGCTGCCATCTTTTTGGAGGTCTACATCCAGCCCTTGGATACCAATACCGTGAAAGCCTTCTGTCGACTTAAAGTTGAGCGTGAACTCTTCGCCAGCTTTTACTTCAAAGGTTTCTTGATTGAATTTCCAGTTACTAGCTTCGATATTCACTTGTGTGCCAGTAGTCGCTGCAGGAGCCGCTGCATCCGTGCTAGCAGCTTGATCCTTTCCTCCGCCGCATGCTGTAATCAACATTGCAGACAATGCAACTGAAGAAACCAACATACCCCACTTCTTGTTCACAATGACCCCTTCTTTCTTCTTTTTCTACACTTCCATCTTACTCGATGAAATCAATCCAAAATCTGGGATCGTGTGAACGAACAGTGACGAATTGAGGAACGATTGATGAACACGAGCGTTCATGATTGATTGATCGCGTATACCGTGATCTCTGCAAAGCAATTCAGCCGGATTGGCAGCCTAGAAGTACCAAGCCCGCGACTGATGCCAAATACGCCAACGGATTGATCCTCTTTTTGCCCGACATGAAAATGCTTATAGGCACCAACAGTACGGTTGAACAAGCGAACTTGTCCCCCGTGGGTGTGTCCGGTCAAGAGAAGGTCAGCTTTTAAACCCTCGTTGTGAATCAACGAGATAATATTGGGAGAGTGAGCCAAAAATATCGTCAAGTTCGCCTGCTGGATCTCTTTCCTAGGACGCCGTTCATTGCCGTAAATCGAATTATCGAAGCCGTATATCCAAATGCGACTGCCATCCTTTTCTATCACCGTACTCTCGTTTTCCAACACCGTCATTACCTGTTGCCAAGCCTCTTTTTGGGAATCGGAAACAGCAGCGGAATAGGCTTTTTTGCGAAATCTTCCTGCTTCTCTCTCGTAATTGCCAGGGACGAAGTATATCCCATCCTCGCTCTTTATTTTCGCTAGCTCATTCAACACACTCGTCAACTGCCCGCTGTCCTGTGTCAAATCTCCCGTCACTATCACCAAATCCGGATCGTGAACATTCACCAGTTTGTGCAACTCTCCATTCCAAAACCGTGTTCGTCCATGAGGATCGGAAAGATGAACCAATGTAAGTGGGGGTACAGAAGGGATCGTCAGCTTCACTGTCGACGTTTTGACATAAGTCGTATGGTAGGCAAGAAAGATTATTCCCACCAAGATATACAAAATAATCGTTGTCATCATTTTCGGAACAATCCTCTCTTTTCCCCGTCTTATGGTTTAGAGGAGTGGATCAGTGATGATTTTTAGGAACGCTCAAGGTATTCTTACATTTTTCTCGTTCGTGATTCTTTTCACCTTTTTCATCGAGCCTTTTCCTGCGTCGGCCTGTAGTTGTGCCAGACCTCCTGACCCTTTAACAGCAAAGGATCAGTCTACCGCTGTATTTACAGGCAAGGTACTCCAGGTAAATGAGCGAACAGACTGGCTACGTTGGCTTCCCTTTTGGGATAAACCAGAGCGGGGGGGCTTTGCTGTTATTTTCGAGGTACAGTCCACGTGGAAAGGAGTGGATCAGACACAAGTTCAGATCGTCACCAGCGGTCTTGGAGGTGCATGCGGCATCCCTTTTCAACCCGGTCAAGAATATCTTGTCTATGCGTCTTATTGGGAGCTAAATGAGCTAGAGACCAACATCTGTACACGAACAGCCATCAAGTCAGCTGCTGGAGAGGACTTGCAAGCGTTAGGTCCTGGTGCAATGCCTATCAGTTCCGCCAATCTAGTATGGAACGATTATCTATTTACAGGGACCGTGGTCATCATCCTAGTGGGAATCTTGTTCTATCTTTTCTTGTTCCAAACAAAACGGAGACGATAGATCACCTCGTCTCCGTCCCCTAATTTCATGGAAGATAAGCTTTCGCCCGATACTCCGAGAGATTAAAGGACTGCCAGCTATTGTCCTCATACAAAATCTCTTTCCGCTCCTGCAGCATCTCCATAAACCTCTCTTCTACCTTTTTATCCCTCACAAGCTCCATAACCACTGGTATCGCGTCATAAGACAGCTCGCTCAAATACTCGATGTCGATGTGGCCAGTCGCATGATAGCGCTGTACATTGTTTTTAGCAATGATGACGTCCATATTGATGTAATTCAGAATGACGTAACTCACTAGTGTCACAATCGCGTAATACTTGATCAGGGAGAAACGGTCGCGCCAAATTTTCAAGAGAGCAATGTTAAACAACACAAACAGAAATATCATGAAAACGTGAGCTAACAGCCGCGTATGTGTATACCCGTAAGCATCCTCATACAGCGAGAGGCGAAAATAGGCGGACACGAGCATGAAGCCCGTACAAATCGTCAACATACTCAGCAGAACTTGAATGATCCGGTAGAGCATTGGTTTTGCCCGTGATGCGAAATGCATCGTGCATAGGAGAATCAAGAAATTAATGACGGTGACCGTCACCAGCTCATTGAAGCCATTTCTAGCATACTCGGCGTACGTCAATTCATCTGGTAAAACTCGCTTCGCCCCGCTGAACAAATACGATATCTGAATGTATGTAAACGCTGTGTACACGATATTGATGATCGCCAGAATCGTTACAAGGATAACTCCGTCCCAAACGATCTTTTTGTCATCTCCGGGTACAGGCAATTCCACTACTTCTTCTCGTTTCCCGAAAAGAGAATACATGTAAGCAAACACAAGGATCGTAATGAGCCCGATTAGCATCATTCGAAAGATTGCTTCAAGTGAATCGACATCAATCACCCTTCGCGGTATTTGACCCAGAAAATGTCCAAACACACTATCCGCATTCGAGAGCAAGGAGAGTACAATCACCAATAGAGGCACCGAGATGCCGATTCCTATGAAAACCTTCTTCATCACCCCATACTTCTCCTGATTCACCCTACCCTTGATCCATTCCTTTGTCAGCTTAAATGGCAGGCGCGTATACTTCGGGGTGTAAAGGAGCAATGTCTCCATCATCTCCATGAAAAAGCCTGCCTCGTACCATTTCGCTTGATGACGCTTGGTGATCAGGATCGTTTGGATCACGAATAGAAACGGGATCAGTAACAGGTTGAACAGGTGAAAATGCGGATTGGAAAATAGAAAAAAGGTAAAGGCCAATAGAAAAATCGGAAGCGACCATATCCAGTCGAATACTTGCTTTCGGGAAAAGCGTAAATGAATGCGTTGCCTAGCCTGCCAAATAAAGAGACCGTACAAGCCGATTACGAACAATAGAAAAGAGATACCCAATCCTTTACTGTAAAACATCCAGTCAAACAGTAAGCCGCTCCCAAATGCCCCCAGCAATAGCCACTGCAAGCCTTTTTGTTCTTGTGTAACATCAGCCAACTTCTTCACTCCTTACTCATGCTTTTGCCTAAAAGTGAGCTAAGAGCAGTCTCCAAAAAGGAGCTGCTCTTGTAAATACGTGTGCATTTGGATAAATGTTACATTTACCGATAGATGTTCTCTATTTCAATTTCTCGGCAATCATCAGTAAATCTTTTTTCGTCAGAGCAGGATTCAAGGCATGCCGAAAAAAACCGTGTGCCGATCTTTTGCATCGCATCGATGATCAAACAAAAGTGGTCGATATCCCCCGCTCTGACCTCCTTTAGCGCTTGCTCCATTTCGTTATGATCCAAGCCCTCTCACCGCCGATTCGCACGTATAACAAACAAAGGCGTCATTTTGTGACACGATTTGGAAATTTTCATCCGAATACTCCCAACAAAAAAACCTCTTCAACTCATGCGAAATTTCCGCACAAGTCAAAGAGGTCTCTATTAGTATTATTCACCAAATACTAGCAAAAGGCCTTAGTCGTCACATTTCTCCGCTTTGCCTTCAGCGAGTGCCGTCTTAAACGAAGAGCCACACCCACAAGAAGCGACTGCATTCGGGTTCTCGATAGAGAAGCCTCCGCCCATCATCGATTCCTTGAAATCGATCTCTGTACCTTTAATGTATGGGTAGCTGTCCTTATCGACAATAATTTTCACACCGTTTTGCTCGAAGGTCTCGTCGCCTTCTTTTATCTCTTCGTCCCAGCCCATCCCGTAGGTAAAGCCGCTGCAACCACCTGTTCTGACACCTACCCGCAAAAACACATCGGGCTTGCCTTCTGCTGCCAGCATTTCTTTTACTTTCAGACTGGCGCGCTCTGTCAATGTAATCATGCTTCTTTCCCTCCTTCACAGGCTCATTATTCCTGCACTTGTTACAACCAGTATATTCAGTTTACTAAGAAACGCTTCTTCCCACAAGGTTCCCCTGCACTTTACGCGCTCATTCTCTCTTTACAAATAAAAAAGAAGGGTTTCCCCTTCCTATGCAAAATGTGCATTATTTTCCATTAGATAAAATCTATAAGCTTTCTTCCGGTTCCCTGCCTTAGACAGACTATGATCGATCTGGTTCAGTTCGTTGTGTAGTTGATCAATTTGTATACTGTATTCTAGGACATCTGGATGATCTAACCCAAACTCTAACCCCATATATACCATACGCTGTCGAAGGAGTTCGATTTTCTCGAGCAAAACGTCCCGCATTTGAAGCTCCTCCTAGTAATAGATCAGGCTTTCTTACTATATTTTACAAGAACAGCTAGAATTTCGCAAACAAAAATTACTTAATTTCCGAAAATATACCAAAAATACGACGGTAATTGTTATATTTTTACATACAAAACTTCCTTCTAGAGAGTTGGAGAACTTATGATATTGTTCGTACTTACCAAGAGGTTTATAATATAGGTGCTCTTGTTGTCCGAGATTTACTCTATTCCTAAGAGCCTTTCCACTCCCATGGAACGAATATCGATTGGGTACGACTGGATTAAAGCTCTTTCATCTAAGAACCATTGACTTTGAAAGGAAGTGTTTGGAATGGCGCTTGAAACGATTGCCATACAAGACAAATCTCTCGCCGGAATCGCAGAAAAAGTCATGCATGGCGAAAGACTTACCTTGGAAGACGGTGTCACCCTTTTTAATTCCAACGATCTTTTGACGATTGGACAATTGGCTAACGTTGTTAACTATCGCAAGAATCAGGATAACGTTTACTTTTTGCAAAATCTGTACATCAACCCAACGAACGTATGTGAAGCTCATTGCAGATTCTGTGGCTTCCGCCGCGATGAAGGGGATGAAGGTGCCTACACAATGAGCATGGAAGAGTTGCTTCATTATGTAGAAACTCGCTTCCATCCGGGTATCCGTGAATTCCATATCGTTGGCGGACATAACCAGCACAAGCCATTTGAATACTACCTCGACACCCTTCGTACCTTGAGAAAAGCGTACCCGGATGTGACGATTAAATCGTATACAGGTGCGGAGATTGAGTTCTTCTCCCGCATTTCCGGCCTATCCATCCGCGAGGTATTGCAAGAGCTGATGAAAGCTGGTCTCCAAAGCCTCACTGGCGGTGGCGCTGAGATTTTGACTGAGCGCTATCGTATGAAAATGAGCCCGGAAAAAGCAAGTACAGACATGTACCTGCAAGTACACCGCACGGCTCATGAGTTGGGCTTGAAAACACATACCACCATGCTGTACGGCTCCATCGAGACATTGGAAGAGCGCGTGATTCACATGCTCCGCCTGCGCGAGCTGCAAGATGACACAAACGGCTTCATGGTGTTCATTCCATTGGCTGTTCAACCGATCCAAGCAACAGCTGGTATCAAACGCCGCAACTCTGCCATTGATGATTTGAAAACAATGGCGATCAGCCGTCTGATGCTCGATAACTTCCAGCATGTCAAAGCATACTTCATCAACATCGGTACCCAGCTCACACAACTTTCTCTGCAAATGGGAATTTCCGATGCTCATGGAACCTTGATCGAGGAGCGCATCAGCCACTCAGCCGGTGCACTTACCCAGCAAGCTCTGACTGTAGATGAGTTGGTTTGGTTGATCAAAGGCGCAGGAAAACGCGCGCTGGAACGCGATACCTTCTACAACGTGATCAAAGAACATTAATCCATAAAAAAAGCTGATGCTCCAAATCAATTGGGCATCAGCTTTACTATTTTGATACGTGCACGGTTGATCATGCTCCCCAATGAACATCCTAAGAGAACAACTTACAGAGGAAAGTCTGCATTCAGCAGCTCTTCTTCCTCCCGTAATTTATTCTTGATTTTTACCAGTAATTCATCGGCTGTTGGAGCTTGTACCAATGTGCCGTTTACGAGCGCGAATGGCTCCATGTAGCATTCACCGCAATACCCCAGACAGCCGTACTCGAGTACGTCCACATCCAGATCAGGATCATTTTCCAATGCATCCACGACGGATTGCGTATAGGAGGAAACATTGCTCGCGCAAAATTCTACTAGTGGTTTCATCTATTGTCACCTACCGATTATTTCGACATCATCACGTACTTTATTGTACCGCGACTTTGATAAAAATCCAGCGGAGAAAACGGGAAAAAGATTCTGCTTGCATTTTTAGTGAAAGAGACTAAAAATAGAGTGGGTGCTGTAAAAAACGGACAGAAGAAAGGACTAGACCTTCTATGAAACGACTTGTGATCCTTGGAGGAGGATACGGGGGTCTTCGTATTATTGAGCGAGTCCTGTCCCCTGATTTACCAGATGACGTGTTTATAACCCTCGTAGACCGTATGCCGTTTCATGGCTTGAAAACAGAGTATTACGCTCTGGCGGCAGGTACTACACCGGAATCTCACCTGCGTGTTAATTTTCCAAACGATCCACGACTGACCGTCAAATACGGTGAAATTGCTGGCGTGGAATTGGACGAGCAGGTCGTCAATTTTGCTAACGGGGACACCCTCTCCTACGATTGGCTTGTAGTCGGATTGGGTTGTGAGGATCGTTACCATGATATCCCTGGTGCTGATCAATTTACATGTTCAATTCAAACCATGGGAGCTACTCGCAACACATACATGGCAATCAATAATGTGAACCCATACGGCACGGTTAGCGTTGTGGGCGGTGGTCTTTCCGGAGTGGAAATGGCTGCTGAACTGCGCGAAAGCCGTCCCGACCTGAATGTACGCATTATCGACCGCGGTCAAAACATTTTGAGCCCATTCCCGAAAAAGCTTCAGGAATATGCTTCTCAATGGTTCATTGAGCACGATGTACAGCTTGTTTCTATGGCGAATGTCACTAGCATCGAGCAAGGGATCGTGTACAACCACAACCAGCCTGTTGAAAGTGATGTTATTGTATGGACAGCAGGTATTCAAGCGAACAAAATCGTGCGCTCTCTGCCGATCGAAACAGATAACATCGGACGCGCCAAACTAAATCAGTATCATCAAATCCCATCCCATACGAACGTGTATGTGGTAGGTGACTGTGCAAGCACCATCATCGCGCCGAGCGCACAAACCGCTGAGATCCAAGGCGAGCAAGTTGCCTTGATGTTGAAAAAAGACATCAAAGGCGAGGAGTATCCAGCTTCATTGCCTGCTCTCAAGCACAAAGGCTTTCTCGGTTCCCTCGGCAAAAAGGAAGGCTTTGCTAGCATGGGGAAAATGTCTCTGGTCGGTCAGATGGCTCGTGTCATCAAGAGCGGTCAGCTATGGATGTACAAAAAGCATATGGGATAGTGCACAAGCCTGTTGGCCGGATGGTCTAACAGGTTTTCTTTTTGTATAACTTCCTATTTAACCAATTCAGGTCGGAAGCGCTGGGCCAGCAAACATGTAGCTCTCGCAGGATCAATTTCGCACACGAGCAGCTCCTCGGCGCCTGCTTTTGCCACACACAGCCGTTCCCCCGTAGGTGAGATCATTGTCGTCGTCACCTGTTGATTCGGAATCGCGTAGTTCACGCTGGCGAAGTAGATGTTGTTTTCCAAGCTTCGGCAAACCATTGCCCCGTTGTAAAAGTCGGGATTGCTCACTTCCCCTGTAAACATCGGATGGAAAACGATGCTCGCCCCGCGGCGTGCCGCCCACCGTACCGTCTCTGGATATCGCCATCCTTCGTGGCAGATGACAATGCCAAACGACACATCCTCTATCGTAAACAATTGGCGCCCTTCGCCCGGGACATAGTCAAAAAGATCCTCATCAGGATCGATCTGATTTTTGATTTGTAGCCCAAGATCTTCTCCCTGTTTTCCCACCACAAAGGCGACTAGATGATAGCCGCGCTCATCCTTCCATTCCATCGGTAAAATGACGGCGAGCTGGCGCTCCTTCGCCAGAGCACGAATCTCTTCCAAAGCTCTCTGTTGCACCTCATGATCGTATGCTTCCACTTCATAGCCTACACCGCGCAGCCCTGGAATCACCGATTCAGGAAAGCAAATCAGATCGCAATTATTTTCCGCAGCGTTGATCATCTGCTGCTTGATGATCGCGAGCCCCTCCTCCGCTGATTGAGGAAACATCGTCTGAGCCAAACCTATTTTCATGAGGGATACCTCTTTCTATGGAAAATTCGCTAGAAAAACACAAGGAAAAAACAGGAATTTTCAATATTATTCCATTATACAAAATAATTCTCCCAATGCAAAAAAACCGTCAAGATTAATCCTGACGGTTTCCTCATTTAGCTGGTTTATCGCTTTTGGACACGTAAAACAGGTACTTTTTTCGGTTCAAAGGTGTCTGCCAGTACCTTCTCTTGAATGACATTCAGCTTGAGTAGACTGGAGATTTTCCCTGTATCCGCCTTCGACATGAGGCGCCAAAGCGAAGGATCTGGCAAGGCGTTGTAAAGACGGTCATCGTTGTATTCTCGCCGCTCCTGGTAGGAGATCAGCAGCTTGTATTCGCCTTCCTCTACGCTGCCTGCTTCGCTGTAAGCTTCAATCAGTTTACTCCGCAGCTCGTTCAACTCTTCCTCTACCTGCTTTTGAATTTCCTTCAGCTCGTAGTAACGAGCAATCGGTTGGTCCATCCGCTTTTCCTCCTTTGGTTACCCCTGTACCCAAAATCCATATGAGAAAAAGTCGGTTGGTAGAACCATTCGCTGGCAACGAAAAACAGCCTCCTTTTTTCATTTCCGTCATGAAAAGGAGGCTGCGGATCAAGCTCTACAATTATTACTTTTCAATCATCGTGTTGATCGCTTCACCTGGGTGTTTTTTCAAGAAAGTAGAATATTCTACTTCCCATGGATTCCATTTGCCGTCACCTTGGTAGCCCCATACGGAGTTGATGCGGGAAACGGTATCTGTGTTGTTCATTCCTACAAGGCGTTGCTCACCTACCAGCTCAAATGTACCGTTCGCATCCATATCGACTGGAGTCAAAGAACCGAATGGATAAGAGAATACAGAAACAGCATCTTCTGTTGGCTGTACTTTGCCTGCTTTGTCATACAGCTTGGCAGCTACGTATACATCCTGGTTGGCACTTACGTCAAGCGTCAGTGGCTTATCCAGGTGGGAGCCTTTGCCCTCTACTTTAAAGCCATCTACAAATTTCCCCTCGTAACGGATTCCTTCGTTTTCCTTTTCACCAAAAATCACAGCTGGTTTGTTGTTTTCAAAGGTAGCGATTACGTGGCTGTAAACACCGCCGCTTCCGCCAGTCGCTGTTTTCACGAAGGCATCCGCAACATGATCACCCGTGAAGTCTACGAGAGTCAGCTCGCCTTCATAGCCGCCCAGCTCTTTGATATCCGTTTGGCTATAAGCGCCGGATTTTCCGTCTTTCACTACGATGTTCATAGTGGAGGAATTGATGTCATCCGCTTTTTCTTTTTCGCCAATCAGGTATACGATGTCATCCTTCTTATCGCCATTCACATCAGCTGTTTTTTGATCGATCACATAGGTGTTTTTCGCGAGCTTCAATTCCGCTGCGGCAGAAAACAACTTTCCTTTTTCAGAGTCTGCGTGAGCTACTTGTGTATTCATTGCAGAAAATCCAGCTACGCCTACAACTCCTGCAAGCAGCAAATATGTAACAGGCTTCATCCATTTTTTATTCATCGTTATGGCCTCCACTAGATGGTAAGTTATTGGTTACATTTACTACTATA
This sequence comes from Brevibacillus sp. DP1.3A, assembly GCF_013284245.2. Classification (NCBI taxonomy): domain Bacteria; kingdom Bacillati; phylum Bacillota; class Bacilli; order Caryophanales; family Paenibacillaceae; genus Brevibacillus; species Brevibacillus sp. DP1.3A. Next base: position 1,450,057 of record NZ_CP085876.1, on the reverse strand, counting down.
GGACGAAGCCTGCTCTCGTTCGTTACAAAATGTTTACGAATGATATACAAATAGTAAACAGCACGTTACTTGACGTTATCCAGCACACTTTTGATAATGGCAGCCGAGTCTTGACGGATACTGAGGTTGTAGTGCTTTCTTACAGCTTGGTAGACGGCATTCAGATTTTTGCTGCTTTTGTTTTTACGATAGGCGGCAATCTCCTTGGAAAAATGAGGATGGTGAATTAGATCGCGGCTCCAGTCCCATGCCCGAGGCTTAAGGGCATCCTTACGTGCTTGATCGAGCATTTGGGGAAACTTCGGAATAAAGTACTGCCCGATTTTTCTACTAGCATTTTGGTATTCTTGGGTCTCTGTAATAGAGTAAACAGGATCATCATTATAGGGCTTTCCATTGACTGAAATGAGATCGCGCGGTTGTGTCGGCACCATGCCCGGTGCTAATTTCACCTGATAGTACTCCCAACCAGATTCAGTCTTTTTCCCGGGAAGAATGAGTTTCATAAAATGCTGCAGACGATCATACGCATGCTCCTGTGCGTATTTTTCCGGACCGGATTCCATGCTAAGCGGTGAATCAGGATAAATATAGCCTTCGCTATCTACTACATAACCCGGCAAGCCTACTTCAACTGCCCAGCGCACAGCGACATTCTCCGAATCCTTCAGATCAATTCCTCCGTGGTAAGGTCGAACGGTTCCGAACATCCGATACAGAACGGTCGCGACGAACTCCTTCGTTGCGATCCCATCGTCGATCTCATTTGGCATGACGTAACCGGCTTGAACAAGAGGCTGCAGGCGGGCATTCATATTGCTTTGGGCTCTGGTTTCTCGTAGAGCTCTCCCCTCATTTGAATAGGCGTCCGTATTCTTAATGCCTTGGTCTAGCTCATCCAGATTCATGTCAGCCGGATATGCTGGAGGTAGAGTACCGATAAAGTGATACAGATTCCAGAGAAATCCTTTTTTCGAGGATAAGAATTTCACGCGATAAGAGAAATTCATTTTGTGATACGATTCTTCCGTTTCCATGTCGATTATATAGTCATCGGATGAATAAGGGCGCAGTTGCAAAGACAATGGATGCGGATTACTAATAGAGACCATCTGTACATTCAAAAACAAGTATTTTTCCGGATTGGGCGGAAGTTTATATGTAATTCGGTAGCTCGCTGTGTTTGCTTCTGCAATATTTGTAGCAGATGGGGTAACAAGTATGGTGGATAAACAAAGGGAGCATGCTAGAACGCTAAACGCCATCTTTTTTCCAAACATAGAAAAGTCACCCTTTTTTCTTTCGATGCTAGTTAAACGCTTCTTGACCTTCAAAGTTGCGCTCAGACTGTTACTCTAAAAAGAAAAACGACCAGATATAGATCATCTGGTCGTTTTTTGAGCGATCTTATTCTGCCAAAGAAGCAATCGGCTGTACACCCATGCTCTCCAGCTTTTCATAGATATCTTTTAACTTCGGATTTCCCTCACCGACAATTTCCCCGGAAATTACGACAAGCGGATACCATAAATCTTCCTCGATAATGCGATTCGCCCAGCTTTTGTCATCGTCTGTCTGCGGCTGTTGAAAGTCGCTATAAACGATGCGGATGCTGTCACTCCCATATTTGCGAGAGAGTGCCGCCTCCAGCCACTCGGCTGTTTCCTTTGCAGATGGCAAATTGACGCAGCTTGCGCACAATTGCTCTGTTCCAAAAACCTTGATATCGACAGTCACTATATCCGCCCTCCCCGGGTCAGCAAGCTTAGGACAATGCTTGGTCCAGGTCCTCGATCAAGTCCTGAACATCTTCAATACCAACAGAGATGCGCACCAAGCCATCCGTAATGCCCAGTTCAGCACGGCGCTCCGCCGGGATAGAAGCATGTGTCATGCGTGCAGGTACGCTGATCAAGCTCTCCACCGCACCCAGCGATTCTGCTAGCGTGTAGTATTTTACCTTTGCCAACACTTCGTCAGCACGCTCTGCGCTGCCTACGTCGAAGGAAATCATGCCACCGAAGCCACGCGCTTGCTTTTGAATCAGCTCATGACCGGAATGGCTGGACAGACCAGGATAGATCACGCGTTTGATATCGCTGCGCTCAGACAGCCATTTTGCCAGCGTACGAGCATTGTGCTCATGCTCTTCCATCCGAATTCCCAGCGTCTTCATACCGCGCAGCAACAGCCAAGAATCTTGTGGTCCAAGCACACCGCCAATTGCATTTTGCACAAAATGGAGGTCTTCGCCCACTTGCGCATCTTTTGCTACAACCAGACCTGCTACCACGTCGCTGTGTCCGCCCAAATATTTCGTTGCGCTATGGAACACGATGTCAGCACCGAGATCCAGCGGATTTTGCCAGTAAGGTGTCATAAACGTGTTGTCTACTACGAGAAGAACGCCTTTTGCTTTCGCGATGCCTGCCAACGCGCTGATGTCACTTACTTTCAGCAGCGGGTTTGTCGGTGTTTCCATAATGATTGCTTTGGTTTCCGGGCGAATTGCCGCCTCTACTGCTGCCAGATCACTCGTATCTACATAGGTTGCTTCCAGACCCATACGGGAGAATACACGTGTAACGACGCGGTAAGTACCACCGTATACATCGTCACCTACCACGAGATGGTCGCCTTTGTTAAACATGGAGAGGATGGTAGAGAGTGCCGCCATACCCGAACCAAATGCAAAGCCGCGAGCGCCGCCTTCAATTTCTGCGATGTATGTTTCCAATGCGTGACGGGTCGGGTTCCCGGTACGGGAGTATTCAAAGCCCTTGTGAACACCAATGGCTTCCTGTTTATAAGTACTTACCTGGTAAATTGGAACGGATACGGCTCCTGTATGTGGATCTCCATCGATTCCGCCGTGGATCAGACGAGTTTTGATACGCATCTTAAATTCCCCCCTGGTAAATTTTCTTGCTTAGATAACGTTCGCTGCCGTCGGCAAACAGTGTAACGATATTCGTCCCTGGAGCTGCTTCTCTTGCTTCGCGGAGTGCCGCTGCCATGGCTGCACCTGAGGAGCTGCCTACGAGCAAGCCTTCCTTGGCTGCCAGCTGCTTGACCAGATCGAATGCTTCCACATCGAGAATCGTGTGAATGGCGTTGAAGTAGCTCGTATCCATGAACGGAGGCAAAAACTCCATGCCGATCCCTTCTGTTTTATGCGGGCCGGATTCTCCCCCATTCAAGATGGAACCTTCTGGCTCGACAATTACCGTTTTTACGTTTGGGTTTTGTTCCTTCAAGTAGCGAGCAGCACCCATGAAAGTACCGCCAGAACCCGCGCCTGCCACAAATACGTTTACTTGGCCGTCCATTTGACTCCAAATTTCCGGACCTGTTGTCTTGTAGTGTGCATCTGGATTCGCTGGGTTAGCAAATTGCTGTGGTACAAAAGCACCTGGAATCGATTCTGCGAGTTCTTTTGCCTTGGCGATTGCACCCTTAATCCCCAACTCTGTTGGTGTATTGACGACTTCTGCTCCAAGAGCACGCATCAGCTCTTGCTTTTCCTCGGAAAACTTCGCTGGTACGCAGAAGATGACTTTATAACCAGTTCCTACAGCGGCCAGCGCTACACCAATTCCTGTATTTCCTGCTGTCGGTTCGATAATGGTACCACCTGGGGCCAATTGGCCATTCTCCTCTGCGGCACGAATCAACTCCATGCCGAGTCTGTCTTTTACGCTGCCTCCTGGGTTAAAATACTCCAGCTTGGCGAACAAGCGGACACCTTCAGGGAGCTCAAATTGTGTAATTTCGACGATCGGCGTATTACCAATCAGTTCCTTCACATTGCGAAATACGTTCACGAAGATCTGACTCCTTATATTGAAGTACTTGCTTCTTTCTTTTTCATTATAACATGCAAAGATTACAAAAAGTCCATGCTACTAAACTTCGGTGTGTAAGTGGAATTTCAAAGTGTCAACAGGGCATGTAAGCCATGGATTTCTCACCATGGTATGATTATAATAAAGGAGAGGTTGGAAAGGAGTGAATGTAACATGGATATCATGGATCAAGTACAAGAAGTTCTCGATAAACTGCGTCCTTACCTGCAACGTGACGGCGGAGACGTACAACTCGTTGATGTAGAAGATGGCATCGTGAAGCTGCGCCTGATGGGTGCTTGCGGTAGCTGCCCTTCCTCTACCATCACCCTGAAAGCAGGAATCGAGCGTGCACTGGTGGAAGAAATCCCAGGCATCAAAGAAGTTCAACAAGTATTCTAATCCAGTCACATCGACCTGAAAGCAGCTACAGCAACCGCGTAGCTGCTTTTTTCATTTCTACTTTTCCCTTCCTTTTTCCAAAAAGGCAATGACACGCTTCCCGTATTCTTCAGGAACTAACGCATAGCTACGGACGTGCCCCGCTCGCGGTACGATCCAAATCTCAGAATCTTCGTCTTGGGTCAGCTCAAAGAGTCGTTCGCTGTTTACCAGTGGGATCGTCGTATCGCCTGTCCCGTGTATAAAAAGAATCGGTTTGTTCGCTTGCTGGACTGCCTGATATGGATTGACGTCTCGCGGGTTGGCTCCTAGCAAAACAGGACACAAGGTAAGAATGAGCCAGTTGAATGGAGCTCGTGGCAGGCCCGTCCACTGCGGCAAGTTCTCAGCCAAGTATTCACGCAAGGAATAGAACGGTGAATCTGCCACAATCGCTGTGATGCGTTCATCCACTCCGCCAACCATCAAGGAGGTTGCCGCCCCCATGGAAAATCCGACGAGGCCGAGTCTGTGCTCCGGCTTCTTCGCTGCTGCAAAATCGATGGCCCCAAGCAGGTCTTGCTGTTCCCGAAGACCAATCGTAGTCAGTGCTTTGCTGGACTCCCCCGCATTGCGAAAGTCGAACATCAATACATCAAAGCCGGCCTGAACCAGTCTTGCAGCCAGAGACAACGCTGGCAGATGTGGCTCTAATCTGTTTTGACTATATCCGTGAGCAAAGATCAGCGTTTTTCCATTCGAAACCCGCCCATTTTTTTTTGCCGACAAGTACCATCCAGCCAACGAAATCTTTGTTTCTCTGCTCGAAAAAACAACGGACTCCGCCTGTTCGATTCCAAAATCTCGGGGTTCCATGTGAATCGGTTTTCGTACAGGATGAGTCAAGCGCCAGGTTACGTGAAACGAAACGGCTACTGCTGCAATCAAGAGAAGCACGAGGAGTCCTGCAATCAAAACAAAGAACGTGTTCATACGGCAGTCAGTGGTCCCCTTCCACTTAGCACCGCTACGATATTAGCAGCAGCCAGCCTCGCCATCTCCGCCCTCGTTTGCACTGTTGCACTACCGATATGTGGCAATGCGACTACATTCGGCAGTTGCAAGAGCGGGTTATCCATCGGGACAGGCTCGACTGCAAAAACGTCCAAGCCAGCCGCCCAAATTTTTTTATCTACCAACGCTTGATACAGTGCAGACTCATCGACTGTCCCGCCACGAGAAACATTGATAAACACAGCGGTTTCTTTCATGAGCGAAAATTGTTTTTCCCCCATCAACATGCGTGTGTCCTCTGTCAGCGGTGTAAGCAGAACGACGTAATCGGACTCTTGCAGAAGCTCCGCTAAATCAGCATACCGTGCTCCTGTCTCTTGCTCAGCCTGCGGCTTGCGATTCCTGTTGTGATACAAGATCCGCATGCCAAATCCTTTGGCGCGTCTCGCCACCGCTTCCCCAATTCGTCCCATCCCAATAATCCCCAGAGTCGAACCATATACATTTTGTCCAGCCATGAGGGTCGGACTCCACGATGTCCATTCCCCCTGCAATAAAAATCGATTGGCTTCCGTCAATCGGCGGCCTGTTGCCATCAATAAAGCGAAAGCCAAATCGGCTGTAGACTCTGTCAGCACATCGGGCGTGTTGGTTACGATGACCTCGTGTCGTCTGCACGCTTCCAGATCAATATTGTCGTAACCGACCGCCATGTTCGCCACGATTCGGAGTCGTTTGGTACACGCCAAAAATTCCTCGTCCACTCGTTCTGTCAGCATGGTCAAGACGGCATCTACATGTTTAATCTTTTCCAGCAACAGCTCACGCGGAATCGGCGTATTTTTTGTCCATTGCTCGACCTGGGCTACTTTTTCAAGCATCGCGATCACTTCAGGATTGAGTTTCCTTGTAACGAAAACTTGTTGCTTGATCATCTTTTTTCCTCCACAACCAATCAATTTGTGGAATGGATACGTCATAACGCTGTGCAATGAATAGGGGGTACTTACGAAGTCCGTCTTCTATTTTCGCGAGCTCGTCTTCCAACTGCGTTTGCCATGCTTGGATGTTGACTTCCTGGCGCTCTTCTACCGGTAACTCCATATAGGTCTCCACGAGCTTCAAAAACCTGCCTGGGTAGAGCATGAGCGCAAAAATCACGGCATATTCATCTGGCTGCAGAGCAGAGACGCTGTTGTAGCCGTCGAAAAAGCTGGTCACAGCCTCTTCATTCCAGCCGCTTCGCTTTGTCTCGGCTTTGATCCACTGCCCCACATCACGAGTACGCATATCAAGAACCCAGTTCCATTCACCTGCCATTAGACGTACATCCTTCTCTTTCCATAGCATATACCCTTGATCAAAATTTTGGTAGGCTACTTTCCCGAGACCAGCTGTTTCCTTCACGACTTTATCGTATCCAGCATCCAACAAATATTGAACGGACAATTCCCCGAGTTGAGTAATGTACGTGAAGCAGGTCAACAAATATTCATCCATTGGCGCGAGCTCTACATTTTCCTCATCCATCTCATCCCGATACTCATTAAAATTCCGTAGCTTTTTGCGCCACGTGCTCGGCCAGTTGCCAAGAGAGCTAAAGGGGATAAACATCTTGTCAGATGAAAAATCACTCGTGGCCAGATGGAACTGTGCGAGTGACTGACCACTGGAATAATGTGGATTGTCTGGAGCCGCCTCTCGCACGCCTCTATATAAATAGTAAAGCTGCTCATCATCAACGATGTGAGCCTGCCCGCTTGTTGTATTCACCAGCTTTAACAAGCGAATGTTTTGCTGTTGACTCAAATGCTGTTTTACTTTCTCAATAAACTTGCTTTTGTATTTATATCCGGCTGGCGCCTCGAACATGTAGTAAAGGCCTCGATCCGTTTCCAGTACCTTGCTTGCCCCCGTCGTGCGATATCCCTGGAGTTCAAAACCGTACTTCTCCTGAAGAAGCTCTTTTTCTTCCATACAGTCGTTCACCCTCCTTGCAGACTGCTCTTCTGGCATTGTATGTCATTGGATCGGGATAGGTGCCTATCTGTATGCAGATACTAGATACATTCATGCCGACTTTCTGGGTGCTGAAAAGTCGGCTTTTTGAACACGCACGTTAAAAAGGAGGAACCACAAGCATGAGTGAGCATCCACTAAATAGCGAGAGTTGTCTGGACTTCGTTATTGAGCTTTTGAAAAAACGAGGAGTCAGTATGAACGACATTGCTGAAATCGTCATGTTCCTGCAGTCAAAATACATCCCGGACATCACCTTGAACATGTGTCTGGACAGTGTTGCTGCCGTCTTGAAAAAACGTGAGGTCCAAAACGCGTTGCTGACCGGAATTCAACTCGACATCCTCGCCGAACAAAAGCAGCTGCTGCCCCCGCTTCAGGCGATTATTGAATCAGACGAGCCTCTGTATGGCATAGACGAGGTACTCGCCCTCGCCATCGTCAACCTATACGGGAGCATTGGATTCACCAACTTCGGTTATGTAGACAAGCTGAAGCACGGCAAACTCGCCGATCTCAACGACAAGCGTTTTGGTGTCCATACTTTTTTGGACGATCTCGTCGGTGCGGTCGCAGCAGCCGCCTCCAGCCGTATTGCCCACCGCCAGAAGCAGCAGGAAGAATGCGCAGAATCATAGGGAGATTCGTTGCTGCCATTCAGGCAAGTCTTCCGCAATATGGGTAGGCGTAGCATGATGCTTGTCTGCTTCTTCGCGCGTGGAATAGCCTGTCAAAACGAGCAAGCTGTCCAAGCCGCTGTTGGCACCTGCCTCAATGTCCGTATATAAATTGTCCCCGACGATCAGCGTGTCAGCCGTAGCTGTACCAAGCTGATCTAGAGCGTAACGGACGATGATGGACTCCGGTTTGCCAATCACGATAGGTTTGGTCGCGGAGGCAACGGAGACGGCTGCCACCAGTGAACCATTGCCGGGGAACAGACCAGCATCAGTCGGCAAGGCTGCATCTGCATTTGTAGCGATAAAAGTTGCTCCTGCACGGATAGCGCGTGCGGCGATCGCCAGCTTTTCATACGTAAAGGCACGATCAATCCCAACGATGACATAAGCCGGATCTTCTTCTGTAATCACATAGCCTGCATCCGTCAGCTGATCATGCAAGCCCGCCTCTCCAATCACGTAAACGCATGTACCCGCTGGTGCTTGCTCTCGTAAATAGGTAGCGGTCGCCATGCTCGTGGTATACACGTCCTGAGCCTGTGCTTCTATGCCCATTGCTACCAGCCGTTCTGCGACGTGCTGTGCAGAGGCTGAAGAATTGTTGGTCAGGAATAAATACGGAATCTGATGTGTTTGTAAGTGGGTGATGAATGCTGCGGCTCCCGGAATCGCTTCTTTTCCCCGATAAATCGTTCCATCTAGATCAAGCAAGTAGCCTTTGTATTGTTTCACTTTGATCCATCTCCCATCTGTTGTCGTAAGCCGGTTGTACAAGCTCTTCCCTCTTAGTGTAAACCTTCGTCCTTTCTATCGCAAAAAAACAGGAAACGGCTTTCCACCGCTTCCTGCTTTTTGTCGAGTCGTCTCTTCTCTCATCGTCACGATTTTGTCAATCCCGTTATTTCTTGAATTTGACCATAATTGGCGTACCGGCTTCCAGGTTCATTTCCCCTTTATGACGGACATACACGATCTGGAATCCTGGAAATGTCGGTGGATTTTCGGGATCATAATCCCGCCAGTTTTTTTGCTTGCCAACTGCGTACTCCATGTATTGCGTCGCGTTGACAAGCACATTATTATCATCATCCGCCTGTACATCCGGCGGCAACTGCTCGATTTTTCCATAACGGATGCTGAGCTTCTTAATTACTTTGTCGTGTTGGTAGTCATACGCTTGGATGACGACATCATTACCGTACACTTGCAAGCGCAGTCCTTGCTTGAAAGCCCCTCCATCCGGCGTGACTTTTTCGCCCCCGTCTGGACCGGCTGACATCCATCCCGTTTCAATGCCGGCCGTGTTTACGACGGTAAAGCCGCGTTTGTCTCCGCCTTTGACTTTCTTTTTGCCTGCCCAGTCCGGCAGGTTCAGATCCCAATGGGTGTGGCTCGTGAAGAGAACGACTTGCGGATAGTCTTTCAAGATGTCAAGGAGCTTGTCCACATCCAGGTAATCGTTCGTGTATGGATTTTGTCTGGAGCCCGAGATACTGTCCGGGAGCACATGGTGGGAGAATACAAAAATGGGCTTATTCTTGTCCTTCTTGCTATAACGCTTCAGATTATCTTTCAGCCAATCCAGTTGCTCGTCGCTCATGTATACTTCATCCCACAATTTTGGATCGTGGTATTTCATGTATTTTTCTGTGCCGAGGAAGAGGAAGGGATATCCATCAATTTCTTTTTGGTGATAGACTTTGTCTTCTCCACTGAATTCGTAAAAGTTATCGAACAACTCTTCTTCCGTTGTGCCGTTTGGCCATGTACTTTGTGCAAGTGTTTGGGGATTCTTCCACTTCGGCACATAAAACTCATGATTGCCAATGCTGGACCACACATTTTCAGGGTGAGGATTTTTATCGAGCACATCTTGCACGGCTTGATATTCAAAATCGTAACCGCGAGGAGTAATATCACCGTTAATGATCAATGCTTTGGATTTTGGATTTTCCTCATTGATGTCTTGCAAAACGTGATCAAAATCTCGGAGGTCTCCTTGGATGTCACTGATCACGTCAAATGTCATCGTCATCTTTTTCTCGGGAGATTTGGTTTTTGCATGAGCGGAATCAACGACTGGCAGGATCCCACCCAACAAGATGGCAGAAGCAGCTATACTTGATACCATTTTTTTCATTTTCATTACGGATCTCTCCTCAACTGTTTTTCGTCACGACGCCCATCCGATTCACCAATATTATCCTGATATCATTCCACCTTTCTGTTGTTTTCTGTGTGTTTCGTTGTTTTTTTACACTATAAATAGTAAATGTCCAACATAAAGAAAACGTTAAAACAACATTAAGATTGCTAGAATGGAGCAAAAAGGTACTTAATGCCTGCCTGATTATAGAAAAAAAGGCACAGGACTCTAACCGAATCCTGTGCCTGGTAAATTTTGTAAACAAAGAAAAAATCCACCCAGCTCGAGTGGACTTTCGTTATGGCTAGCTTATTTCGCTTCCTTGATGTGAAACACGCATTTGTCTCCGCCTTTTGCCATGCATGTGGTTTGCTCGACATTGGCATTCAAAACCCGACGGAACAAGGAGAGCTCACAGCTGCACGCTTGGTTGAATTCACGAGCTACTTGCGAGATTGGGCAATTGAACTCCTGAATCCGATAGCCGTCTCCATTTTCGTCCTTTTCCCATTCCACCATGTAGCCTTTATCGTTTTGCAGCTCGGCCAGCTTGGCTACACGATTTTCCAAGTCACCTTGCATGTGGGAGCGATAAGTCTCCTCCAAGCGATTCTCGCGGCGTCTAAATAGCATCTCTATTTTGGACAAACCATCGATTTCCTTTATGTCTTGTAAAAAATCTAATGTCAAATGAGAATAATTGCGCGGGAACAGTTCGTCTGCTTCCTGCGACAATGAATAAACATTCGTTGGGCGTCCCATCGCTTGGCGAACAAGCGTAGACTTGATCAAATTATCTCTCTCCAGGGTGTTCAAATGACGTCGAACCGCCATTTCAGTAATCCCTAGCTCGACGGCCATGTCGCTGACAGGGAGTGAACCTTTGACTTTGAGCATGTGCAGGATTTGATCACGAGTGGACGTTCCTTCGTTTGTCATACGTATCACCGTCCTTTCTCCCTATTGTAGTGGATGAAGACGTTTTAGTAAACAAACGAAAGTCTTTTGTATAAAATATCCGCTACGTTGGTTATGGATTGAAAACACTTTTAAAACAGTTCTTTTTTCAGGAAAGCTCTCACCTGTGGCTCAAACTGACGAATAGTACCAGCAGCTTCTTCTACCAGGCTGTACATCTCATTGACCGGCACAGTTGTATAATCATTGACCAGGTGCTTGCGGAAATCAGTTACACGTGTCAGGATCAAAGCCTGTTCATCCGTGATAACTTGCTCATCCCGTAAAATTTCCACGATGTCGCTGTAGCTTCCTGGATCTCGCATAATGAATCCATCGATCAGTGCGTTTCCAACATCCACTATTCCTTCGATAGACAAGTGCAGGGCTCGCTCCATCGCTGCAACAGCTACTTCATCCGCCAAAACCGCTTCGGCTCCTCGTTCGCTGAGCTTGTCCAACAGATCAAGCATACGAGACATATGTTCCAATACTTGGTCGATTCGTTTTGTATTCACGTCGTACATATATTTCTCCTTACTTTCGCTTTTTTGATTTGCGTTTTGAGTAGTAAACGGTAAACACAAATGTTAGCACCAGGACGAGAAGCACCAATTCCCCTTCCTGCAAATAGGAATTGCTCACCGGTTTCACCTCTTTTCATCCCTCAGTATACCAAATTTGTACGACCTGTCACGAATCACGTATTACTTTATGTTACAATGATGGGGTGAATTTTTGCCGGCAAGCATAAGGGGAGGAACACACTGTGGAACGCGAATTGGCTCTGGAAATTGTGCGGGTAACGGAAATGGCTGCACTCGCCTCTTCTCACTGGATGGGACGCGGGAAAAAGAATGAAGCAGATGGAGCAGCGACCAGCGCCATGCGCGCCATGTTTGATACGATCAACATGAGGGGTACCGTCGTCATTGGCGAAGGTGAACTGGATGAGGCCCCCATGCTCTATATCGGTGAAAAGCTCGGCAACCCGGAAGCAGGTGGGCCTGAGGTAGATGTGGCGGTTGATCCGCTAGAAGGAACGACGATTGTCGCCAAGGGTCACAACAATGCCATGTCTGTTATCGCCATCGGTGACCGTGGAACACTGTTGCATGCACCAGACATGTACATGATGAAAATGGCTGTCGGCAAACGTGCTGCCGGACAAATCAACCTTTACGATCCCGTGGATAAAATGATAGAGGTTGTAGCAAAAGCAAATAACAAGCGCGTGCAAGATGTGACGGTCATTATTCAGGAACGCGACCGCCACCAAGCGATTATTGACGCCATTCGCGAAAAGGGTGCACGAGTGAAGCTTTTTGGAGATGGCGATGTGGGTGCTGCGATTGCTGCTTGTCTGCCCCATACAGGGATTGACCTGTTCTTGGGTATCGGTGGTGCGCCAGAGGGCGTGATCAGTGCCGCGGCGATCAAGTGCTTGGGTGGCGACATGCAAGCCCAGCTCAAGCCGCAAAACGACAGCGAGCGCGAGCGCTGCATCAAAATGGGACTAGACAATCCGGAGCAGCTCTTGACGCTGAACGATCTGGTCAAAGGGGACGACGCCATTTTCGCGGCAACAGGCGTCTCTGATGGAGAGCTGTTGCAAGGCGTGCGCTATCTCGGTGATGATATGGTGGAAACTCATTCGATCGTCATGCGTGCTAAAACCAAAACCATTCGCTTTGTCCGCGCTGTACACAATACCGAACACAAACCAAATCTTTTATGGAAGTAGAGGGACACCTATATGGCAAATGATTTGTTCTACTTGTACGACGAAGCTGAGGATACTCGAACGCGCTTTGTCAGCTTCACGGGTGAAGCTACACGTTTTGACCTCGCGATTACAACGACCAGCCGTTTTTATGGGAAGGCGATTGTCATCAACATTCAAAATGGACGCTCCGCTATTATTGGACATGATGATCTGGAAGAAGAAGGCTATCTGGAATTCGCGTTCAACTTGAACGAGCGTGAAGCAGAAGAATTGAAATCATTTTTGGAAGCAGCCATTTAATTCACCAAAGGAAGAGCGATTGTAGGCTCTTCCTTTTTTATTTGTATCCCCCGCCCAATTCCTTCTGGACAATGCTCCTTACAGGCGTATGCCTCGTATACTGCTACTGCACAGATGCACAGACAGATAACGAGAGGAGTGCGAATCGCATCATGCAATCTTATCCATACGACCAAAGCTCTTACGACCAAAACCAATACGATCAAACTCAATATGATCAAAACGAATACGATCAAAACCAATTTGTTCCTGCACAATATGACCAGCCACCTTATTACTCAGCAGACCAGGATTTTCAATACATTCCAGAAGATCAGGCTCATCCTGTCTTTTTCCGTAGAAGACGAGGTCCTGAGGTCGTTGTCGTCCCACAGCCATATCCTTGGTGGGGATGCAATACATGCTGGCCTGGCTATTGGCCCACATGGGGCTGGCCTGGTTGGGGTGGATCACCAGGTGGTTTTGGTGGACCAGGTGGTTTTGGTGGACCTGGTGGCTTTGGTGGACCCGGTGGCTTTGGTGGACCCGGTGGCTTTGGTGGACCCGGTGGCTTTGGTGGACTCGGTGGTTTGGGTGGACCCGGTGGTTTTGGTGGACCCGGTGGTTTTTAGATCGAAAAACGAAAAGAGCCCTGACATACAGGGCTCTCAGGCTGTCGAGAAACCCCCATCCTGATTTCCGCGGATTGGGCAGAAAAAATTTGACCTTCTAGAATCGCTCCTAACGCGTTTTACGAGGGTGGGGAGACATATTTGTACCCCCTAAATTCAAGCGAAAAGTCCCCTTTTTTTCGGAAGGGGACTTTCTCTACACTCTGAGAGCCCTGACATACAGGGCTCTTTTTTATGCTTCGGTTATTCTGATTCATTTTTAGGATTCACGCTTTGGTGTATTTGGTCCTGTTGGGACTTTATCGCGTTCGCGATTGGGTTTCAAATGATTAGGACGGCGCTCTCGTGAGTTGGAGTCCTTGCCGTTTTTATCGGGTCGATCCTTTTGAAACTTTGGCTTCTCCCCGCGTTCGTTTCTCCCTGCCCCATTGCGATCCGCGCCAGCATTGTTCTGGCGATCCTGTTTATTTTGACGCGGGTGATAGCGTCTGCGTTCTTTTCGTTCTACATAGGGCGAAGAGCCACCCTCTTCACGAGGAATGTCCTGACGAATATCAATAATAACATCAAAGGCAGCTTCGTCTTGCCCGCTTTGGTCGTCCCCGTTGCCAACGTTTGCTTTCACCTTGCGCAAAACGAAGTACGGACAACCAAAATTGCAGAACTCATGCAGGTACTCATCCAAAGCGGCGATCCGCTGCTCGAACGGTACTTTGCGATTAGCGTCAATATAAAACCCACGAAGACGAAGCTGACCATAGCCCCAGTCCCCTACAATATAATCGTACTTGTCGAGGATGTCGCTATAGCGCTCCTTGAACGCTTCAAGGTTCCAGCCGTCTCGATTTACTTCCATGACTTCATAAGTACCGGCTTGCGTGCGAATCAAACTCGCTTCCTCCTTACGCATGTATACTACGTCCATCTTATCATATTTCACGCAACATGAGCTAAATTTCCCACGATAACTGACCTGTGCCTTTGGACATTCTATCGTGTAGGGGGTGTTACCATTGAAAAAGACATGGTTGTATCCTGCAATTGCAGGTATTGTGCTCTTGGCTTCTGGTTGTGCAAATAATGCTGCGCCTAATTACACGCATCCGAATAGGACAATGACGAATCAAGCTGCGCCTTACACCAGAAACGTTGATGGAATGCACGTCCGTAACTACGACGGCATGGGATTGAACAACTTTGACTGGTTTAATGGCGACAACAACAACAACGGAGTACGTTCCAACAATTTTGGCGGTGGTCACGTCCGTAATGGAATGGGGCTCACCAACAACGATGGAATCAACAATGGCATGTTCCCAAATGGTACCTATCCACGAGCAAATGTCAACAACTACAACGCCTTCACGAGCGGTATGAGACCGTATAATGCCTTTACGGATCATAAAGCTGGGATGGGCACAATGGGTACTAACAACGCACCAGCAGGTATGAACCAGTCCATTTATCAAAATCAAAATCGTGCTTGGAACCGCGGTGGAGCAGGAGTCATGCAAACTGGAATGCCACGCATGGGCTATGCGCAGACTGACCGTCAGCATATGAAAACCGCCAGTGTAACAAACGTCTATGTAGACCGTGATGCATTGGCAAAAGCTGTAGGGAATGTCACTGCCAGTTGCCCTGGCGTTCAGCGTTCTACGGTCTTGGTAACGGATAAAGAAGTTTTTGTAGGTGTGCACACACAAGGAGCAGATGCGCACACAGCGAAAAAACAAGCAAAAATGAACGCCGAATCGGTTTCACCACGCTATTACAAAGTGTATGTTACCGATAATCCGAATGACATCCAAGAAATCGCTCGTGTAGCAAGCCGCTCCAGCAACGTGAGTACAGCGCGTACAGAAGATGCGAAAAGCATTGACACGCTCGTCAAGCGTATGGGGGGAACATCCCACAACGTGAAGGCAACTCACACAGGTACAACCAGTCGCTAAAGCCCTCTCCCCCATATAGTAAAAAACCCCCTCTTTTCCGCTCGTGTAGGGCGAGACTGAGGGGGTTACTTATTATTGCGCTTTCGGCATAGATTCTTTCGCAATCGTTTCCTTCGCGGCACTCGCCTGCTCGTGAGCATGATACGAGCTGCGTACTAATGGCCCTGATTCCACGTGACTAAAGCCACGATTCATGCCTTCATCCTTCAAGCGAGCAAATTCATCTGGATGGTAAAATTTTTCTACCTTCAAATGCTTCTTGGTTGGTTGCAAATACTGGCCAATCGTCATGATGTTGACGTCGACAGAACGCAGGTCATCCATCGTTTCGATGATTTCCTCCATCGTCTCGCCTACTCCAATCATCAGACTGGACTTCGTCGGAATGCTCGGCTGGAATTCCTTCGCCTTTTTCAACAATTCCAGCGTCCGATCGTACTTGGCTCTTGCCCGTACACGATCTGACATCCGACGAACCGCCTCAATGTTGTGGTTTAGTACGTCAGGCTTTGCGTCCATGACCACTTTTAACGCATCCCAGTTCCCCATAAAATCGGGAATCAATACTTCTACGGAGGCAAACGGCAGTCGACGACGAATCGCACGAATCGTATCGGCAAAAATCTGTGCGCCTCCATCTGCCAAATCATCACGAGCAACGGAAGTAACAACGACATGCTTCAAACGCATTTGTTCTGCTGCTTCTGCTACACGTTCTGGTTCAGCTGTATCCAGCTCCGTCGGTAGTCCAGTTTTTACTGCACAAAAACGACAGGCACGGGTACATATATCACCCAAAATCATGAAAGTTGCTGTACCGCTTGCCCAGCATTCATGAATGTTGGGGCATTTCGCTTCTTCACAAACGGTATGTAGCGTCTTCGTGCGCATGGTTTGCTTAAGCTCTTTAAAGCTGGCTAGTTCTGATCCTGAAACAAGGTTGATCTTGAGCCACTCCGGCTTGCGTTGCGTCATAGGGCTCACTCCTCATGTGACATCATGGTACAAGACAATAACAATCTCCATTATAGAGGTTGGATTTCAGAGGGGCAACCTCTTTCCTCCCCCGGAAACAATTACCCGATCCGATGCACGGCATGGCGGTTGTTCCCTTGACGAAGCAATGGCTCCAGCATGCGTAGCTCTCGTTCATGACAGGTGAAAAGAAACACTTGCTGCTCTTGTGCCAGCATCGCTATATATTCAAGTGTTCGGCGCAGGCGCTCTTCATCATAATGGACAAAATGATCATCAAAAAAGAGCGGCAATGGCTCCGACTGCTTGGCATGATGCACCAAAGCCAAACGCTGGGCAAGGTATAGCTGATCAATGGTTCCAGTGGAACATTGGTCCTGTTCGAGCACCATTTGCTTGGTGGGTTCCAGCAAACGGACGGCAAATCCGTCACGGGGATCGAGTCTGACATCCCGATACGCTCCCCCTGTAATATGCTCGATGATCTCCGAAGCCTGCTGGTTCACAGCAGGTGTGCTATCCCGCCGCCATTCCCCTACTGCCTCCTGCAACATTTCCCGAGCCAATTGAAGGGCATCTCGCTTATTTTGCAGCTGACGAAGTGCTGCCTGCGCTTCCTCAAGCTCATCCGTCGCGCGAGATAATGACAGGCTCTCATGAACCGCCATCTCCCCATTTCCTCTGGCCATTTGTTCCCGCAGCTCCTGCAGTCTCTCCTCAATCTCCACCATCTCGCTGCGCAATTTGCCTTGTTCGGTCTCAAGCGCGCTTTTCTCCTGATCAAGGAAGGTCCGAAGTGCCTCCCCCCAGCTTGCAGACAGATTGGCCTCCTGCTTCGTTTTAGCCATCTCTGATAAAAGCTGCTCAGATTGTTGCTTGCGTGTGCTTTTCAGTAGCACTTCCCGTCTTTCCAAAAATGTATCCCAATTACTCGCCCCCCATTTCTGAACGAGTGTGGCGAGTTCAGCATCGAGCGAAGCGATATCTTCTTGTACCCTTTGACTTTCCTGTACCGCATCATGATCTGCTGTCTGTTTGAGTTCGCCCGTACTCCCTTTTACTCGCAGTAAGAAAACTCCAAAACCGAACAGCAACAAAGCGGCCGTCACAGAAATTCCTCCCAGAACGGGATGTCCACTCACGAAACCGATTAACCCGAGAACAGACAGTATCCCTGCGCCGCCCCACATAAGTGCAGCTCCCCGCTTCCTTTTCGCCTGATTGCCTTGTCGGGTGCTTCGTGAGGCTGTACTTCGCGGACTTGTAGAAAGAGCCGATACAGCCAAGGTCGCCAAACGAATATGTAATGCCTCTCGTTGCTTGAGCAATTGTGCGCCTTTTTCATAATCGTGTTGTAAGGGTATGAGCTGGTCATCACTCTGTTGTACGGCTTCTCTCGGCATGTTTACTTGAGTGAAGCCACGTCTGGCCTCTTCGTGAATAGCCAACTCTGCCTCAGAGCGAGCTGTTTGCTCCCACCACGCCCAGTCTTGTTGACTGACAGGAGCATGGCTTCGTTGCCAGCGTTCCTGCAACGCTTTTACTTGTCCGGTTGAGTGCTCCAGACGCTGCTGTAATCGACTGCGCCGCATTTCTAATTGCTGACATTCTTCTGTGGCTTCCGCTATTTGCAGCGTCAGTTGGCTGATCGTTCGCCACGCTGCCTTTGCATTTTCCTTCTCCTGCTCTTTTTGCGCCACCTTCGTAGCGGCTTTTCCCAAAAGTGTATTTTCAGCCCGTTCTTTTTTGCCGATGACCGCAACCTCCCGATCCAGCTCCGCCAAAATTTGTTGGACAGCCGGATTGGCTTCTTCCGCAGTCGTAAAAGTCGGAATCAAATGCTCAGCCGCTTGAAGCGGTTCCCTCCTGATCCACGTCAAATCCGTAAATAAACTGCGTGTAAGGCCCGTATGCTTTTCGATAAAATTCCGTTCCTTGCGTCTATCTTCCAAATAAAGATCAGTCATTTCCGTCCATTCGGGGTCCAAAAAGAGGCGCGCCTCCTCCCGTTCCTTCGTCAACTGACGATGCAAGCGATAGGTTTTGCCCGCTAATTTGTACGTAATGATCGTTTCGTACGCACCACTCTGCCACGGACGATATTTTTCATATTCAGGCAAGTATCTCGCTGATTTGACGTAATCGCGCTTCATTCCATACAAGGCAGCGAAAATACCATGTAGGATCGTTGATTTTCCTGACTCATTGGGGGCATAAAACAGATTGATGCCTGGAGCAAAACGAAAGGTAGCATCCTGCCATTTTCCGAAGCCCCCCAGCACTAGCTCCTCAATTTTCATCGAATGGTCCCTCCAATCCGCGCCAAAGCCTCTTGCTTGGCTAACCTGACGATTTCTCGCTCGTCCTCATTTTGTGCACAAGACTCCGCCTCTGCCAGCTTAGAAAGCCATCTCCCCCAGACGCCACCCTCTGCGATCAGCTTGTCCTCATCGACATCAGGCCAGGTCCGGTCTGTCAGCTGCAGCACAAAAAAACGGGAAAATCGCTGTTGAAGGACGGACAAAGGAGGCTGAAAATGCGCAGCACGTTCCCCTGTCAGCGTGATGTACATCAGATCGGAATTCTTTTCCTCTGCGAGTTGCTGCTCCATCCGGTCAATGAGCTGCTCAGTGGTTTCGACTCCTTTTCCTTCGACTTCCAGCTTTCGAATTTTCCGTGACTGGACAGGAATCGCCGTGAGCTGCAATCTGCCATCATGCTCCAGCTCTCCATACAAAACATTTCGTTCTCCCGCTTCCTTGCTCTTCAGTCCTTCTGGAGAGCCTGGATAAGCTGCGAGCGGTTGTTTTTTGACGGGATGCATAAATTGCTCCGGCTTGTGAATGTGTCCCATCGCAACATAGTCCATGCCCGTCTGTACGAGCTGCTGCAAAGTAACAGGCGCATACGGATGATGCTCTTCATCTCCTGAATTGGAAAGCACACTGGCATGCAGAACCATCAGATGATGGGCATACCCTTCCAATTTGCCTGGAAACGTATCGAGAGGCGACTCGTACACATGTGGCTGCCCGAAGCCCCAGCCGTAGATCACGCACGACTTTTCGGGAAATTCATACACACCCCACTCCGGTGTAAACCAGTAGACGTTCCCCGGCCATTCCAATGTTTGATAAAACGAATCCGCTCGCCACGGATCGTGATTGCCAGGTGCGATCACGACAGGGGTTGGTGCGATGCTGGCAAAAAGATCACGTAAAAACATCGCAGTTGATCGTCTTCCCCCGTGGTATTCCAGCAAATCTCCGGCAATGAGCCAGAAGTCTGCTTCCTTTTCCCGAACGAGGTCACGGATTCTTTTCATCGTTTGACGAAAATCATCCTGACGCAGCTCGTAACGCTCCCCCAGCATTTGAAGCGGCGCATCCAGATGGACATCCGCTGTATGAATAAATGACAGCACGATCAATTCCACTCCTCACATGAAACAGACGAACATACTTTCCCTTTATGATACAGAGGAAAAGGCTGGATGAAAAGCATCTGTCAAAAACGAAAAAACTTCCGCCAGCAATGACGAAAGTTTGGAGGACCTGGTTTTTACTTGAGCAAATGGAGGAATTCACGCATGAAGCCTGGCAAGTCTGGCCATGCATGTCCGGAAACAAGATTGCCATCGACATGGAGCGTTTCTGTTTGGTAGATCGCTCCGCACGCTTCTACATCGGGTCTGCATGCCTGGTAAGCTGTGATTTCACGACCGGCTAAGTGCTCTCGAACAATGGTCAATACTTGAGAGCCATGGCAGATGGCTGCGACTGGCTTTTTCGTCTCGAAAAAGTGCGCCACAATCGGCTTCAAGTGCTCATTGAGCCTAATATGCTCAGGTGCCCGTCCACCCGGAATAATCAAGGCGTCAAACGCCTCAGGGTTAATGTCTGAGAATGCAACATGGGCGGGAAGCTGATAAGCTGGCTTTTCTGTGTATGTCTCACTGTGTGCTTCGAAATCATGGCAAACGGTGTGTAGGGTTTTCACGCTGGGTGCTGCAATGACCGTTTCATACCCTTCTTCCAAGCAGCGGTAATACGGATAGAAAACCTCCAGTGCTTCTACAGCATCACCTGTTACAATCAACACTTTTTTGCTCATCACACAGCCTCCTCTTGACGATTTTTAAGGAATACACTCCTCCTGATTTCAATTCTTTAGCTGTACGGTATGCTCCTGCCTCCTTTCCAGCAATTTTACAAAACTTTCCTCGACAACACCCAAAACGCTTTCCAAAAGTATCTTGGATAATCCACTCCAACTGGCAGAAACTACAACAAAAGACTACGAGGCTGGAGGGAGACGGCATGCGAGTTTTCCGCCTAATCATTCAGATCAGCTTGTGCGTGGTTGCAGCTATTTCACCACTAGAATCCGTCGCCGGAATTGCTCCGTCCGCCAATGAGCAAGACCCGGTTCTTCAAGAGCGCTTGCAAGTTTTTTTGCGCTTGGAATCGATGTACGGCATTCCGTGGAATTATTTAGCAGCCATTGATCAATACGAGCGAACCATGAAAATACGCCGGAAGAAGCAGGAGCAAGAAAACGTTTCACGGCTAACAGCCGTGGACATTCCAAGCGATCGTTGGGCAGGTGCATTCAATCCTGATGCAGAGGATACGAATCCGGTATCCATCCAATTTTTTAAAGGTATCGGGATGGATGGCAATGGCGATGGTGTCGCAGATCGTCACAACGATCTCGATGCACTCACTACCTTCATACACTACCTATCCCAATACGGCTTCTCCCACGAAGATTGGCAAATTGGTCTCTGGTCGTACTACCAGCGTGATCGGTCCGTGAAGACGATCAGACAGTTCGCGCAGGTGTATGGGAAGTATCAGCATCTGCACCTGGATGAACGTCATTTTCCTATCCCCGCGAGGTACGATTACAGCTACCGCAGTACATGGGGTGCGCCACGCGGCTGGGGTGGTCGTCGGATCCACGAGGGGACTGATATTTTTGCGAGTCACGGCACCCCTGTACTCAGCACAGCGTACGGAGTCATTGAGGTAATCGGCTGGAACAGGTTTGGCGGATGGCGAATCGGTATGCGTGACATGGGCAATGTGTACCATTACTTTGCACATCTGTCCTCGTTTAAAAAGGGATTGAAACCGGGTGACATCGTGGAGCCAGGAGAAGTGCTCGGATATATCGGCAGCTCTGGATATGGGAAGCCTGGCACCTCAGGCAAATTCCCTCCCCATTTGCACTACGGAATGTATCGGGAAACAGGTGGCTCAGATTGGTCATTTGATCCTTATCCGTATTTACGACGCTGGGAACGGCAAAAGAAGCGGCAATGAAGCCGCTTCTTTTTTATGGGCAGCTCTTTTCATTGACAGACATCATCCGTAAAAATACAATAAAATCAGAAAAACTGGACAGTCGTCCAAAAAAGAGGTGAGAAAGTGACTACCCAGAAAAAAGCCGAAGCAAAACGGACATTTTTGATTGAGCAAGCGACTGCTTGTCTGGCTGAAAAAGGGTATGCCCATGTTTCCTTGCGCGACATAGCCAAGGAATCTGGCGTCTCACTTGGCATTCTGCATTATTACTTTGCAAGCAAAGAAGAGCTTTTGCTCGCTGTAATCTCTAGCTACAAAGGACGCTTTATGGAGGAATTGGAACGCGAAGTGCTCGTAGCTCCATCTGGCGAATGGTCAGCTGCTCTAGCCCGTGTCTTGTGCCGAAGTCTACAAGAGGATCGGAAGCTGCATCGGCTCTGGTATGACTTGCAGGTACAGTCCATGTACGTTCCTGCGTTTGGTGAACAGGTAAAAGTCATTCGGTCCCGGCTGCATCAGCTCATCTCTCGTATGCTCGTACGATTGCAGCGCGAAGAACAATCCTCATTGACCATCGACGAAGACTCCGCAATCTCACTCATTTACTCTGCAATCGACGGATTCCTTTTTCAATTTTTGCTCGATGAGTTACAGAAGCCGGAAGAAGCGATTGCCCGTTTTGAACAGACCTTTGCCCATTTGATGCATACACTCTTCTCTTCTGAATCCTAATCTCCTGAATCGAGGTGAATCATGATGGCAGTCATGTCCATGAAAAATCCCGCCACTGGTGAGCTGCTTGGCTCTTTACAGGAAGCGACTCCAGAACAAGTAGAAGATGCGATGGCACGTGCGCGTCTTGCCTTTCCAGCTTG
Organism: Brevibacillus sp. DP1.3A; assembly: GCF_013284245.2. Classification (NCBI taxonomy): domain Bacteria; kingdom Bacillati; phylum Bacillota; class Bacilli; order Caryophanales; family Paenibacillaceae; genus Brevibacillus; species Brevibacillus sp. DP1.3A. The sequence goes on along the minus strand of NZ_CP085876.1, from coordinate 1,427,264 downwards.
GTCCACTACAACGTTGGCCGAGCGTCTGGACTATTTGACACGGTTGCGGCACTATTTAGTCGATCACGGCGAAGAAATCGCCCGAAAAATTAGTGAGGCTACCGGAAAAGTTACATTGGAAGCATACATGACCGAAATTTTTGTCACTGTCGACACGATCCGTTTTTATGAAAAACATGCCTATTCGATGCTGGCCGATCAGCCGGTACCAACCTCTATCGTGCTGTGGCCGAAGAAATCGTATATCCACTACAAGCCAATGGGTGTCGTCGCGGTCATCTCTCCGTGGAATTATCCGTTTCAGCTCGCCATCATTCCCGTATTATCTGCCCTCGTAGCAGGCAATACCGTTATCTTAAAACCTTCCGAGGTGACTGCTTCTACCGGACTGCTCATGGAAGAGGTGTTTTCCGCTGTTTCTATGCCGGATGGAGTCGTGACCGTCCTGCATGGAGGACGCGAGGCTGGACAGGCGCTGGTAGCTGCTTGCCCAGATAAAATATTTTTCACAGGCTCTGTTGCGACAGGTAAAAAAATTATGGCGGCAGCATCGGAGCATTTGATCCCGGTAGAACTAGAGCTGGGCGGAAAAGACCCGATGATCGTTTTTGAAGACGCTCATCTGGAGCGGGCAGCAAATGGCGCGGTGTGGGGGGCTTTTACGAACTCCGGACAGGTATGTATGTCTGTCGAACGGCTTTTTGTCCATGAAAAGATCTATCCTGAATTTCTCAAGCTGGTTACCGAAAAGACAAAAGCATTGCGCCAAAGTTATCCGAATCAGGCCGAAGTCGGTTCGATGACGTCTTCCCAACAAATCGGCATTGTCCACGAGCATGTGAGCGAAGCACTGGCTGCGGGCGCGACAGCAGTCACCGGAGGACTCCCTTCCTCTGACAGCATGTATATCGCGCCGACCATTCTCACAAACGTGACATCTGACATGAAAATTATGCGGGAAGAGACCTTTGGTCCGGTATTGCCGATCATGACTTTTGCCACCGAAGAGGAGGCTGTCCGCCTGGCTAACAGCTCACCGTACGGGCTGAATGCCTCGGTATGGTCATCTGATAAAACAAAAGCGGATCGCGTAGCTCGTCAGCTCGAAAGCGGCAATGTGTGCATCAATGACGTCATTATCAGCTACGCCAATCCCCATCTTCCTTTTGGCGGGGTCAAACAGAGTGGCATCGGTCGTTATCGCGGACCTTCCGGATTGCAAGCCTTTACGCACAGCATCTCTGTCATCCATGATCCGGGCAAACGTAAGCGTGAGTTCAATTGGTATCCGTATACGAAAGATCAGGAGCTCACCTTTATTGGATTGACGAACCTCTTGTACGGCAAGCTCCAAAATGTAAATCGCCGGACTTTGAGTGCGATCTGGCGCGAATTCAAGCGTCTGTTCTAACCATACGGAATGCTATCGCTCCTTATTTCAGTGTGCCAAAACCGACGATATCCACATGAACCTTGACGTTGATTTTCGCTTTTTTATAAAGGGCGAGACCCGTTTCGCGTGTCCATTTGCCATAATATTTTTGGCGAATGCTCTCCTCGAGCTGCGCCGGGTCAACCCCTTGCTTTTGAAAACGTACCAGCATCTCCATGCTTTCCTTTTTGATCCGTTTCTCAAGCTCTTGAACTATGGTTCGAAATTGAGCCCGCTTCTCCAAATCCTTGCTGCCTGAATAGCCCACCAGCATCCCTCTTACCCGAAGCTCGATGTTGATGACAGGCTTTTTCAGGCTGCCTTTGCTTCTTACCTTCGTGTTTGCCCGCACAAAATCGAAGACGACCTTTTCCGATTGTTTTTTACCTGCCTTCGTCTCGTGCTGGAACTCGAAGCTCATACGGGGCAAGCGTTCTCTTCCCAGAAACCCTTGAACCAACTTCCCCTCTCGCTGTGAATACAATCCGATCATCTTGTCTACTCGAAAGAGAGCCACCTTGCTGATTTGAATCTCTCCGTCAATGTGGATGAGATAAGGAAGATTGGGGTCCATTGTGTTGCTGGTCATCATAAAAACATAATCGTGAATGGTCGCAAAAGACGAAAAGGCCGTTTCCACTCGCGGACGGAGCAAGTTGTTCAAGTACGTGTTGATTTCCGGCCTGTGGTTATAGGTTCCTTTGATGACATCTTTCGCTTTTCCTTTTACGACGGCAATGTATACATTTTCTCCTACAATCGGATTGCGATAGAGATCAAGGATGACTTTTCCGATCCCGACTTTACGGGCGTATTCTTCACTGAACAAAATCACACGCAATTGCGAGAGAGACATGGTCCTCTCTGCTTTTGTCGCGAGAGTCAGCATTGCCTCGCTCGTCATCGAGGCATGAGTCGAGTACACCTGTGTGGATTCCTTATTTTTGGAGGGAACTGGTACCGATACGGTGATATCGATCTTTTCACGATCCACATAATCGAAGCCCATAACCCCAATCATGGCCATGTCTTCCAGTGCTGGCCGTTCGAGTTCGCCCCCACAACCGCAAAGGCTGAGCATGAGGATAACCGTAACAATGAACCAGCTCGCCCTCTTCATGATACTCGCTCTCCTCTACCGAACCTCAAGGAATGAAGCAATAACAAAATAATCGGCCACAAGATCAATCCATAGGCCATATAAACAGAAACCTTGTCATAAATGTAGCGTTGTTTTTCTACAGATAATGGCCCCACAATGAATAGAAACGAAATGATTGTCGGTAAAAGCAGATGCCACAGCCGAGTCTTTTCTGCCATCTCTTCAAGGCCGGTACGGGCAACCCACAAGTATCCCGTGCTCGTACTGAGAATGAGGAAGACCCAAAGACCAATCCCGAGATTTTCGATCCGCTCCAAAAAAGACAGCTCTACAGCCTTAAACAAATTCAAAACGGGATAAATGAGATTGTCCATTTGCCATTCGGAAAAATAAGCTACACTTGTGATCAAGATCATGACGTACAACAAAACCACAATCCATACCCCAATCAACACATGCTTGTGTGCCTTGTTCTTCTCTTGGATATATGGGTAGAAAAACAGGACCAATTCATACCCAAGCATGCTCGCGTAAGAATTGTGCACCGTTTCGGCTATACTTCGCCAATCCGTATTAAAAAGAGGAAAAATATGCATCATTCCTCCCTTTTGAAATCCGTACTGCAAAAGAAAAATCATCCAGCCCGTAAAAAAGAACGTTAGCAGGCAAAAACGCGCGATCAATTTAATGCCGCCGTTTGTAATGTAGACCATGACCAATGTCAATCCAAGCAACGGCAGTGTGACTGTCTGATTGCTCAGCATGGAGGTTTGCACCAGCCTAACGTATCCTTCATTGGCGGTAGATACGTTTAGAATGGCGTAGACGATGATCAGGATATTGAAACAGCGTCCCAGCCATTTTCCCAACAGCTTTTCGTGAATCCGAAAAAGATTATCCTCTGGATAGCGACGGCACAAGGCCATCATCGGAATTAGCGTTAAGCTGACAATGCATCCCAGCAAAATCGGAGACCACCACAGATTGTAGCCCATTTTACTTGCATGATGAGCCAGTCCAAGTAAATTAACCCCCACCATCGTATTCATAATCAATCCGATTACCAGGATCGGATTCAGGCTGTGAATTCTCCCTCTATCCATCTCCCTAGTCCTCCCCAACTGGCCGGACATGCTTTTGCTTTGCCCGGGACATGCGGTTGCGATTGACGATAAACCTTAATGGTGCACGTACGAGACTATTCATCAAATCGGTCCATTGACGCGGAACCCCCGGAGCCATGTACGGCGTCCCGAGTGATGTCAAATTGAGCAAGTGTGCGAATAAAAACGCCAGTGCCAGTAGCTGGCCGTACATGCCCAATACACCTGCCATCAAGATGAAACCATAGCGAACGAGCCGAATCGCATTACTCATCAAAAAATTGGGTGGCACAAAAGAAAGCAGTGCCGATACGGAAACAAGGACGATCAAGATATTACTGGCTAACCCCGCTTGTACAGAGGCTGTCCCGATCACGATACCGCCAACGATACCGATTGTCTGTCCGATTTTAGTCGGCATGCGTATCCCCGCTTCCCGCAGGATCTCGATGACGAGCTCAATAATGAGCACCTCGATCACGGGCGGAAAAGGCACCCGACTGCGTGATTCAGACAAAATCGTCAGTAAAGCGGGGGGAAGCATTTCCGGATGATACGTCAAGACAGAGACGTAACTGGATGTGAGCATAATGGTGATAAATAAACCGAAAAAGCGAATCATCCGCAGCAAGCTTGCCGTTGACCATCGATTGTAAAAGTCTTCGGGGCTGCTAAACATCTCCAGAAAGGAAGTCGGGCAGATTGCGGCATCCGGGCTGCCATTCAGCATGATCACGATTCTACCGTCCAACAAAGCTGCTGTTGCATTGTCAGGCCGCCCCGTCAAGCCAAACTGCGGAAACGGAGAGTACGGCTTGTCCTCCAGCATTTGCTTCAATATAGGCATCCCGACAAATCCGTGGTAAATAACATTGTCGATCCTTTTTTTCACACGCTCCACATTTTCCGCGTTCGCGATATTGTCCAAATAAATCACAGCTACCTTGTTCTGCGCCTGGGTGCCAATCGTGTAGCTCGATACTTTCAGATGAGGCGTAGCGAGTCTTCTCCGAATCAAAGACAAATTGATCTCCAGCATTTCAACAAAGGAGTCTTGCGGTCCAAGGACGGTCGCCTCCGTCTCGGATTTCGTAATGGAACGATGCGCGACCTGAAATGTATTCACATGCAGAATGAGATCCCTTTCCAAGAAAAACAAGATGGTATGACCACGTAGCAAGTTACTCATCAACGTCTCCATATCGTCGAGAAGACATTCCTGTGAAAAAGGGAGCGCCTGCATCGGATCTTTACCATCAGAACGCTGTAACGGAAGAAAGACATTCTCATAAATCTGGGACACATCCACCAGCGTATCGAGAAAAAAAACGTGTACCTCTTCGTCATTCATCTTCAATGACAAGCTGCTGAGGTCATCCACGTTTTGCATACATTGTTTTACCATATCCGGTGTAATTTGTTCGATGCGCCGCTTTGCTTGTACGGCCTCTACTTGCGCTCTCCACCAATCAGTCGGTCTCACGCTAGATCCCCCCTTTATTCAGGAAAATCTTTCTTACTTTGACCTGTCCGTGGTGATTTTATCCAAAAAAATAGAAAACGGGAGCCGAAGCCCCCGTTGAAATATCTCGTTCTCCATATGAACTGATTAGGCGAACTGCTTAGATAAATTAGCCATTTCGATCGCTGCCGTTGCTGCTTCCCAGCCTTTGTTGCCTGCTTTTGTTCCCGCTCGCTCGATGGCTTGCTCGATATTGTCTGTCGTCAAAACACCAAAAATAACAGGTATCCCAGTCGAAAGAGATAGGGACGCAACTCCTTTTGCGGTCTCATTGCAGACGTAATCGAAGTGTGGAGTGGAGCCACGAATGACAGCTCCCAGTGTAACAACCGCATCATAGCGACCGGATTCCGCCATTTTTTTAGCAATCAACGGAATTTCAAATGCCCCTGGTACCCAAGCCACGTCTACCTGCTCATCTTCTACGCCATGACGCTTCAGGGCATCGAGCGCCCCTCCGACCAGCTTGCTTACGATCAATTCGTTAAAACGTCCTGCCACAATCCCTACACGCAAACCTGTTCCAACCAAATGTCCTTCAAAAGTTTTCATGCTCATTCCCTCTCCTTATCCGTGCAGATGAAGCAGGTGACCCAGCTTCTCTTGTTTTGTTGATAGGTACTGTTTGTTGTGCAGATGCTCCTGCATTTGAAGCGGCACCCGTTCTTCTACTGTTAATCCGTAACCGGTAAGCCCGCGGATTTTTCGTGGATTATTAGTCAAAAGCCGCATGCGTTGCACTCCTAAATCTCGCAAAATTTGCGCACCGATACCGTAATCTCGCAGATCAGCGGCGAATCCTAGCTTTTCATTGGCCTCAACCGTATCCAAGCCTTCCTCCTGCAACTTGTAGGCACGTAGCTTATTAATCAAGCCAATGCCTCTGCCCTCCTGGCGCATGTACAATAAAATGCCACGTCCGTTCGCTTCGATCTGTTCCAATGCAGCGTGTAGCTGTGGACCGCAGTCGCAGCGATGAGAGCCGAAAATATCTCCTGTCAAGCACTCCGAGTGCACGCGGATGAGAATGGGCTCATCCGGTCCGATCTCTCCCTTGATGAGAGCCACATGCTCTTTACCATCCAGCTCGTTCGTATAGGCCGCCATCCGAAAATCACCGTAGGCGGTCGGAAGCTGCACTTCGATTTCCCTTTTCACCATGGATTCCGTCCGCATCCGATACGCTATCAAGTCTGCGATCGTAATCAGCTTGAGATCAAAGCGGCGTGCGATCTCTTGCAATTGCGGCAGACGTGCCATGGAGCCATCCTCGTTCATAATTTCGCAAATGACTCCCGCCGGTATGCCCCCCGCCAAGCGAGCCAAATCAACTGCCGCCTCCGTATGTCCCGCTCTGCGCAATACACCGCCAGACTTCGCGATTAACGGAAAAATATGTCCCGGTCTACGGAAATCTTCTGCGGTCTTTTGATCATCCAGCATCGCCAAGACAGTCTGAGAGCGCTCATGAGCGGATATCCCTGTGTGTGTACTCCCTTCATCGATGGACACGGTAAAAGCCGTTCCTTGCTTGTCTGTATTGGACTTCACCATCGGATGGAGCTCCAAACGAGTTGCGTGCTCTTCTGTCACCGGTACGCAAACGAGTCCCCTTCCATGTGTAACCATGAAGTTGATCATTTCAGGCGTAGCCGCTTCGGCCATGCAGACAAAATCTCCTTCGTTTTCCCGATCCTCATCATCTACCACGATGACCGCCTTGCCCTGACGCAAATCTTCTAATGCTTCTTCTATGCGATGAAACATACTTTCTCCCTCCTTCTCACGCGAAGCCATTTTCCTGCAAAAAGGCTAGACTGAGCCCGCCAGATTTCTCTGTACCGCCATGGTTTTGATAACCTAACAAACGCTCTACATATTTGCCGATGACATCTGTTTCAAGATTCACCAAGTCCCCAGGTCGTCTGTCTGAAAGACTCGTATTCGCCAGCGTATGCGGAATGATTGAAACGGTAAAACCGTTATCGTTTACGTCCACCACGGTGAGACTGATGCCGTCTATGCAAATCGATCCACGGGCAATAACATACTTCAACAGCTGCGGTTTGGCCTCAATCCGAAACACGACAGCATTCGCATTCACCTCTCGTGAAGCAACCATTCCAGTCCCATCTACATGCCCGGAGACGATATGCCCGCCAAAACGGTCCCCCAGCCGCATCGCTCTCTCCAAATTCACTCGCTGTCCGCTGCGTAATTGCCGCAAGCTCGTCTTGTTCATCGTCTCTGGCATCACATCGACGCTAAACTGACGATTCGTATAAGAAGTAACCGTAAGGCAAATGCCATTGACCGAGATACTGTCCCCGAGCTTCACCCCTTCGAGTACCTGCTGTGCGCGGATGACCAGTCGACTCGCCTGCTCGTTCCCTTGAATCGATTCCAACACGCCCACTTCTTCGACCAGTCCCGTGAACATGCTCTCTCCTCCTCACTTGCTACGTCTGATCCTCCCATTGTGGGTACCCGATGATTTGTACATCACCTTTCCCGATCGGTGCGATCGTCACATTTGTCAGCTGTACCGCTTCTCCCATCGTCGCAAAGCCTTGACCACCGAACGGCGAGGGCGCGCCGCTTCCCCCGATCAGCTTTAGCGCGATATGGCTCACGACCTTTTGAATTGCTCTCGCCTGCAAAAAGGAGCCATTGACTTCCTGCCCGCCTTCCACAAGCAACGAGGTAATCCCCAGCTCTCCCAGCGTATCCAGCACCTTTTCCACGCGAATTGGCGCTTCCGTCGTGATGACCTTTACTCCTCTTACCGCAAGCAGCTTCTGCTTTTCCCTTGGTGCTGCATCTGTCGTAAAGATCCATGTCTTCGTATCTGCATTCTGGACGACACGGGCATCCAGCGGCGTCCGTAAATGACTGTCCAAAATCACGCGAACTGGCTGACTTCCAAAACACTGCTCTTCCTGGCGCGCCGTCAACAGTGGGTCATCAGCGAGAATCGTCCCAACCCCAACCAGGATCGCATCGTGCTGCCTGCGCAGTTCATGCACCTCTGCACGAGCCTCTGCTCCAGTAATCCACCGACTGTGTCCCGAGAACGAAGCGATTTTCCCGTCCAATGTGCTGGCCGTCTTTACCGTTACAAATGGACGTCTGGTCTGGATGTAATGGAAAAAGACTTCATTGAGCGCCTTCGCTTCCTCTTCTCTCACGCCCACCGCCACTTCCATCCCTGCTGCCCGCAGCATCTCCATTCCTCTTCCCGCCACTAGTGGATTCGGGTCGAGCGTCGCTACAACGACACGACTTACATCAGCTGCGATCAGCGCCTCTGCACACGGCGGTGTTTTCCCGTAGTGACTGCAAGGCTCCAGCGTCACGTACACGGTCGCGCCTTGCGCTTTTTCCCCAGCCATCCGCAGTGCGTGCACCTCAGCATGGGGCTCTCCTGCCCGCAGATGCGCTCCCATTCCCACGATGATTCCATCCTTCACAATCACAGCTCCGACCATGGGATTCGGGCTGGTTTGGCCTCTTGCCGATCGTGCCAGTTCCAGCGCCAGATCCATGTACTTGCTGTCCTGTTCCATACCGCACTCCTTTCTGTTCCATCATTCCAGCCAAGCACAACGCAAAAAGCCCTTGAAACCTCAGAACGTTTCAGGGCATAGGGAAAGAAGCCTTACCTCATCCGTTTTTCGAAAAAACAAATGAAGAAAGCACAAAATCTTCTTCCATCCGGACTGTACCGTCGGCTCTGGGTTTTCACCAGATCAGTCGCTGTAAGCGTGGTCAGCGAGTCGCGGGCTCAGACGTACGTACGTCATTACCGCCGGTCAGGAATTTCACCTTGCCCTGAAGATTGTCGCTATGAAGTTTTAACGAAAAACAAAAACGCCCATGAATATTATGCTCAGGGCGTTCAGAAAGAAGCCTTGTTTCTACCGTTTTTTGAAAAAACAGCGAAACAGGCCGTTCCAAATACCTTCTCCCATCCGGACTGTACCGTCGGCCTTGGATTTGCACCAAGTCAGTCGCTATCAACTGCTTACGATAGCGAGTCGCGGGCTCAGACGTGCGTTCGTCATTACCGCCGGTCGGGAATTGCACCCTACCCTGAAGGCTGGTATTCAGTTAGGCAAAGTATAGCACATTTTTCACTATTGTCTGTAATCATTTATTGGAGAAGTGCACTTACTCTTGCTCGCACTCTTCGAGGACCGTCAGGAGTTCTTTCAAATCATTTATGTACGCCTTTGGCACAACACCATTTTGCTCCATGTCCTGCTCATTCCCTTGATAGGCAATAAAAGCGACTTGTCCGTCGCAGGCCGCCTTACCATCGATCCACGAATCCCCGATCATCGCCCAAGCCGAAACAGGCCAATCTGGCTTGCGGCTGCGAATATAGTGAATGCCCGATGGAGATGGCTTCAAGGTCGTCATCTGCTCGCGGGCGACGATTTCGTCAAAGTAGGAGGCGATTCCCGTCTCGTTCAAAGCCTCCTCTGCAGCGGCATACGCGTTGTTGGTTAGGATATACAGCTGATAGCGGTTCTTTAACTCCTCTAGCACTTCTACCGCGTGCTGCTCCAATACAGCTCCATGCATCCCTTCCTTCTCGATCGCGGTTACCGCATCCCACATCGCTTGCTCCAGCTCTATCGTCATCTGCTCCGCTTTTCTCCCGATCTCAATGAGCTGCGATGCGGTATGCTTTTCCCACTCAAGTGTTGGAGAAACGATCCCATTGTCTGCCCATAGCTGAAAAATAGCCCGCTTCATCTCGGTAAAATTGATCCTGGATTGCAGCAAGGTGTTGTCCATATCGAAAATAATGCCTTTTTGAAAGGTTCTGCTCATTTTGTGCCTCCTTTTTTAACTACACGCCATGCTGGTTCAAGAGTTCACCCATGTGGGGGATACTTCCATTTTATCAAAAAGAGGACCATCCCTCAGTCATTTAATAACTTTTGGGACAGCCCTTTTTGGGTTAGGTATTGTGTTCCTATTGCTTCTTCTTGGCGCTGTCTACTTCATACGGTACATCCTTTGGAACTCCACCAGCTGGCCAGTCTTTTGCCTTTTTGGCAAAGTCTGGACGAGGCTTGGACAAAATATAGGCTGCTAGGTCCGCTGCTTCTTGATCTGTTAACGAGCCTTGCTTGATACCGCCCATTTCCCCTAGAGGCATATTGCGTTGAATGTAGCCAGCAGCTTTGGAAATTCGGGCCATACCTGCACCAATATTGAAGGAGTTATCCCCCCATAGCGCTGGTCCAGTGTTTGGTCCTGTTCCTGAACCATCAGCTGCATGGCATTGCAAACACGATTTTTGAAAGAGGGCTTCTCCATTTGCCACATTCGGTTGAGGTACGCTCTTCATATCGTTTTTCTCTATCCACGGGCGCTCTTTAATTCCTACTGGTACATCTGTTGAGATATATGTCAGATAGGCAACCATCGCTCTCATTTCATCGCTGTTGTAAGGCAATGGCTTTCCGTTCATGCTTCGTTGAAAACAACCATTGATGCGATCCTCAATGGTAATCACTTTGCCTGACCTTGGAATGTACTGGGGATAGACTGCGGTGACACCCGTTAAAGGGGAGGTCGCATCCATTCCGGCATTACCGTGACAGCTGGAGCAGGAGAGCTTATTCCCTGTGTATTCAGGGATCACTGTGCTCGTTTCATTCATTAACTTATGTCCATACTTAATCGATTCTCCCAATGGCCCTTCTGGCACCTTGTCCATACTAGGCGGGGTGTAGGAATCTAGATTGATCGCTCCAGCTGCCCCACTCGCTGTTTTATCTTTGGCCTCACTCGCTGTTGAGGTGGGTTGAGCTGTCGGCTGTGTAGCACAGCCTGCAAAGACCAGCATCGCCACTACCACCATAGACAGCTTCTTCCAGCCTGTCTTCTCTTTTTTTATCATAGGTCTCACTCCTCCATGTTGATCGTGCATTCACTACAGGAGAGTAGCAAGAGGCGTGCCATACGATAAAAGCAGGAAAACGAACGGCTTGACGCTTCCAAACAGTAAGAAAAAGAAAAGACCATGCCAAAATGTCATGGTCAGTACGCGACAAAATGTCACGGTCGCAGCTCGTACTCTTCGATTTTTCGATATAGGTTGCGTACGCTGATCCCTAGCTTCTCAGCTGTCTTGGTCTTGTTCCACTGCAAAACGTCCAGCACATGCTTGATATGTTCTCGCTCTACATTTTTCAGTAAAAATGCCTCTTCCTCCCCAATTTCTGCTGAAGAAAAGAGCTTCCTATCTGACGGGTTGTGAGGTACTGACTGTTCGTGTGGAAAGAGATCCTTGTCGTCAATTTCCTCTCCTTTTGCCAAAACGACAGCACGTTCGATCATATGAGCCAACTCTCGAACATTCCCCGGGAATGAGTAGGCCAAAAGAGCTGCCTGCGCTTTCACAGAAAGCGGTTTGACTGGATACTTACGCTTAAGTCGATTCAAAAAGAAAGCCGACAGTGGCAAAATGTCCTCTCTTCTCTGGGTGAGAGGTGGAATCGTTATATCCATGACATGCAGCCGGAAATAAAGATCGGATCGGAACGTTCCTTCTTCCACTTTCTTTTCCAGGTCGGCATTGGTAGCAGCAATGATACGAACATCCACCTTGTGCAGAATCGGGCTCCCTATTCGGCGAAATTCGCCGGTTTCCAAAAAACGGAGCAGCTTGACCTGCAAAGGAAAAGGCAAGTCCCCTACTTCATCCAAAAAGAGCGTCCCCAGGTGGGCAATCTCTACCAGTCCCTTTTTCTGTGCAGTTGCGCCTGTAAAGGCTCCCTTTTCGTGCCCGAACAGTTCACTTTCCAGCATCGTTTCAGGTATCGCCCCTAAATTGATCGGTACGAATGCCTCTGATGCTCTCTCACTACATTCATAAATGAGTCTCGCGATGACATCCTTCCCTGTTCCACTTTCCCCTTTTAAGAGAACGAGAAAGTCCGTACTGGCTACTCGCTCGACAGTAGCTAGGACCTCTTTTAGCTTCGGGCTTTCCGCAACGATTTGAAACGTCGTTTTCCCGTTTGTCGATAGAGCTTCCTTCAACTGTTGGTTTTCCTCGGTCAACAGCTGTTTTTCGACGGCCTTGGAAATCAAAACCTCCAATTCATTGAGGTTGTAAGGTTTTGTCAAATAATCATAAGCGCCGCGTTTCATCGCTTCGATTGCAGTTTCGATAGTTCCGTGTCCGGTCACAACAATGATTTGAATGGCAGGAGAGGTTTCCTTGCACCATTGCAGAAAAGAGAGACCGTCCATCCCGGGCATTTTCAAATCAAGCAGAATGACATGAATCGTTTCGCTGGTTACTAGTTGCTGTGCACTGATTCCGTCAGATGCTTCCAGCGTGGTATATCCTTTTCTCTTTAATCGACTGGTTAATAGATGGCGGAAATCTGCTTCGTCATCAACGATGAGTATACGTGTGTCAGCGTGCATCTTTTGTTCATTTCCCCTTTGCCGACGGCAGGATGACCGTAACAGTCGTGCCTTTGTTTGGCGTACTTTCGATCTCGATTTCTCCGCCTAAATTCGTCACAATCCCGTAGCAGACCGAAAGCCCGAGGCCAGTCCCTTTTCCAGGTGGCTTGGTTGTATAAAAGGGCTCCAAAACATGGGGCAAATCTGCTGCGGGTATACCGCATCCATCATCTCTGATCCACAGACGGAGTCGATCATTGGATGGAGAATCAGTTGCGATCTCAATATTTCCTCGCTCCGCGGTCGCGTACAGCGCATTGGTTAACAGATTGAGCACGATCTGCTGAAGTTGTCCAGGCGTAGCGAGAAGAAACGGAGCAGAGGCCAATAGAGACTGGCTTACCGTTACCTGTTTGACACGTATTTCATGGGACAGAAGAATGAGAATGTCTGATAACACTTGATGAATATCTACTTTTTCTACGGTAATTGGTGATTTCCCCGAAAAGTGCAGCAATCGGGTCGTGATTTCCTTGCAACGGTTAATTTGTTTGTCCATCGTGTCCAAGTATTGGGTAAGCTCTCCTGTATCCTGTAACTCTCGAATATCCTCGTCCACGAGACGGTCTCGCAAGTCTTGTCCATACAACGACAGAATACCTAGTGGATTATTGATTTCATGAGCGATGCCCGACGCCAAGAGTCCAATAGCAGCAAGCTTGTCTGCTTGTGCGATAGCCGCTTCTAGCTCTCGTTTCTCCGTGATGTCCTCGATGACCTCCAGAAAAGCAGACGATTCTTTCTCCGGATGCAGAGGGAAAACCTGATGTCGATAAGAACGGACACGTCCATCCTGATCAACTCTGGAGGAAATAAGGTCTGTCTGCTTTTGGTTTACCATTTGTCGCGTTCGGAGCATGCAACTACTGCATGAACTGAATTGCTGACCAATCGTCTGAAGGCAGTCTTTCCCCAGAAGATGAGCCGCATCCTGAAACCACGCCGACGCTGTTTGATTAATCCAGCGAATGCGAAAAGATTCATCTACGAGAATCAACCCCATCCCCATACCACTGACGACGAGATCAAGCCGTTTCTTTTCTTCGAGAAGCTGATTGGTCTTCATCTCCAGATTCTGTGCCATTTCATTGCAGGACGCTGCTAGCCTGCCAATTTCATCTGAGGTCGTCACTGGTATTCGTACGGATAAGTCGCCACCTGCGATTTTTTGCACAGCTGATTCGATCTTTTCCATTAATCGGCTAAACGAGACAGAGAATACAATGCTAATCCCCAGAACGATAAGTGCGATGAATAAGGTCGTAAAGAGCAGAGATTGTTCCAATTTTGAAAAGGCAGCAAACGCCGTTTGACTCGACTGCTCCAGCATAATGACCCAATGTGTGACAGAAGAGCGCATGGCATAGTTGACCATGACATCTCCATTGGAAGCTTGATACGTACGGATAACAGGCTTGTCAGTTCGATCTGGTAGTGTCCAGGAGGGAGGAACCGCTTGTTCATAATAGGTCAAAGAGCCATCAGAAGGCTTGCCCAGCATAAACGGATCGGCAAACACGTCGCTTTCCCCATCTGTGACGAATAAATAGGCCTCGTTTTCATATCGAGCTCGCAGTGTGACTTGTTCGAGCAACTGTTTTACATTGAGCTTTGCGTACATGCCGCCTTTTACACCGTTGGCAGATACATGAGGGATCGCTACAGTTACCAGCAGCTTCCCTTCTGCTGATCGGACAATGCTTCCGATGTATGTTTTTCCCGACTGGATGGTTGTAAGAAGTTGCTTGTCTCGCTCCCTCGGTGTGTCCAGCTTTTGATGTTTCCAGCGATTCAGCAAATACTGCGGCTCTCCATCCTGATTAAAAAGCGCGACTTCCTCCATGTAAGGAGAAGTTTTCAATAACGTATTCAGCAAAAAATAAGCATCCTCATCATTAGGGCGTTCATTGAGAAAACGTTGCTGAACCACTTGCATGGATTGGGACGTATGTAAAAAAAGCATGTCTAACTGCGCCAACGTATTTTCCACGTAGATCTGATTGGCTCTGTCTACCTCTTCTCGAACCTTCTCTTTACTGGTATGCAAATTGATATAGCCAAGAATCAGAAAAGGGATGATGGACATGCATAGCCCAAACAGGAGCATTTTTGTCTTTAGTCGATTGATGCGCGGTAGTCTGCTCCCCCTCATTTGTTCCTCACTCCATACCATTCTTGTGCCAGTGACCACTGTTGATCGGTTACGGTAATCGGAAGCTTGGACAGGGAAGTGGCATTGACAACTAACCGTACGTCATCCGGCCATTCGATTGACAGATCTGTAGGAGGGACTCCATCCAACACCCGAGCCACCATATGAGCAGCCTGCATGCCTTGTGCATGAAAAGAAACGCCGTAAGCGGCATACAAACCAGCCTTCACCTGCTCGGGATAAGAGCCCATGACAAACAATTGCTTATCGATCAAAAGAGGTAAACAATCGGTAATCGCGTCTTCCAGAACATAGCTAGGTAAAGGAAGCATGGCGTCGTATTCTCCTGGAGAGAGCGTACTGAGCAACTGCTCCAATTCTTTTGGGGAAGCAACCTGCTTCACGTGCAAGCGAACACCAAGCAAGGAAGCAGCTGATTCAGCTTCTACGATGGCTTGCTCTGTCGTAGGAGCATGAGAATCGGCAATGATCAGAATGCGCTTCGCATCAGGCAATAAACGAGTTGTCAGCTCCAATCTTTTCCCAATCACATTCATTTGGCCATTGCTGATTCCACACGTTACCGTCCCCTCGGTCTCAACAAGAGGTAGCTCGACCAATGAAGCGACACCAATAAAAACAACGGGAACCGTCGTTGACGCCTGTTGAATCAAAAAGGTCTCGTGCGCCCCTGTCGTGACGATTACATCCGGCTTTTTTGAAATCAAGCCCTGGACAAGAGAACGCTCCTCTTCTAGCGTCTGAACCTTATTCAAATAAACGGGCACATACTGAACGCGTGCTCCTTCACTGAGACCTAACGATTGCAATCCAGCCTTTAATCCAGCTACTTTATCTTTTCTATCCTCATTGGCAATCACAATTCCTATCGTGTAAAGATCGACGTCCTGTTTTTGCTGACTACTGGACCAATCGAGCAGAGTTCCTGCCACTAACAAGATGAGAAAGAGGATTTTCCTTTGTTTCTTCATAGGTATCACATCCATCTCTCATCATAGCGGCAAATGATTGCAGAAAATGTGAATAATTAACAAACCTTGGTCAATGAATACGGATTGATCCAAATAATATGTTTTTCATATTAATCATGATCATTTTATATATTATTCATATTTAATGATACTTGTTATAATCTGTTTAAATTTGGAAGGAGGAAGGACTTCATGAAATATCGGAGACTTGGCAAAAGCGGCTTGTCCGTGAGCGAAATTGCATTGGGAAACTGGATCACTCACGGTGCTCAAGTAGATGACACCACAGCACAAGCCTGCGTACATGCTGCATTGGATGCTGGAATCACCACGTTCGATACTGCTGATGTGTATTCGGAAACGAGAGCGGAAGCGATTTTGGGTGAGTCTTTAAAGGGGATTCGTCGTGAAAGTATTGAGTTGTGCACGAAGGTTTTTCATCCGACCGGTACCGGAAAAAACGATCGGGGTCTCTCCCGTAAACACATCATGGAAGCCTGCCACGCTTCCCTTCGCAGATTGCAAACGGATTACATTGACGTCTATTATGCACACCGTTTTGATCCAACTACATCGCTGGAAGAAACATTTTTGGCCTTTTCCGATTTGGTTCGGCAGGGAAAGATTCTCTATGTAGGGGTAAGTGAATGGACGGCAGAGCAAATAAAGCTGGGAGCTGCTTTGGCAAAGGAATATCGGGTTCCCTTCGTAGCCAGTCAACCTCAGTATTCCATGCTGTGGCGTGTGATTGAAGCCGAGGTCATACCAGCGTGCGAGCGTGAAGGAATCGGACAAATTGTCTGGTCACCACTGGCGCAAGGCATTCTTTCCGGAAAATATATACCCAACAAGCCAATACCCGAGGGCTCCCGAGCAGCTTCGACCGCCGGATCTCCCTTTTTCGATAAACTGGTCGGACAATGGTTGCAAAAAGAAGTTCTTCAGGTAATAGAGCGAATCAAGCCGATCGCACAAGAAGCTGGTTTGACGCTTCCGCAGCTTGCCGTTGCATGGGTTCTTCAAAACCAGCATGTATCCTCCGCTATTATTGGCGCCTCGAACCCCGAACAGATCAAAGAAAACGTCAAAGCTGCAGGAGTCAAGCTAGATACGCAGGTCATGCAGCAAATCAATCACCTATTAGCTGGCGTCGCAGAGTTTGACCCTAAGAAAACGGGCTAAGATGTCGTTTCTTCCATCACATCCAGAAAGTTTGCCAGAACAGGCTCGCTTCTATCTGTTTTCCAAGCGGCATAGAGTGGGACTTGCGGCGGCTCTTCGATAAAAGTTCGGAATACGACATCACTGCGTTGGAAAACAGCTACCGAAGAGGGAACAATGGAGATACCTATACCAGCAGCTACCAGATTCACAATCGTATACATTTGAACAGCTTCCTGCACGACGCGAGGCAAAAATCCATGTTGCCTGCAAAAGTTTAAAATGAGGTCATGAAAAGAAGTCCCCATCCGATGCGGAAACAAAATAAAGGGCTCGTCCGCTAATGCCTGTACAGAAAGAGCTGGCTGTATGGCAAGGGGATGATTCTTGGGCAGTACGGCGACAAGTGTTTCGTTGGTAAACAAGCGAGAAGTGATATGGATGGACGGTTCTGCCACCCGCAGGAAGCCAACATCAATTTTACCGTCCTGTAAAGCTTTCCGTTGTTCGGCAGATGTCATTTCTAATAGAGACAGCTCCACCTCGGGAAAACGCTCACGAAATCCCTTTATGACATTAACCAACATACCGCCCACTGCCGAATCTACAAATGCAATGGACAAATGTCCAATTTTCCCTTGACTTGCCTGTTTTGTTCTCGTAACGGCTCGTTCCAACTGGGAAACAATTCTTCTGGATTCATCCAAAAAAATCGCACCTGCTGCCGTAAGACGAACCTGTCTCTTGGTCCGCTCCAACAGCTTCACACCAAGTTCTTCCTCTAGGCTTTGAATTTGTTGAGTCAACGGTGGTTGCGTCATATTCAGTTTACTCGCAGCGCGATTGAAATGCAGTTCCTCTGCTACTGCAATAAAGTAGTGTAGTTTTTTCAAGTCCATAGACGCGATTTTCCTTCCTATAAGTGATCTCGTCAATTCATAGACCCAACCATTTTTGCTCGTTAATCGTATTCGTGTCAAACTTTCTCTTTTTCATGTTCCTTCACGACAAAAAGCGACAGCAGTGCGCTGTCGCTTTTTCTATTCAGTCATCATGGTGAGTTTGTCGGCGGCTCTTAGCGTTCGATGCCCATTTTCAGCGATGATCAATCAGTGAATGAGCGCAAATATATTCCCTCCGTAGTACAAATCCTTTGGAGGAGCTCAGTGTATGTATCATCATCCGAATACAAAGGTAACGAAAAATCAAAATTTGACCATACACAAATCTTCATATCTTCAAATATAAACACGGTAGAGACTTTCTCACGAAGCCCTAATTCAAGGAATAATTCAAAATCATGTAGATTATTTATTTTCATCCCCTTACTACCAGATGCTTTCAATTGTGAATGAATTTCTTTAACTCTTATTTTTTTATTCTCACTATCTAGAGCATCTGCTGCTATTTCCACGTTTACATTAGGTAATGTTGTTTCAATCCAAACTGAATTGTACGCCCAAAGTTTACGGAATACCTGTTTAAATTTCTCTTCTTCTCTTAGATAGGATTCAATTAGGGTAGGATTATCATTCGTCATATCAAAAAAGATATTTACCTGTTCAAAAACAGTTTGATTTTTTATTTGCAAGGGGAATCTATCCAGATTAAAACTTTTTTGCGGGAAACGTTCCGCCACTAGATGACTATGATCTAAGAGAGTCGTATCACACTCTATATCTTGTTCCATATCCTCTGAAGGAGACCATTTCTTTCCCCATATGCCCTCAACTATCTTAGTGATATTCATCAAATTTTCTCCTCAAGCTTATTTCCGAAGGATTTTACCTGTATCATCCAATGTAGCCTTTCGTTCACCTTTACTATCTCTAAGCTTCCATGCACTTCCACCATGAGGCTTATTACCCTTATCTTTTTGAATACTCCAACCGGTTTTTTCATTTTCTCTGGTTTTTCCATCTATTCTCTTATCAAACTGCCCTAAATCAACACCATCACCTTCATCATTTAAAAGCCTCTTAGGAATATCATAGTAGTATATTACTCCTTTTGCATAAAGATAGTTAAAAGCTTCTACGATTTCATCAGCCATCGCAGTAAATGAATCTTGAAATGCTTCTATTATTTCGTCAAACTTTGGCTCTATTTCATCCCAATAGTATCCGACAACTGCTCCAGCACCAACAGCAATTAGTACTCCAATAATATCTCCAATAGGTAATGGCCCATCAACTGCAGCTGCTGCTATACCCCCACCAACTGCCATAAACGAATAGTAGACTGGTCTAGGCAAATTTAATCTATCAAGTTTAGTAGATAGGATATCCAATGGATCGGCTTTTACTGCTGCTTTATTGGCGATTTTCTCCACTCTGTTTTTGGCTTTCTCAACTTTCCCTATCACTTTCTCATGATAATCTAATAAACTGGTATCACCAGCCTCACTTTGTTTAACCATAAAATCGACAAATTTTTGTTGAGCTTCAGGAGTAAGACTATTAAACACTTTTTTAGCAAGCTCTGCCTCAGATAGTCCTTCTGCAGCTTCCATACTTTTATCTAATTTATATAAAGATTCTATCACACCATTTCTTTCTACAGAGTTGCTTACATCATTCATCGCCATAGTTGGTGTCAATACATTGAATAGTAAAGCAGTGGTTAAAGAGGATGCTACTAAGATATGTTTTTTCTTTTGCATAAAATTTCTCCTTTTAGTACTCCGGCAAAAGGGGCAAAGCTGCATTAACTTGTTCGATTCCATATGCTAGGTACATTTAATAATTTTTCCAATTAAAGGTAACATAGTATATTTGTTGCATTTTGTCATTTCTTGCACAATCAAAAAATTTATATATTCAGATTTCTACAAAAACCCAAGAGTTGTCCTAGATTAGTGTTGACAATCCATACTGGGTGCACACAAAAAAAGCGACAGCAACGCGCTGCCGCTTTTTCCTATTCCGCGATTACGGAGTGCTGTTCGGTGTATCTCCAGGGATCCGCGGCACATCCGGCTTACCTTCCGAGTTGTTGTACAAATACGTCGGTACATCGCCAATAATCAAGGAATGAGTGATCGGGATTTTCGTCGTGACCGTCTGCTTCTCAGTCGCAAAAGGGATAACGATGCGCAGATCGACCTCCACGAAAATATATACCGTCGCCAGCACCATATTGATGCCTGCTTCCTTCAGCTCTGTCTCCAGCTTGGTCTTGACCGAGCCGATGGGCACGAAAGTCACTGGCAAATTCGGCCCCATTGATGCCAAAAAGGAGTTCCCGGTAGCCAAACCAAGCGGGATCGTACGGTCTACTTTTTCTTGCTCGAACTCTTGGAGCTTGTTCTGGACTCTCGCTGTTGTTTCGCCCACGATTCTCGCATATTCCTTGAAGTTGAACTGATACGCCTGAATCTGCCCCTCGTTGTTCTTCTCAATTTTGACAATCTGATTGAAGTCGACACCTTGTTGCGAAATCCGCTTGGTTACGGCATCTGTTATCGCTTCTTTCGCCAATTGCTCGGCTTTTTGCGTAGCCAGAATCAAGAGAGTAGGCTCCAATCGATTTTGCAAAAACACGAGTGTCTGTATCGTCAAAACAAAAAAGATAACCAACGCGATCAAAAACGCTTTCGTACGTGAAAGCGGGTTTCTCCAACGCCGACGGGGTCGAAATACGGCCAATCCCGACACCTCCCAACTGGTACATCCTATGGTTAGAAGGTGGAAAAAAGACTACGTGTATCGGGAGGCACTTTTCTATTTTTTAGGAGAAAAAACGAGATACAAGCCAAATCCGATCAGTCCTGCGACAAACATCAATTGGGCAAAGACCAGCATCCCAAATAAAGTGAAGGCACCCGCCAAGAACGGAGCCATGAGAAAACCAGCGAAGAACCCGCTTCGACTCAAGAGCCCCTGCACCCCCATCACCTTGCCGCGCAGCTCGTTTTGGGCTTGTTGCAAAAGTGTGCTCTCATAAACTTGTGCTGCGCCGGAAAATAGACCCGCGAAAATCAAGAGCAAAAGTACAAATACAGCATGGTTTGCCGCGAATGCCCCTACAATCCCCACGGAAAAAACAGCATAAGCGACGAGCATCCCGTTCACCAGCTTCACCCGCAATCGAGCTGCCACATAGGAGCCAATCAAGCCTCCGACACTCATTGCCGTCCACATTAATCCGTGCAGAGTAGCGTCACTACCACGCAATTGATCCGCTAAAAAAGGTAACCCGTAATTATACGCAGACGTACTCAACGATACGAGAAAAGCTAACAGGCTAATTGTCAGAAGCACGGGTGTATCCCGCAAGTAACGAAGAGTGACACGAAAGCTGCTCGCTGCTTTTGATGTAGCTAGCGCATTGTCCCCCTTCTCCTCCCAACGAAGTCTCGTCAGAATCCATGCGGAGAAAAGAAAGCTGGCGGCATCCAAAATGATCACAATTGTATAACCATAGTGATCTGTCAGCCATCCTCCCAGCATGAAGCCCATGATGCCTACCAATGATTCCAGCCTGACCTTTAATCCATTGACGTGAACCAGTTGCTCACTCCCAAATATTTGTGGCAAGGATGCCTGAAAGCTAATATGAAACAGCGTATACAGCATTCCATTGAGAAAAGCCGCTGCGATTAATACATACGGCGTCGGATAAAAAGCGATGGCCAAAATAGCAAGACCCGCCCCCAAGTCGCTTGCGATCATGGTGCGTCTTCTGTCCATTCGATCAGCCAATATACCTGCCAAGGGGCTAAACAGCATCCCTCCTAGTTGTCTTGCAACAAAAAAAGTGGTCATCCAATAAGCACTATATTCAAATGTAAAAATCAACGCGCTACACGCGATCAAATTCATCCGTGATCCCAAGGATGACAACGCATTGACATACAAATACCATTTCTTATTCATGTATATCCAAACCTCCCGATCATGACAGGTGGTTTGAATCAACGCCCCCCTCTAGTGGGTGCGTACACTGATTATGGCAGTTGACATGCGCATGCCTCCTCTTGAATGAAAATCAGAAAAAGCTTATGTTTCTCGAACCATTCTGAAGGGGGACGCTTCCCCAAATCGTCCTGTACGGCATTTGTTGCCGTACTTCCATAATAGGTGGTGAGTCAGCTGATTGTCGATAGCACAAAAAAGGACGCTTTTTCTCTAAAAGCGCCTTAAACTCAAGTAATCCTGTTGATTTACATTGTAATAATAATAGTAAATAATTCCCTTTTGGACGACTCAGTCTATCACTACTCTTGAAATTTGATCATATGGTGTAGGGAGTATGATTTTCGTTTGGGAGGTTATTTATGAATCTGGAACGTCTGGAACATGCATTTGGCTCCCTCGTTTCGCCTACTCCTGCCCAGCTTAGACACGCTCTCATTTCCCTGTCTCCCTGCATGGAACAACTCGGTCCATACATCCCGGAGCCGCTAAATTTGCCTTACGGACGCAAAGTATTATTCTCCACGCCACATGTAGAGGTTGTCTTGATCCATCTGCCAGCAGATCAGGAATCCATACCGCATAATCATGGTGACTCTTTTGGATGGGAATTAGTAGTCTCAGGCACGTTAACAAATACGATTTATGTCCAAACGAATATTGAAAATGAAGTTCAACGAGCACAAACCACTCATGTCAGCACGGGTGAATACTATTTTGTAGAACCTGGGGAAATTCACGCCATTCGCAACAATGGACAAAGTCCAGTTGTTTCCGTAAATGTTTACAGTCCTCCATTGCGTAATTGCCGCCAATATTGCTCCTTTGAACCGACAACGTAATACTGTTTTTTTACAGGTTTTCTGTTATTTCCGACAGCTCATCCGCAGAGCTGGCTACCTGTGCAACCGCTTGGTTCATATCTTCCATGACTTTGAAGAAGTTTTCCAGCTCCCGCTGAATCCGTGAGCTCTGTTCTTTACTGTCTGAGACAGCGCTCATGATTCCTTCAAAAAAGGCATTCGTCTCGTTTACTACCGCAGTGCTCGATTGGACCAGCGCTTGAATTTCAACCACGACAGACGAGAGGACCACTGTCTGTTGGTTCGTCTTTTCGATCAGCTCACGCACACCGAAAACCGACTTTTTGGTCTGTTCTGCCAGCTTGCGTACCTCATCGGCTACGACGGCAAATCCACGTCCCTGTTCGCCAGCACGCGCTGCTTCAATCGCAGCATTTAACGCCAAGAGATTTGTCTGCTCAGCAATTGCCGTCACGACCTCTACAATCCCTTGGATTTTTTCTGCGTTTGCCTCCATCGCGTTCATTTCTTCCGAGATTTGCTTGACACTGCTCTGAATCAAACACATTTGTTCCTGTTGCTTTTCCAGCTTTTCTTTGCCTTCACGGGACAGGTCTTGTGCTTTCGTGGAAAAGCCCGTGCCATTTTCAGCAAAACGAAGAACTTCTCTCGACTGTTCAGTCAATTGCACAACAGACGCGCTGTTTTCTTCTGAGACCGCTGCCAGCTCATGCGCAGAATTGGTCAGGAGGATTCGCAGCTCGTCCTTTTTGTCTTGTTCCACTTGCCGCGCCTTTTCATGCTCGTTTTCATATTCCTCCAGCACAATTTGCTGTTCGATGCTGAGAATCTTCGTGACTGCCTTGAGGGCTTGTACGAATTCGTCCTTGTCCGCAATGTTTTTTTGCAAGAGATCAATCAAGGAAACCATCATGTTTTGGAATGCACTCAAGTACCATTTTGGTTCCAAGCCAATTCGCATATGAATAACCGCAATTCTACTGCGCTGTTCAATGTAAGCGCTGTCGATGCGTCCGCTAAACATTTCGCAGATATGGCGGTTCAACGTTAATTTCAACCGTTCAATCGTGCTATTTTGGTTTACAATCTTCATTAAAATCGGTTCTTTTTCAATACTGGCATAAAAGTAGTCGACAATAGCGTCAATATTTTGAATGATAAGTGGCTGAAGTGCTTTCACAATGGTCAGTTCTTCTTCGGTCAGGTTGATCATTGCTAGTTGCTTTGCGAGGGTGCTTTTCCCTACAATATGCACTTCCCCCTTTTCCTTCACCCCCTGAAAAAAAGATTCACTTTTTCCTTTCCCTTTCAACCCAAAAAGGGTGGAAAACGGACATGTGCTCATAGCCTGAACTCCTTTTATCCGAGTACATATATCTCTGGAATATCCTTTCAATTATATACCCCTTTACAAACAGGTGTAAACCGCCCACCTTGTCCATGGGCGGTTGTATGAGCCTAGCTACGCCTACATTTCCGCTTTCCTCACAACTACCCGTTGCAGCTTCCAGCTTGTCTTGTCCCATTTCCAGTACGACTCCACATACGCGATCGTATCGGCGTTGGCAACACCACTGACTCTCTGTTCCCCTTTTAATTCACAGATGCCATCGCGGTTCTCATCGATGGGCATGAGTACGCTGAATGTGTTAGGTAGGACCTCTACTGGAGAAACCAGCTTCCCATTCTTGTATACACCATTTTCTTCATAGATTTTTTTGCGATCAGACAAATCGAGAACGACAGTCTCCCCCGTCTCCTTAATCGTCAATGGCACTTTGTAATGATCCTGATAGGAGCCCGAAATCGTCAAGGGCTGCGGAACTGGCAGAATCGCCGGCTTGTTGTCCTTGTCTGCGAACAAATAAAACTCAGACGTCCCTGCACTACCTCCAGTCGGTGCCTGAAGTAAAATTTGTTGCACACCCCCTCCGGTAAAATCACAGAAGAACATCTCCGGCTGATAAGCGCCATAAGGTGTTGTAAAAAAGGTTGTTTTTTTCGCAACGGGGTCTTGAACCATAATTTTCAAGTGTTCGAAGTAAGGACTGTCTGCCGCAAATCTCTTTCCTAGCAACGTAACGAGATCCGGTCGACCATCGCCTGTCACATCTTGCCGTTTGATCTGGATTTCCTCGAACACAGTCGGAGGCGGCTGTACCTCTCTCACCTCCAGGGCAAAAGCGGCTTGTCCCCACCCAGCGCCTGTCAACATCCATAAGATACAGCCGATCATACCTACCTTCTTGCTAGTCCTCATGTCGATACATCCACCTTTTCATCTGTTCAGGTTATCTGTAGTATGCAAAAAATGGCTTTGGTCAAACCGTCCTAAACGGTAAAATAAGAGAGAGGGATCGTAGAAAGTGAGGAACACTATAGCAATGAAACGTGCGGTATTATTTGGAGCGACTGGACTTGTCGGTCGTGCATTGCTACAGCTTCTCTTGGAAGATGACGCATATGGAAAAGTCATCGCTGTCGTCCGCAACGAGCTCCCTTTCACGCATCCTCGCTTGCAGACAGTCGTCATTGACTTTCGTCAGTTGGGAGATTGCCGACCGTTTTTAGAAGGAGCAGACATCTATTGCTGCTTGGGGACAACCATGAAAAAGGCTGGAAGTCGCGAAGCGTTTCGCAAAGTGGATTATCAGTGCGCGACAGGAACACCGTCGATCGGAAGAGCTCGGTGCGAAGCTATCACACTCACTCTCGTTTCTCTGGATCGGGCCGTTACGCGCCTATCAGCCTGTCACAGCAACAGATGTCGCAGGAGCCATGCATCACATCGCCTCTCTTGGACTGGCAGGTGCGCATAAATACGAATCAAGAGAATTACCACATCTAGCCGCAGCGGGAAAAAGGACAAGGTGACGTTCATACGTATAGGATGAAGGCTTTCATCGAGGAGGCGAACTTGCATGACGACTCCCAAGCAACAGCGTGCATCACAGGCTCCGCCTAGCCGCCGAGCACTTCGTTCTGCTTATGAATTGATTCTCACACAGATCTGGCCCCGTCTGCCCACCGAAACCGAATCCACTTGCAGGAGAATCAATCATGAAGATCAGACTCGTACAAAACGGAATCATCACTGAGATAGAAGACATCGAAGAGGCTGCTACTCCACCTGTGAACGGGTTTTACTGGATTCATGCCGCTCCATTCGATTTGGATATTTTACAGCCGCTGTTCGGACTGCATCATCTGGCTGTCGAGGACTGCATCGACGAGGAAGAACAGCGGCCCAAGCTGCAAAATTACGATGATCATTACTTTATGGTCATCAATGGCATTACCTTCCACAATCATGATATCTTCTTGCGCGAGATCAATATTTTTTTGGGCAGCAGCACCATTATCACCGTAACGAAGCAGGAGGCCCCCGAATTCACTACCATGCTGTCGATCATCCGGGAAAAAGAAGTCAATCGCCCCGATGCGTTTCTGTACTACTTGGTAGATCAAATTGTCGATCTTTATTTTGATGTGACCGAAAAAATTGAGGACCTGCTTGAAGATCTAGAAGAACAAATTTTGATGCACACGAAAAAATCCCATCTGGATCAAATTATCGGGCTGCGCAGTGAAATCTTGTACGCCCGTAAAATGCTCGTTCCCCAGCGGGATTTGATTGACGCCCTACATAAAAAAGAACTCCCGCTGATTCAACCTTATCTGCGGAAGTACTTTGGCGATATTGTAGAGGATGCCAGCAAAATTGTAGAGAGCTTTGAAGCTTTTCGCGAGCTCATCGGAAACTTGCGCGAAGCGTATCAAGCGGCGCTTGCCGGCAGAGCCAACGATATTATGCGTGTTTTTACCGCCCTGACGACGATTTTTATGCCGTTGACGATTGTGACGGGTATATACGGGATGAACTTTGATGTGATGCCCGAGCTGCGTTCACCCTACGGCTACTACATTGTGCTGGGATGCATGGCTACCATCGGCACGACGATGTTTATCATTTTCAAAAAGAAGGACTGGCTCTGATTATACCAAATCGCCACAGGCGATGATCATGAGCGTCAGCATTTTGGACAAGTCACACTCATAGGGATGCTCGATATCCCGACCTTCTTCATCCACCAGGACTCTGACGATCGGACGGCTCGGCATTCCTTTGTTCGAATCGACGACGACACCAGACATACCATTGTTCAGGCTGACGGTCAGACCAACAGGGTAGAGTGCAATCGTATTTCGCAAAGCCTCTACATACACATGGTCAAACAGTTTACCTGAACCGGAGTAGAGCACCTCCATCGCTTCGTGAGGGAGCATTCCTCGACGGTATACCCGATGCGACGTCAGGGCATCGAATACATCAGCCACTGCCATCAAGCGACCAAACGGATGAATCTCTTCTTTTTTCAGGTGCCGTGGATAACCGGAGCCATCCCAGCGCTCGTGATGCTGAAAAGCGCAGTGGGCTGCAAGCAAAGGGATGTCGTCTTGCCGACGCAGCATTTCAAAACCGATCTCCGTATGTCTTTTCATGATTTCATATTCTTCTTGTGTAAGGCGGCCCGGCTTTTTCAAAATGTTGTCTGGGATATGCACTTTTCCAATATCGTGGAGCATACCGCCAATACTAATCTCCAACACATCTTTTTCCGAACAGCCAGTATTTATGGCGAGAGCTGTGCTATACAAAGCAACGTTAAATGAGTGCGTGAATATGTAATTGTCGAAGGCGCAAGCATCTGCCAATAAATTCATGGCTGAATCACTGCTGTTTAATTCATCCGCAACGGTTTGCATGACATCCCGCAGCTTACGTCCCAAACCCTTGTCCGAAAAAAGCTGCTGCCATTTGTCCGGAACTTGATGAACGGTTCGGAATGTATCGTGAATCATGGACATTGCTTGTCTGCGAGTATTTTCGGAAATGACTGCCTCCACAATGATATCATCCGTGCGCTTGTCTTGGATGTAGAGACTGTTCACGTTTTTGTTTTTAAGTCGAGTTATCATTCGTTGGGTTAGCTCTACTCCGGCGCCAACGAGAATCGTTCCATTCTCTGTATAGATGGAACGAGCCAGTTTATCACCCGGCTGGCATTTTTGAATGGATTTCAGTCGCATTTCCTTTCCTTCGCCTTTCCTCAGGGTATCCCTATTATAGCGTGATTCGACTTGATTCTACATGAAATTTTTTCTAGATTTTCATTTCATGTCTACCGAGGAAAGACACTGGAGACGAGTTTGTCTGGAAGAATCCTTGTTTGAAAGGGAGATGATCGTATGTCACTTATTGAAAAAGAATTAACGCTGCCTCTTTCATTATGTGATCAGGATGGCCGCTTGCTTCCCGAAGCGATTGGCTGGTCCCGTTATCCGTTGCATGACTGCCAATTTAGCGGGCATTGGCTTCGCCGGAAAAAATGGAATTTTTGGTTTATCACCACGCCTGAATGTGCGATGTCGATTGCGATGGTCAATCTGGATTACGCTGGCATTGTCTTTGTCCATTTTATTGATCTAGCGACAGGGGAGACCGCGGACAGTGCCGTAACGGTTCCTTTTGGTGCAGGGATTCGACTGGGTGCCACCGTAGATGAGCCTTGCCATTTTGCCAGTCGTAAGCTCTCTGTCTCCTTTCAGCCAGGAGCCAGCGGAACGAGCGTAGAAGCGTCTGCCATTTGTCCCGGTAATAAAACTCTCTCGCTCGCCATCGTGATTGATCCGCCATCCGAGTCCTTAAATGTCGTGATTCCGTGGAGTGCGGAGCGCTTTCAGTTCACATCGAAGCAAACTGCCCGGCCTGTGCACGGCACCATCGCCTATAACGGGAAAACCTATTTACTCGATCGGCAGCATGCCTTTGCCAGTCTGGATTTTGGACGTGGAGTTTGGCCGTATCACACTCGTTGGAACTGGACGACCTGCTCTTTCCGTCACGCGGAGGGTGTCGCAGGCTTTAACTTTGGTAGAGGCTGGACGGACGGAACGGGTATGACAGAAAATGGCTTGATGATCGATGGTGTCCTCTACAAGCTGAGTGAACAAATTCGTTTTTCCTACGATCCTGACAACCGGATGCTCCCTTGGACGCTCGCGAGTGAAGAATCTTCTGCGGTACGCCTCACCTTTACGCCGCTCTTTGCTCGAATCGAGCACAAAAATTTTGCATTGGTGCGAACGACTCTGCATCAAGTAATCGGCCGTTATGACGGGACGCTCTCAACACCTGATGGAAAAACGATTGCGGTGCAATGCAAGATCGGAATCTGCGAAGAACAATCCGCCCGTTGGTAAACAAGGTCCGAGAAAACTAAAAAACCTTTGTCATGGGACAAAGGTTTTTTCTATAGGCAGACCATTTGTTGTTTACAGCATTTTCACGACAGCATCCCGACCAATCATGCCAGCAGTAATCCCCTTCTCCTCCGCTGTCGTCGTCACAGACTCCAGCGGCGCATCCAGCAATTCCTGTATGGTCTTGACCCCAACCGCACGACCGGCAAGAATTTCCCTTGCTGCTAACCTCTCGTTTAAGAGCCCCACATCCAGTGCTCCACACATGATGTAGCCATGATCGGTCGTTACAGCCAATAGCGTCGTCTTGGGCAAACGAACGGTGACAGCAATTGCCGTCCCCTCGGGAAAGTGGATTGGCACTACCTCGACCATCAAGATTCCTCCTTTTTCTCTCCTGTCTGTTAGCGTTACCATCCTATGACGCTCAGAAGAAAAATGTGAGGTCTCTACGAGGTGGTTCAAAAAGTTATCTTTTGATCACGATGTAGTCCTGCAAGATTGTTCGACATCGAAAATGGTGCTGAAAAGCTAACTTTTTGAACTTGATCTTATTTTAATGCATGACGCTTGTCGGAAAGTGCTCATCCTCCATCGCGACTTTTCGTTTCATGACTTCAATCATATACGTCGCGAGCATGTGAAACAGCTCTTCCTCGTCCATCTCTTCGACCAAGTCAAGCAAATCATCCCGAGACTGCTCTGCGAGAATGCCGACGACAACCGCTGTAATATCCTCTTCATCGCCATTAAAATGTCCTCTGTACAGCTCGTATACTTCATCAATGAAGCGCATCGCTCGTCTCCTCCCGTTTTTCGATAGCATTCCCGAAAAACCGGTCTCTACGATTGGTTTTTTGACGTAGACGATATCTTTTCCCAACGTGGACGAAACGCATTTTGCAGCATCTGTTGGTCCTTTAATGTGTTGGCGAGCACTTCACGCAGCATCTCGGGCAAGAAAAACGTAACCTCACTGCCGAGCAGCAAATCGGGAAACATGCGATTGTACATAAACATGTCGATCGTCCCGACTCGATACAGACGCTCACGATCAAGTGGTTGCCCGTTGACTTCAATCTGGATAATTTGCGGTTGGTCATCTTCACTGTAGCGGATGTGCAATCCGTCCACACACATCCAGCCTTCTATTTTGCCGCGAAAACCGTACCCTCGCAGCTCTCGATGAACCATTTCCGGTTGAATGGCTTGCTCCAGAACAGTGGTGAGCTGCGCGCCTGTAATCGTAACCGCGCAGGCATTGATCGGATGGGGCATACTGTGTAACAAATCGGCAAAAGACAAGCTGCCCCGTGGCAAATCAGCAAGCAACAGCCCTCCATTGGCCATGCCAATCTCAGCACCCGTCCATTTGCGAATACTTGCTGCAATGAAGGAACCATAGGCTGTCTCCTCCGTCCAGCCGATGTGCATGTCTTGCTCTAGTTGAACAATCGGCTGAAACAAACGATTCTCTGCCCATACTTTTTCACTCTCGATGAACTGGCTCAATGATTCGTCTGCCTGATACGGTTCTGTGTGAAAAAGCTCTGCGCGCACGTCTTTGATGCCATTATGAGTCCTATCCCAGACGAGCTCTACATGACCGACATACTCGCCAAATCGCCCCGCTTGTGTGATCAAGGTGCCTTCCAGGCGTTCTCCATGAGGCAGCGTCCGGTGAGAGTGTCCGCCCAAAATGATATCCAGCCCATCGACTTCCATTGCCAGCACACAATCTGTCTGATAGCCGAGATGCGAAAGCAAAATGACAACATCCACTGACGAGCGCAGCGCCGCAATCTGCTCACGCAAAATCGGGATCGGTTCCTTGATCTCCCATCCCATACTTTGATAGGAGGGGCCAAAGGGAATCGTCATTCCCAATATCGCCAGCCGCAGCTCGCCTACGGTATGAATGACGTATGGGACAGCCCAAGACGGGACAGAATTTGTTGTCGGTTCAAACAGATTGCCCGTAATGATCGTGAAGCGCGCATCTGTGTACAGTTCATTCAGCTTGTCTTTTGGGAGTGTGATGCCTTCGTTGTTTCCGATCGTCGCGTATTGAATCCCGCTTCTGTTCATGATCTCGACGTTTGTTTTCCCAAAACTCGCTTCTGAACGGATATCCATTCGATCCATATGGTCCCCAATATCGACCGTCAGCACATGCTCTCCCCTGCTCTCCCACTCTTCTCGGTGCATGCTCAGGCAGGTTGCAATTCGCGGCATCGTATCAAAATGGCTGTGCAAATCATTCGTGTGCAAAATATGTAAGGTACAGGTGTCAGCCACGACTTTCCCCTCCCTCTCGTCTCATTATCCAAAAATCGCTTCTCCGATCATTTGTATGGCAATTCCCAATATCAGAACACGCAAGAACAGCACGATGGTACGACCCTTCATTTTACTGGCAATAATCGCTCCGACCTTTCCACCCGCCCAAGCTCCTGGCGCGAGCATCGCTGCATACAGCCAATGTACGTTGTCGTGGAAGATATTCGTGATTGACCCAACCACCGCTGATAAAAAGATGACTAGCATGGACGTAGCCGTGGCAATGTGTGGCGGAAAGCGAAACAGAATCATCATGGCTGGAACCATCAGGATTCCGCCACCCACGCCAAATAGCGACGAGGTAATCCCTACAAAGAAGGCAATCGTAATTACGGACCATTTGCTATACCCGTACACATATTCATTTCCTTCGTTGTCGATGAAGTGGCGTTGGACTTCCCACTCGATGCTGCGTGGCTTGATTTTGTCTTTGACCATCAATACGACGAACATGCAGAGCTGAAACAAGCCAAACAGCAACGAAAATCCCTCTACTGCTAGTAATGTATTAAGATACACGCCCACAATAGCACCTGGTGCACTCCCGATAAAAAAGAGCAGGGCACTCTGCTTATCTACTTTGTTTTGCTTGAGATAAGAAAGAGAGGAAGAAAGGGCGGTTACTGCGATCACGATCAGCGAAGTCGCCGCTGCTACTTGCGGGTTCATCGATCCAGGCATGTACCAGTTCGCAAAATACAGCAGAGCGGGCACGAAAAAAATCCCACCACCCAGACCCGCGATACTGCCAATGACGCCAGCCACGACTCCGATGATGACAAACAAGATGGCAATTGCTACAAGCATGAACTCCCCTTCTTTCTTGCTACGTGGAGAACAGGTCCATCTGACGAGGATTCAGACCAGTAGGTGCAAGGCCAAGCATCTCCGAAAACTGCTTCGCATTTGCTGCTGCATCTCCTCCAGAGTTATTGTTGAACAAAATGCAGACTTCATCCGTTTCCCGTTCGAGCAGTCTGATGTGTTCAACCCACTCTGCAAGCTCTGTCTCATTGTATCGATATAAATAACGGACATCCCGCCAATTTTGTCCCTCTCCGGGATCTCTCCAGCCCGCTTTGTTTCGCCCATGAAAGCGGACCAACGCCAAGGATGGCTTCGTTACGGCAGGAACAATCGGGACCGAGCCTTTTCCGACTTGTGGTTCATCACATACGACATGTGTCGCTTCGATCTTGTGCAAGAAATCCAGCGTTCGCTCCGAATACCGTGATTCAAACCAGCTTTGATGGCGAAACTCCACCGCAAACGGATACGCCTGCATGGCTTGGCGACAAGCCGTCACATACTGGACATGCTCTCGGGTACAATCGAACCACGGCGGAAACTGAAACAGCAACGCTTTGAGCTTGTCAGCCTCCACGACCGGCTGAATGCTCTCTTCGAACTGACGAAACAACTCTCGTCTGCTTCCCGAAGCGTCCCCCCTTTGATGCCCCGTCATCCCTTGATGAGGCTTGACGATAAAACCAAATCGTTCAGGTGTATCCTTCACCCACGATTCGTAATTTCGCTGTGGTAAAATAGCGTAAAAAGAACTATCCACCTCTACAATTGGAAAGTGGCTGGCATATACGGACAGCTTGTCTCGATTGCGTACACCTTGTACGTACAATTCGTGCTGATCGCCCCAGCCGCAAACTCCCACTTGTATCGTAGTCATCGAATACTAACCTCCAAATCATGGCCGAATAGAGAAGAAGGATGGAAGCCGAATGAAAAATCATGCTTGGATGGGTGAACCCTTTGCGATTAAGGATAACAAAATATTCCTGACGAAAAAAGTAGCGAAACGCCTCCTGGCCGAAGCACAAGAGGCGTTTCCTTATGAGTATTCTGCTTTGCTCGCAGGTCGTGGAGCAACAATTACGGCCTGTGTGCCGATGCCCGTCTCATCCGACAAGCACGTGTTCGCTTGGAATGGGCAAACGTTTCTTCAAGCCTTGCAGCATATCCGCAAGCACAATCTTCAATGGTTGGGGGTCTTGCATACACACCCTCATACGCCGCCAATCCCTTCTGGACACGACATAGCTGGCTGGCATTATCCCACGCTCAGCTATTGGATTGTGGGACTCGCATCCGCACAACCAGAATGGTGCGTCTATCAATGGGTACAGGATGGAAATAAAGGCTCATTTAAAGCACGCGACTACACACTGACAGAAGTGGCTTGTGACGATGAGGAAACCGCTGGTTCTTCGGCTCCAAAAAACTCTTGATACAAAGCAATCACAGCACGATCTGCCTCTTCGGCTTTTACCCCGAACATCATGCTTACTTCCGATGACCCCTGATTGATCATTTCTAGATTGATTTTCGCAGCAGCCAACGCAGCAGTGGCTCTCGCTGTTGTCCCCACAGACTGGCGCATACCCTCCCCGACAATCATGACGAGTGCAAGACTATGCTGAACAGCGACATCATCAGCGAACAGCTCTTGGCGGATGCGTTCCACAATCCGCTGCTCCTTCTCTTCCGTGAGATCACGCTCTCGCAGAATGACAGAAATGTTATCAATTCCAGATGGAGTATGCTCGTACGAAAGCTCTTCCTCTTCCAGAATTTGCAGCAGCTTGCGGCCAAAACCAATTTCGCGATTCATCAAATACTTGCTGACGTAAATGCTGCAAAAGCCGCCGTCGCTTGCAATACCCGACACTCTGTTTGTAGCAGAACCTCTCTCGGCCACAATCATCGTACCAGGCGCAGACGGATTGTTCGTATTCTTGATGCATACGGGTATATCTGCTTGATACGCGGGAATCAACGCTTCCTCATGGAACACACTAAAACCGGAATAGGACAGCTCCCTCATTTCTCGGTACGTAATCTCTGTCACCTTTTTCGGATCGGCAATCAGATTCGGATTGACCACATACACAGAATCGACATCGGTAAAATTCTCGTAGACCTCTGCCTGAACCGCCGCACCCAAAATCGATCCCGTAATATCCGAGCCACCGCGCGAAAAAGTAACCAGATCACCAGCACGCGAATAGCCGAAGAAACCAGGAAAAATGACAATTCCCTCCCGTTCTCGCAATGTCGCCAATTTGGCATACGCTTCAGGGAGGATATGAGCATTACTTGCTTCATCCGTAACCAGCATTCCTGCATCCTTTGGATTGATGTAGGTTGCCACCTCGCCCAAGCTCTGCAAATAACGAGCGACAACTTTGGCGCATGTATCCTCTCCCGCAGCTTTGACCGCATCCATGAATCTTTCCTTGGACAAGCTCGCCTTGTTTGCGAGAACCTCCCCGAGCTCCGCTTCAATCGTTTGACCAATCTCGGCAGAAAGCCCGAGACCTGCCACAATTTCCTGATAGCGCAAGAATATTGCTTGTTTCGCTTCCTCTGTAGGCTCCCCAGCTAAAAATCGCTCAGCATATGCGATCAGCAAATCAGTAACCTTCGTGTCTTCCTTGTGCCGTTTCCCAGGTGCCGATACAACAATGAATCGTCTGTCCCGATCCGCCAAAACAATTTGGCATACTTTTTTTATTTGCTCGGCATTCGCCAGTGATGTTCCCCCAAATTTTGCTACCTTCATGATCGATTCCTCCATCTAACTCTCACGTCTTCTGCTTTTACTAGCTTAATTTATCCACACAAAAAGAACAAGTGTCTTTTCCACGAAGACACACAGAATAATCATCAAAATTTGTCGCATAGTAACGGGGAGTACATTATCATGTACAGCTACCTAGCAGGAAAGTCTCTGGTAACGAGGTGAACGAATGAAAAAGCACATCCTCTTTTTCCCACTTTTGCTTGCTGTCATTCTTGCTCCTTCTTTCAGCGAGACAGCCAATGCCATCCGGGAAAAAAATCGTGAGTATTACGAAACAAGAGGAGTTATCGTTTGGGAAGTGCCGACAGAGAGCAAGGTGATTGCCCTTACCTTTGACGATGGTCCTGATCAGGTATACACTCCTCAGATCGCAGCGCTGCTGAAGCAATATCAAGCGAAATCTACCTTTTTTGTCGTAGGCAATCGTGTGAGCCAGTACCCGGGAATCGTCAAATCTCTCGTGAATGATCAACATGAGATTGCCAATCACACTTTCAGTCATCCAGATATTCGAAAGCTGTCAGGGAATCGACTGTTAGAAGAGGTGCAAAAAACGCAGGAGACGATTTATTCGGCAACAGGGATTCGTCCCACCCTCTTTCGTCCTCCGGGAGGATATTATGACGAGAAAGTCGTCGATACAGCGAAGCAAGCCGGTTTTCTCGTGGTCATGTGGTCGTGGCATCAAGACACACGTGATTGGAGCGATCCCGGTGTAAAAAAAATCGTCAACAAGGTTTTGAACAACGCTCGTAATGGAGACATCGTGCTATTTCACGATTACGGAGGCAATCGCAGACAGACTGTACGAGCTCTCGAGCAAATATTGCCTGAACTGAAAAATAGAGGGTATAAATTCGTAACGGTCAGCGAATTGTTGAGAGGATATGGACGTGCGAAGCAGGTAGACTATCCTTGATTTTCTTCCATTGAAAAAGTGCCCCTCGTATAAAGGGGCACTTCTCCTCTGATTGATTTAATTATTTGTTTTCGTTCTCCAAAATAGAATCCGTCTCTACCTGAACTTTTACGGGTACAGGCTGTTGCTGTGTGGGTACGGTACCACCCTTTTGCATAAAGTCCGAGATCATCTTATTCATATCCAAACCGGACACGTCTTTTAACATCTCAGGCAGCTGGGCCATCAGCTTCGTAACATTCCCGCTCAGACGGTTAACGCCATCTCCCTGACCGCCTCCTGCATCCACGATCGTTACCTTGTCGATTGCCTTCATTGGCTCGGCAACTTTCTCAGCCAGCTCAGGGAGCATTTTCGCAATAATATCGAGCACAGCCGCATGACCGAATTTTTCAAATGCTTCAGCCAGCTTCTCTTTCCCTTCTGCCTCGGCTTCGAGCTTGAGGCGTGTGACTTCTGCCTCAGCGCTACCACGAGCTTTTTCGGCTTCGGCAATCGC
The DNA here is from genome assembly GCF_013284245.2 of Brevibacillus sp. DP1.3A. NCBI lineage: Bacteria > Bacillati > Bacillota > Bacilli > Caryophanales > Paenibacillaceae > Brevibacillus > Brevibacillus sp. DP1.3A. Next base: position 1,390,943 of record NZ_CP085876.1, on the reverse strand, counting down.
CAAACCTTCCAGACGCTTCTGCTCGGCATTTGCTTTTGCTTCCGCTTCAATGCGGTACTTGATCGCGTCTGCTTCTCTCAGCTTCTTCGCTTTTTCTGCTTCTGCCGCCTGTTCCACAGAGTAGCGGTCGGCGTCGGCCTTTTTCTTCACTTCCGCATCATACTGCTTTTCGCGGCGAAGAATTTCTTTTTCCTCTAGCTCGATTTCCTTCTGCTTGCGAACGAGATCGACCTTCATCTCTTCTTCTGTAACCTGCTGCTTGGCGACAGCTTCTTGCAGTTTGTAGGCTTGGTCTGCGCTCGCCTTCGCTTTGTCCTGCTCTTGCTTAAACGCCGCTACCTTCAGTTCTTTTTCCTTTTCTGCTTCGGCAATGTTCGTTTCCTTCAGCAGCTCTGCCTTGCGTGCCTCTTCCTCTGCCTGCGCCTGCTTGATCCGCGCTTCTTTGTCCGCATCAGCCTGCGAGATAGTCGCATCGCGCTTCACTGCAGCGATTTGCGGGATTCCAAGGGCAGCTAGATAGCCGTTTTTGTCCCGGACATCCTTGATCGTGAAGCTGACAACGGACAACCCCATTTTCTTCAAATCCTTTGTCGCTACCGCTTGCACCTCTTGTGCGAATCGCTCACGGTTCTTGTAAATTTCCTCTACCGTCATACTGCCGAGGATTGCCCGCAAATAGCCTTCGAGTACTTCCTGTGCTTCTCCGCGCAGTGCCTCGTCACTCTTGCCCATAAATTGCTCAGATGCGGTCGCGATATCTTCAATTGAACCGCCTACCTTGATGATCGCTACGCCATCTGCCATGACAGGAACACCCTGCTCGGTATATACCTCTGGCGTCGATACGTCCAACTTGTGAGACAGAAGACTCAGAAAGTTTGCTTGTTGAAAAATAGGGAGGATAAATGCGCCGCCTCCGCGGACGATCTTCATTTTGCGTCCAGATTCGTCACTGAGTACGTTTTTCGAGCCAAGATAGCTACCCGTCACGATCATGGCTTCATCTGCACCTACTGTTTTGTAACGGGCCCAAAAGGCAATGCCCAAAACGAGAAAGACTGCGACGACAATACCTACTATCGTCAAAATGCCGGGATCTAACATCATTTCTCATCTCCTTCGCCAGATTCAGTGTAAAAGGGGATCACATACAAGACATGGTCACGCACCTCGACCACGACGACACGGGTTCCTTGCGGGATAATCCCTCCCTCAAGACTCGCCGCCATATGGTAAGTGGTTCCACTAATCATTGGCAGCAGCACTTCTCCCAGTCCTTCTGCAGGGATCGTCGTCCCGACTTCCCCCAGCTTTCCTCCTAGTTGACTCATGGAATAGCTCGTGGAATTTTCCGCATGGCTCATCGGCTTTACCCACAGGAAGTACGAGACAAGAGCCAAAGCGATGCCAATAACAGCAGCTAGCATCAACACGACAAGCGCACCAAGCGAAGTGTAACGAGATAGCAAATACCCCGCTCCGCCAAAGGCAGTCATGCCGCTGACCAACAAAATGGGCTGTGCAAAAGGCAGATGCAGATGTCCCAGCCAATCCGAGAGCGTATCGCCAAACAACAGCGAGATGACCGTGTAGATTAGACCAAGTACAAGGCAGACCATGTAGACGGTTTCAAGTACGCCCACGACTGTCCCCCCTTTCTAAAATTGCCTCTATAGTGCATACGAGTGAGATGGGAATTAGTTTCATAAATAAGGAAATAATCCCTTTTCTTATCGCTTTTTCTGCTGAAGGACTCTTTGGATGCGGCGAATTCCTTCTTCGATATTCGCCGGGCACTCCCACGAATAGGTCAGTCGCAGCCAGCCCGCTTCCGCTCCATAGACGCTGCCAGGAGTAAATACGACACCTTCTCTAATCGCATCATCCAGCAATTCCTTTTCGTCCCTGGGAGCAAGCAACCGACACCAAATATGATAGCTGCCACCTGGCTCATTCCATACGGCGTAATCGGAGAGATGATTGTGCATTGCGCGTACCATCGTTTGTTGCTGCTCCAATAAGTAACGAGACATTCGCTCCCGCTGATTGTTCCAGCTATCTCGTTCAACAAATTGCCGGGCGAATTGCTGGGAGACGCTGCTCGTTCCAAAGTCCATCTGCTGCTTGGCATCGGCTAGTCTTTCTACGACTGATCTTGGTCCTACCAGCCAGCCAATCCGCAAGCCTGGCGCAATCGTTTTCGAAAGGCTCCCGACATACAGAACAGCACCTGTCTTGTCGATGGCTTTGATCGGCTTGGGAGGTCTAGGGCTTCCAGCCAGTGTCAATGCACCGTAAGTGTCGTCCTCCACAAGTGGCAAGCGTAGCTCCTGGCAAATATCGAGCAACTGGGCTCGTCGTGCCTCGCTTAAAATCGTCCCGGTTGGATTATGATAGGTCGGGTTCGCGAAAACCATGCGAATGCGATGGTCCCGCTGCAAGGCGTAGACAGCCTCGGGTACAATACCATCCTCATCCATCGGCAAGCGAAATAAACGCAGGCCAGCTGAACTGAATAAGGGAAGAGAATACGAATAAGAGGGTCCCTCCATTGCGATTGCATCTCCAGGATTCAAGAGACATAGTGTAATGAGATGCAGTGCCTGCTGCGCTCCTGACGTCACCAAAATTTCGTCTGGAGAAGCGTGAATGCCGTAGTTTTCGTGCAAATGCACAGCTAGTGCCTCACGCAGACGCGGCTCCCCCTTTGGATGCGCGTAGCCCAGCTCAAGCTTGATCTCGTTCTCTTCCCCCGGTGTCGTTGGGATCAATGACGGGATCATCGTCGTTGCCAATTCTGCCTTTGCCAGATTAATGATCGAGGAATCGAAGCACGCATCCTGAATTCGTTTCGCGAGTGGATAGGCTGGCAAGAAGGCACCGCCATTCGTGTAGGTATACCAGTTTGGCATCTGTTTGACGCCCCACAGATCACGACTGACCCACGTACCGCTCCCTTGCCACGATTGTAAAATACCTTTTGCGCGCAATTCTTCATACGCTGCCGATACCGTCCCACGATTGACACCAAAGCGCCGTGCCAACACTCTTTCCGGCGGCAGAGATGTACCTGGGGGCAGCACTCCCAGCACAATCTGTCGTTCCAGCTCTTTGGCGATTTGCATATAGATCGGAACTCCCGCGTCTTTGTCCGGCTTCCATTCCATCCGATCCGTCCTCCACACTTGCTGTTTTCCTCACTTTCGACAAATTGGCTTACTGCTCCTGCTACCAATTGGCTCTACCTTTCATGATCGTTCGCCTCTAAGATGGAACAACAGAAACTTTTCGTCGATAAAGGATGGGATTCGGATGAGCGCACAGCTTCCTATCGAGAAGCAGGACGTACAAAAAGAGCAGTCATTCACTCTCGAGCAGCTGCATACAGAGAAAATGGGCTTGCTGTATGGCTTCATCGGGGTGCTTAGCTTCAGCTTGACCTTGCCTGTAACGAAGGTGGTTGTTACCGTGCTCTCTCCCCTCTCGGCAGGGTTGGGACGAGCGTTGATCGCAGCAGTACTGGCTGCTTTGGTGCTCCTAATCAAACGCGTACCGTTTCCTACCTGGCACGAGACCAAGAAACTGTTGCTCGTATCTGCTGGCGTAGTAGCGGGCTTCCCGTTTTTCTCGTCGTGGGCCATTGAGAGAGTTCCTGCTACCCACGGCGCAGTCATCATTGCACTATTGCCATTGGCTACGGCAGGCGCAGCGATATTTTTTTCAGGAGAGCGCCCCACCCGTAAGTATTGGATTTCTAGTGCGATCGCTTGTGTAACGATTATCGCCTACGCGATCAGTTCTGGCTTTTGTGCCCTCCAATGGGCGGATCTCGCCTTGCTCGGAGCGGTTATCAGTGCGGCGATCGGATACGCAGTTGGCGGTGAGCTCTCCAAGACGATGGGTGGTTGGCAGGTCATCAGTTGGTCATTGATCTTTGCCTTTCCTTTTCTCGTCGTTCCGCTGGCGGGTCCTCTGCTCACTGAATTAAAACAAGCCACTTGGCCTGTCTGGATCGGTTTTGGTTATATTAGCGTAATCAGTATGTTTCTCGGTTTTTTCGCCTGGTATCACGGCCTAGCTATCGGTGGCGTCTCCAAGGTCAGTCAAATTCAATACCTTCAACCCTTTTTATCGATCATCGCCGCTTGGCTGCTCCTGTCCGAGCCATTGACACTTGGTGCTGTTCTCTCAGCTGTCATTGTCGTGTTGGCTGTCGCAAAAGGAAGAACAGCTTCCGTTCAGCAAAAAGCGTAAGTAAAAAACACCGCTCCTCTTCACTAGGAAAAGGGCGGTGTCTCTTTTTTTATTCTGCTTGGCTCAGCATATTTCCCAAGTACATCGGTTGATAAGTGGGATCGGATAAGACTTGCTTGACTTGATCCGGGCGTGTTTTGTGGTCGTTCGGCAGTTGTTTCCACTCTTCTAGCGTGACCCAGCCAGCCCATTCGATTTCTTCATCGACGATACCACCTGGCGTAGGGGTTGTCTCTTCACCAACGAGCTTCGCCAGAACTCCCACTCCGACCGTATGCTTGCCGTTTCCTTCCTGATCGATCCGATCGTCTATCCAGATCAATCGCTCCATTTCCACGAGGAGTCCGGTCTCTTCCATCACTTCTCTTCTCGCCGCATCTGGAATCGCTTCTAAATATTCTACGATTCCCCCTGGCAGGTTGTAAAAGATGCCTCGTTGTGTCTGCTCACGGATGAGGAGGACTTTCCCTTCGTGTTCCACTACTACGGTGACTCTCAAGCGAATCGCTGACATTTCGCTCGCTCCCTTCTCAGATGGCAGGCGTACGCGTAACATTCAGGGAATCGACACCGGAGTGCGCTAACCATTCCTGTAATGCCATAAGTCCATATTGTTCCAAAAACTTTGCTTCAGAATCCGCGATTGCATGAAGCATCATGAACCTGATTACGTCCTTGCCGTTTGTATAATATTCAAGTCCAGCCTCTTCATAATAGGCAGGGGTCAGTACCATATGATTCAAAACCGATTTTTCCACGATTGTATCCCCGAGCGAAAAGATGCTCCCAGACTCCATGCGGGTCGTTTGACTCTCCCACTGACGAATTACCTGGGCCGCTACTCTTGCCAAATGCGTAATCATTCTTTGCTCAAACTGATAGGAATAGACGAGGTACTCCGTTGCCACCATCTTGTGCAACTCAAGCGTGGCATAGGTCCACCATCCTCGCTTGCGTGTAGCCGGATAGACGGCAATCAGGATATCCGCATACTCGGATTGATACAGCTCGCCTTGACTCCCAAAAAAGCGGTGGCAATGATCCATTAATTGCTTTACCACTATCATATGTGCAACCCCGCTCCAAAAAGTATGAAAACCTCTACGGCTGCCTGCTCATAGGAGAGCAATTGCATCTTTGTGAAATGGTTGTGCTCGCCCGAAAAAAGCATGCCAGGATTCGTAGGCATACTTCGTTGATGTTGGACAGCGTTATCTTGTATATACGAACATTTTATCATTGTGTGGAGTGAATGTACATGTTTCAACACGCATAAAAAAGCCCATACGATTCGATTATTGTTACCTTTTTCCATCCCCTCTCGTCTTGTTAATAGAAATTCCACTTTTTGGGAGGGATCAGGCACTTATGAAAAACAAGACAGCTTGTCTCGTCCTTTCTATTAGTCAAAGCGTATACGCCATTTTCTTATTGGCTTGGGTAATTTCTGTTTTATTTACCATTGTGCTTCTACCTGAAGATGAATATGATACTGGAGCGCCGGAGGTGTTCTATACGATCCTATCGTATCCGCTTGTACTACTTGCCTCAGTGATGGGCAGTTGGTACTACTATCACAAGTTGAAATTCAAAACGAGTTACGTACTCAACGCCATTCCTTTACTTTGGGTCATTCCGATGGCGGTATTTATGATCTTATTATGGGAATTTAGTTTGTCCTCGTAAAAACAGCCCTCCGGCGAATTATTGCCAGAGGGCTGATGCGTTTCTCCTAAAAAAGCAGGAGCACAAAAAAATACGTGTCTGAACGAATCAGACACGTATTTTCACGTTACAAAAACGATTATCCGATAGAGCCTTCCATCTCGAACTTAATTGTTTTTACGTTAAATACCTGTAAACACACATTAAAAAACCTTGATAAATCGGGCTTTTCTCTCCCTAAGCATCAATTACCGTTAATATCTTGTAGTACGAATGTGGGCAAATAATGGGCAAGTTATGGGCACATACACGGGCAACATCCACGGCCGTAAAAGGACTAGCTTGCGCTGCGTTCCTCAGTGAATTCGATGGGTACACAGTCAGTACCTTCTCTCAGCTCCGGCATTTATGTGTCGGGGCTTTTTACATCGGCCAAAAATCATCATGCTTCTTATCTCTATCATATTCACGCACAACACCAAGTATTTTCTTTTTTGTTGTGTTGCCCGGGTTGTAGTGCGGATCAGAACAAACTCGGGTAGCAGTGTCCTCACTTATATGCGTTTGTTCAACTAACCACCTCTGTGTTTTCCCTTTAGCATCCAGCCACTCACCCACTAGTGAGCGCGGTTTCCCTAAACCAAACATACCGATCACCTCAGTAGGCAGTTTGGACAAACCTTCTGAATATTAGTCCACACATCCGCAATTTTTGCGGAATATTGGACAAACCGTTGTGCATCACTTAGTAGCACAGCAGCACACAACGCTGCACAACACAACGGGAGGGATGTCCATGGCAACTGAAAGAAAGCCAGTATGTTTTAACCTTAACGATCCAGTCGAGCGAGAAATGTTTGAGCTGGCAAAGAGTATGAACTTTAGCGGATGGGTGAAAGAGAACTTGAAACCTCTTGCCCTGGATCGGATCGCCGTACGGGTTAAAAAAGGCGTAGGCACTCCAGTGCCTGTTCGAAAGGTGGCGAATATCGATGGGACGAAAGCGTAGATACTACCGCGAGGAACGGAGACGGCCTGAATACCTGGAGGCGGATGATTGGGATGACGACGAGGAAGACGATCCGGGCGACATCGATCGATCAGTCAGGAAAACGTCCTGGGGGCTTCTGGCCGTATTATCATTCGGCGTGCTCCTCTCCATTGCTCAAGCCTTGGACGTCCCAACTGGGCCAGCCGTATCGGGCGACTCCTATCGAGTCGTTTCGGTCAGTCGTGGACGTCTTCAAGCCGAAGAGATAGGCACAGGGCGGGTAGTAAACTTAGACGATCAGAACCTTGTCAGAGCTGCTCTTGATGGGACTATAAAGCGCGGTGATGTCATCCATCGGTAATGGCGATATGCAGCTCTACATATCCTCTGCTGCTTGCGTGGGGCACTCTCAGTGTGCAGTGTGCGGAATGATGTTTAATTTTCGGGCGATTTGGAATTGAGAACAGGAGGGAGACGCGTGGATATCGGGGAAACGCATGTGGAGCTGCCGCGAGTGTCATCGACTCATTCGCGGATAATGTACGGGAATCTCATTCAAATTGCTGACAACTTGGACTTTAGAAACCCCATATTTTTTGGGCGAGCGAAACGTAATAGGTCGCTTGGAAGTGCCCAGGCATTTGTGGTTGAGCTTGCCCTTGCTGACCAGGTGTTTCGGGAGAAACTGAAACGGTACATGATCGCCAGTGGAAAGCACTTCATATACACTTCTGATTACATGGACAGGTACTAATAAAACAACCCGTCTCCTTAAAACTGGGACGGGTTTTCTATTGCTTGTTTTAGCGCATGAAAAGTATGCCTCAAGGCACGGTTTCCTAAATTTCGAATAGGCCAAAGTCGATTGAACGTAGATTCAACAAGGCATTTCACTGTACTAATACCGACTCTTTTGAGTGAGTTTGCAGCTCGCGTAGAAAGTGGACTAGGATTATGTATAAAAATCGCCTCAATAGGCTGTTCTAAAAAAAGCATGTCGTCCTTGATTAATTTGATAATTGGTTCATCGGGTGAAGCGGCAGCAATATGATACAGGCTCTCTTTCTTGCGGGCATCCTCAATCAATTTTAGTGTTTCTACAGGCTGATCTCGCAGTATAGCCCAGGTGTCATCAATTGGTGTTGCTACGATTTTTCCGCTTTTACATAGTTCTCTGATCATTGTATTACTAAGCTCCCACAATTCGGATGCTTCGTTAACACCCATAATCGCAACAAACAATTTATTCACTTACTAGCCCCGCCCTTATGAAGATTTTGCCAATAATCATATCATAGAGAAAAAATAATCTATACTTGAATTTTCGTAATACTATCCATAGGTATCCACTGGCTATCTTCATCGGTCACAAGCTTAATTCTCCTGCCGTTCTGGTCAATCCACTTGACCACGCCCCACATCGTACATGTGGTTCCCAGCGTGCCTTTTACGGGTTTCCACCAAGAAACTGTGACAGGATAATCTTCCCGAGCTGCATCTCTCAAGACGTACTGGAACGATTCCATCTCATCTTGTTCAAGGATCGGCATGGATACGAGCTTGTCGTCTTCCTTCATTGAAAGATACAATTCGCGCTGTTCGGGAAGCACAAAACGCATTGAAAATGGATTTTCTAGTTTAGAAGCCATAGGAACCACTCCCACAATTAAATAAGAACACTTGTTCTGTATTATATTCGAGCAACATGCGAACGTGCAAATACTTATTCTGTAAAACTCAGACGAGTGGTACAATGTGGAAAAAAAGGACGGCGATCACGGATGAAATTCGGGATGAGGAAACCAAGCCTAAAAAAGAGAATAGCGGCACGGACCAGTCTGAAACGCCAGGTCGTCCAACGCGCAGGAGTGAAAATGCCCCAGGGATGGGGATGGATCCGCGATCCGAAAAAGTATGCATATAACAAGGCATACCAGAAAACGACATTCGACGTGTTCGCTTGGTTAAAAAAGCTGTTTAAATAGAAAAAGCCCTCCTCGGATCAGTCCAAAGGAAGGCTGCTTAATTACTGTTACTTATTGAATTTTTCTCTGAGCTGTTTGTAAATTTCATTATTCGGATCGCTACTCGGTGCCATTATGACCTTACCCTCTGCAAAAACGACCAATTGTTCTGTCTCGCTTCCGTCTCCCTTTTTACCGCGTAAGAGAACAATAACACCTTTTTCTTGCGCCACAGCATCCACTACTTCTGGTTCACTGATGACGTTTGATTTATCACTTTGCATGTTCATTGCCAAAGTCATAATCGGTTGAGCCTCTGGAAGTACGTTGTTTTGTATGAACGTCTTCTTTGCTTCTTCATCGTTCCCTTGAAGCATTACATTAACGTACTCGACTGCCAGTTTCTTTTCGGTGTCATGTGTACCCCCACCACAACCAGATAGCAGGAGGAGCGACGCTACACATGCAATTAGAAATTTTTTCACGAATGTTATCCTTCTTCCTTTTTTTCACAATAATACCACATAACAAAACATAAAAAAGCCCTCCCCCGTTTATCCGGAAGGAGGGCTGTTGCATTTAAAACGCTGCTAGAAGTATCTCAAGAGCCTGCTGGATCGCATGGGTTTGTTCATCTGTCAGTAACCCGTAGCCTGCTCCAACAATCGCAAGAACGCCACCGACGATCATCAAAATTCCCTGTTTCTTTTTGTTTGTTTGATCCATGAAACTCATCCTCTCAGTATTACTGTATTTGTACTTCCATCCCACTCAACCTGCAGACAAAGCGCGGCAGCCAGCTCACGAGCTGCTGCGTAAGATGCTCCTGCTTCGATAGTCACTGTCAACTGCTTGCCGTTGACTGTCACGGCCTTGTTGTCTGGGCACCATCCTGGTGTGACACCTACGGCCTCTGCTACCACTCGTACAGGCAGGGTAGAAACGCCGTCTTTGAGGTAGCCTTGGACTGGCAGCAGTGTTCCATTGATCTCGACGGACACTATATCCACAGGGCTATCAACAGGTTTTTTCTCCGGTTGTGAACAATCCTTCGCATAGAAATCATCGACGTACTTAACCGGATGAACGTGGTTTCCAAAGCCAAAACTCGGACCATTCTTCCGAACCTCAAAATGCAGGTGTTGTCCTGTAGATTTTCCTGTGTTACCTTGCCGTCCGATTACCTGACCACGATCAACGAACTGTCCAACTGAGACACAGTAATCTCTGAGGTGTGCGTACATATGTAGATGATTGTCATTGTCTTTAATGATTACCGTGTTTCCAAAACCGCCGACTCCAGTACCCGTTTGCCCCATGTTTGCATAAACAACAGTCCCTGCAACGAAAGCTTGAATATTCGCGTATGCTGGCTTTACAAGGTCAATTCCTGTGTGGAATTCTTGTTTTCCATTAAGAGGACTCTTTCTTGGACCGTAAGGGCTGGTGACACGATACTCTTTCATCAATGGAATCATAATCACTTGTACTCCTTTCGTGCAGCTCGCTCTGCTTTGGCTTTGATTTCAGATCCAACCAGCTTCTCAATAGATTTTGGCATCGGCCAGTTTGCTCGATGTGCGTTTGCAGTCAGGCTCGTCCAGGTGTGGTAAATCAGTCCGAATGTCACGCCGTAGAACAAGAAGCCTGGCGTTCCCATAACCTTATCCAGTAGGTTTGCTACTGCCGGCAGTGCAAGCAGAAATAGCGTCCGTGGGATTCGAGACAACCCATACTCGGACGAATACGTTTGGTCTTTTTTAGCTGCGGCAATCCCTGTCACCCAATCAAGGCCATTCATGACAAGAAGAACAACCAGGATGTCGGTACGACCAGTTCCATAGAAGTAATGAAATGCTGGTGCCAAAAAAGCTCCCATTGTTGCAGCTATGCCGTTTGCTGGAGTTACTACGTTATCTAGGCTTTGAATAAACCTCATCTGTCCATCCTCCTCACCCCCTAGGGGCAAAAGTAAAAGGAGCCGCCTATGCAGCTCCCCATGAAAAAACGCCCTCTCCATTTTGGAAAAGGCGCTCTATGCGCTTTTTTGTGGTTGTGTCATGATCTCCGTTTTTTCTGATTCCGTGATGTAGGTCTTGGCAACCGCTGTCGTCAATTCAGGTTCTCCCCAAGCGCCATGTTCCCATCTCATTTTGCAGTACGAATAGAGTTTGCTAGTCATTAGAATATCCTCCTTATTTGAGTAATAGCGCGTCAAGTGCATCCTGAGTTATTTTTAATTGTTCTTCCAGTTGTAAAATCTTTTTCGCCTGTTGTTCCTGCAATGTTAGTGGCCTATCTTGATATTCAAACCAAGTTTCTCCAGTAGTAGGATTCACAAACAATACAGGTACCTTTGTTTCGTCTGATAGACTAGGCGTTGGTAACGATTCAACCAATATCCCCTCTGCCCTCAATTCCTGTTCATTTTTCCCCAGTCCATCCTTTTCGTCAAAAGGTGCATAATGCGTGAATCCTACCGCGAATTTTGTTTCATTGACCTTCACAAAACTTCCAAGAAAAATCATTGTTCCAATCCCCCTTTTATTAAATCAGTAAGTATCCGGACGTTTCCCCAATCTTTCTCCCGCAATCGATCCAAAAGTAGTATTTTTTTGACTTGTTATGTGCAACACGGTTTACGTATCTAGCCTCGTAAGCAGCCATGTTTGACACAACCGTGATTTCCGTAATCCCCGTTGGAGTGGTTTGGGTGTTATCTAGCCTCATACACTTCAAATAAAATGATCCGGTGGTATTTAGATCGGTAAACAATAGGTTGTTATCTCCGTCAATCCCATTGATATATGTGATTTGTGACGCACCGGGGATGGTGTAACTATAAACCTTACTAAACGTATTCACATCCACCTTATGGATGGTTGATGATTGACGTATAAATATGGCACTTCCAGCGAAAACAACTTGAATTGCTCCGGCCCCAATAAGTGTAGACAATTCGGTTTGGGCAATGACCGCCCCTGTTGATTTATTTAGTCGATTAAGCTTCCAGTTTCCATCCACGAAAATCACATTGCCGCTTGAATCATACCCTGCTGATCCGGGAACTATGCCACCTGAAAGCGATCCATTTGTCCAATATTTGCTGCCAAAGCCATTAAACATGCCCAACCCTCGATCTGGTACGGCGATATCTCCTGATAGGTATATCAAAATCCTATTATCCGGAAGCACAGCCATACCATTAATGTAATCCGAATAGTATCCGGGTTTGTATTGTGAACCGTTTGGCGAATTCATGATCGGTTTATAGGAAATGGTGCTTCTGAAACTGTTCCAACCAACAAAAGTGCCATCTGAGAGCACGCCGCCATAATACGTTTGTCCTGCTGATGATCCATCTGGAAGCGTATATTTTGATGCCCACAACCGTTTTCCGTCTATTAAGCTGTACCTTTCGAGTGTGTCACCGTTGGTCATGTATGCATAATCCGCCCCTGTGTCCACCCATATTTCTTGAATACCTATCCTCAAGTCAAGTGGTTCAACCTTTGAAGGAGGGATGATTTGCCCTTTTCGGTACCCACTACCTAATACTTTGTGGTCAGACAAAACTTGTGTAATGTCCACAATTTTACCTCCTTATTAAATGACACTGGTAACGTCACCATCTGTATCGTAAGAGAGCTTCCATACTTTTGTTTCCGCTACCGTTGTACCGTCAGCTTTGTAGTAGGTCCAAGTGTCGGTCAGATAATTCCCATTAACGTCAGGGCTAGATAAAATGGAACGGAGAAACAAGGTATTATCTGATTCACGTCTGTATTCTACATGTGCAAACTTGCCATTTGCATCCTTGCCGCTCTTTGTGATTTTCAGCCTTGCGAGTTGATCCGCCACCAACTTACTGTTGGCATCGCGGGTAGGGATTTGATTTGCTCCAGCACCTACAGATTTACCGCCTAGTGTAGTTGCATCACCCGTGATGCTAAAAGCTCCTTTACCAGATCCGTCAAGGCGAGGAATCTTGTTTGCTCCACTCGTGGCCACGTCTGACTGCTTTACGAATTGCGTACTATCGATTACGCTGCGCCGATCCGTCGAAGTAATTACATTCGTCGCATTTGTGGAGAAGTACCACAACAGGCATTTTGCTTGAGCTGCAGCCTGGTCTGTCGAGCCTTTCACCTTCCCATCTATATCCAGATAGATGTATTGTCCTTGATTTGCATTCAGCTGAATATTGCCAGCGGCCGCGTCAAATTTGATACCTGACACGTAAGCAGATCCCGCTGTGTAGGAAGCAGTTAGTCCGCTATGTGTGAAAGATAATCCGGTGAGTACGCCACTCCCGATCACGCTTTTTGCTAGACTATCAACTTGCCCCTGCAGCTTTGCCAACTGCTCCTGGTTCACCAAACCAGAAGGCGTGATAGTCGCGTTGATTGAACTCGCATTCCCGACAATCACGATAATGTCAAACTGATTGTTTACAATCGTCGCCCCGCCCTCGGGAGGTAAATAGTCGGCAGCTGATGCCGTAGAAATGGCGTACAAGATCTCTCCAAGGTCAGGATCCTGGGCAAACAGCCCGATCTCTCTTACATAAAAGCCCTGCGTGATTCCTTGGTTCGTAATGTTTGTCCGTATGCGGCAAAGTCCTCCGCTCTCTGCTTCCACACTGTTGATAGCCAAAGTCTTTAGGGGATTGATCAGGTCATTCAAATTCTCCAAAGACTGCCCTTGCCCGAGCTGCCCGTCCCCTATCTTTGCTTTGGTGAACGTGAGCGTTGCCCCTGCTTCTGCTTTTGCCTGTAAGTCGCGCCCTTTTTTTGTCAAAATCATTCCTGTGTATTGGGCCACTTTATTTCACCTCCGGGTAAATTGTAGTTCTTGCCTCGGTTGAGAGTACGCCACCAAATGAATGTGTCGCCCTCAGATCCGGCATTTCAAACGCCACAGGGTAAATTTCTGTTTTGTGATATTCCGCAATAGCGCCGCCGTAAAATTGTCCAGCGTTGATCGTCCGTTTCACAGTTACGTTTTCTAGCCAAGCGCTGCGCCTCTTTGTGGCGTTGATGAGACGGACCAAGCGTGCCAAATCAGCGTTGGCTGCGAGAGTCTGTTCTGTCTCTACACGGAAATAACCTGGTTGACCACCATATTCAAACCACTCGGCTACTTTTGCCCCAGGAAACACGATCGACACCACTTGCTCCACGGCCCAGGGTGTCCCTTTACGTCGATGCCACAGGGACGCTTCACGCACTAGCTGTCTTTTCTGCTCAAGAGGCAAATCGGGTTCATAGAAATCAACATGAGCCTGCCAAGCTAGTAAATCAACAACTTCTTCTGGCTGTTCATCAAGTGTAGCCAGGAATGTAATCAAAGGAATTTGGGCTGAAATCTCCTGAAATGCTGGAGTCAATGCTTCGGCCAACGCTCTCGCATCTGAATCCTGTTTGAGGCTTTCAGGTAGGAGGTCAACAAGCGATACCGTGTAGATATCAGTCATCTTCAAGCCCTCCGTAATCGATCGCCACGGTATTTTCAACAGCAACCTGGTAGGGAGAAAGGGCTTTATAGGCTGGCAGCGTCACGGCCACCCTTTTCGCTCCGGCATTTTTTATCCGCGCAATCAATTCGGACGGATCAACGGAGCGTCCAAGCTTTGATTTTTGCCACTGCTTGTAATCGCTGAGTGCCTGCTGAACATTCGCCTGGATACTGGCTGCGGTGCTACTATTTCCCGTACTGATCCAGTAGGTCAAAGAAATGTCGTAGGACACAATCTCAGGGGCAAGCACTTGAACGTGGTCCGTAAGAGGACGTATTTTCCGGTCATTGCAAACACCATCAACCAGATCCAATATTTCCTGTCCAGGGACTCCTCCATCCTTTAGAAGTGGGCGGATCTCCACGACGCAAGGTGAAGGCGAGTCAACTGAAACATCAACAATTAATGGGCTGGCAGTTCGTGCCCAGTAACGGTATGCGCCATCTGGACCTGCAACCGAAAATCGTTCTGGAGCCTGGCGGATCCGATCAGCATAAGCGTCGTCTTCCTCCTCATCAGAGCCGCCTTCGCTCGTTGTCACGTTCTGGATTGATTGAACCCATCTAATGGGCTTAACCAACTGATTAATCTGTCCAGGTAGATAACCGTTCCCCTGCGAACCGGCAATTGTGCAAATCGCTTCAACATCGACTTGTGTTAGCCCAGCAGGGACAACGACCTGTTCAGTAGTGGCAAAGAAAACGTCGTCGCCAGCTGTACCCATGGTCCCTGCTGGGATTATTTCGTTTTTCTCCAGAGCCACAGAAAGTACAAAACGTAATGTTGTTACAGATGCCGTTGCTGGGAGTCTGGATGTATCGGTAGAAACGCCCTGATGATCGAGGAAATCACCGTTTGCATATGCAAGCAAATTCTGTTTGGCACTGTAGTTAATGTTGGACCTTTGTTGAACGGCCAGCAAAACAATCGATTGAATGAATTTCCGTCGTGGGTCGGCATCTGCTAGCTTAATATCAGTGAGTCCTTCATAGTTGGCAACGGCTTCCGCCTCGATCTCTTGAGCGGACTTCTTCGCAAACTCCACATCAGGAAGATTAAACCTCGTCATCAATTCTCACCCCCACTACTGGTTTTAGGGCTCCGTTTTGTGGATCCCCTCTCATGTCAATTCTCACCACCGTGGCACGTGGTTCAAACTCTTGAATGGCTGCCGTCATCCGGGCAATGTTTTTCGCACTTTGCATCTGGATCGGAGAATCTATGTCAGGATCCCATGCGAACGATCTATGCATAGGACACGAAAAAATAGCAGTGGACAAAATAAAAGCAACGTTCTGTAGAATCGCGTCTACTCCCGTTGCCCCGAAATTAATTCTTAAGCTGCCTGGCGTTACTTCGTAAACCAAGGCTTTCACCTCCTCATGTACTCCTCTATGGAAACATTTGCCTCCCCAGTGAGTAGCCTGCCTTGTCCGTCTAATACCTTCCAATTTTGCGTAACGGACTTAATGGTCCACTGATCCATCCCGAGAGGTGTGCCCCCAATGATCAGAGTCTCTGCTTTACCGGATCGACACCACTCCAGGAGACGGTCCATTTCTGCTTTCGGGTTCATCCCATGCTTCACATCGAACCGCATTGTAAAACTGATCTCATCCAATGACGGGCCCAGGAATTCGGATCTTGGTTTTTGACCAAAACGTTCATGTGCAACCCAACGACCAGATGCGGAACGCGTAAAATCAA
This sequence comes from Brevibacillus sp. DP1.3A, assembly GCF_013284245.2. NCBI lineage: Bacteria > Bacillati > Bacillota > Bacilli > Caryophanales > Paenibacillaceae > Brevibacillus > Brevibacillus sp. DP1.3A. The sequence continues at coordinate 1,374,844 of NZ_CP085876.1, read as the reverse complement.
AGAACGTCCGCATTTGCTCGTAAGAGACTTCGAAAATGATCTCGCCAAAACTTCCGAGCTGCCCCATCCTACGCACCTCCCTGCGGCGGATCGTCTATGGTGTGGTAGGAGCCTAAGACAAAACCGTCTGTTCCAGTAGCAGGAAATAGGCAGACAACCAGCTCCTTGGGCTTTACAGGCCACGCTTTTTTCATAACAGGCAGCTCTTTTGAAACGGTATTGGTCCGATTCGGAAAGGCAACCCTTGCAGAACCTGCAGCAGCGTTGACAGATGAGACAATTCCCACTTGTATCTCAATCCCCATTAGTACCCCTCCAGACAACGCCGTAGCTCCAAGCTAGTTTCATATCCGCTCTGTTGGCTATGAACGGCCTGCGTAACGATATACTTTCCGTCAAAAGCTCCAAACCTTTTTAGATTTACCGTGACACCTGCAACCATACGAGGATCCCCGACCATCGTAATCGTCACTTGTGTGGCCTCTTTATTTGCCTCTCGCAACTTCTTTTTGGCTAGAAGCTGCGCTTCTGCAATGGAAGAAACTCTTTCGTTGACGTTCAACGTTCGCCCTACTTTCGGGGCTTTTGCTGGGGTAAACGTAGCTGATATCGCCTTTTCGTCTTTTCCAGCAAAATAAGTCACTCTGCAAGCTTTGTATGTGCCAATGGACGTTGTTCTCCCCCTGAAAGATTTGAGCTCCGAAACCTTCCTCTCAAGAGTGGCAATGGGTGCTGCGTTCTCGTACTTCGCCTCATCGAATATCACCAGTTGTGTTCCGGCTACCTTTAAGCACAAACCCGCATCATTGCACAAGCGCATCAGAAACCCGATATCAGTCTCGTCAGTTTGTTCAATTCGGTCGTATTTCGGATTTTCTGGCGAGTCATACAAGAGCTTGAGTCCGGCTCCTTTTGCTTTCTCAGCAGCGATCACGGACAACTTTGTCTCTTCCCATGCTTTGTTTTTCTTCTCGCCTCTCAACGACGAGGATTCAGGCACGGAAATAGCTTTGATAGAAACAACCGATGGTGGGTAGCTCACCTCGATCTCATCGATTTCAAAGAAGCCCAGAGGCAGTTTTTCTATTTTCCCATCTAGATCCCAATTCTCTCGAAAAAGAGTGGCCTGCAAGGATGCGGATAAATCCGGGATCCAGCTGCCACTCCATCGTTGCTCGCTATCTTCTACTGTAAGCTGCAGATCGTCCGCCTGGCCGCTCAAGTTGTCTGTATAGCTCCAACTCAATAGGTGGGGCTTTAAATCAGTGGACAGGTCTGTCTTATTGTAAAAAACCTGTAATCTCGCATTGCGTGCTTTTGTCATGTCCCGCCCTCTCGCTTCCATGGTGGCAGATTATCCGGTGTCTGGGACAAGTCCACATCTGGGATCAACAGTTGAACGTTGGCAGTAAAAATGACCGTTTCTCTGTGGGCAGGATTCGCGTCTATCAGATCGGTCAGATAGTATTCACTGCCCAGTTGTTTAAACGCGATCAAGTCCCATGTATCTCCTTGGGTCGTCATATAAATTCTAGGCACCGAAAGACACCCTTTCATTCTGACGACGAACAGAACGCAGCTGATCCACCAACGTTCGATTGTTCTCTTCCAGAATCGGCCTGATGGCGTTCGAATCTCCGCCATTAATTTGAGGTGCATAGTTCAAATGAATAACCATTCCCCCACCACCTGTAAGACCCATCGACTTCCCTGCTTGCTTCCACAGGGAAACAGAACGTGGCGATCGATTCAGAGGGATAACTGCCTCCGGCCCAGCCTCTGCTACCATACCAATATGGGGCCTCGTTAAAATACCACCCTTGGCGTACGCTGGAATCTTTTCACCCATGTTTCTAGCTGCCTTGTTCTCCTGGATCTTGCGTGCCTGTATGGAGTAGTCGAGCTGAAATTCTTGAATCTGCGGAATGGAAGTGCCCGTTAAATTATTGATTCCATCGCTAATCCGGTTGACTGATTGAATAACGCCGTTGGCCATGCTTTTGAAGTAGTTGCTAATATTTATCCCGATGTCCATGGCACCCTGCTTCAATCTGTCCCAGTTGTTGTATAGGTTGATACCCGCTGAAATCAAAGCGCCAAAAGGACCAACCGCAAGCGCAAGAAGTGGATTTTTCTTCAACGTCTCCCACAATTGCATAGTTTTCGCCTTCACAGTGTCCCAGTTGTTGTACAAGTAAATACCTGCAGCCACCAATAGGCCAATCCCCGTAATAATGAGACCAATGGGATTCATCATCATAGTGAGATTTAGCAACCGTTGTGCAATGGTCATTCTACCCGTTGCTGTTGTGGCGATCGTCTGCGCTGCAGCTTGTCGGATAAAGATACCCGATAATCCATTACCGATTAGAGCAGTCTGGGCCCATGCCATTCGTAAGGCTAACCAAGCAATACGGCCTCCGATTAATGCACTGGTTGCCCCAACAATGACGGATGTTAATTGAGGGTGGGCCTGTGCGAATGTGCCGACCCAAGCTGCTCCACTTGCCACGCTCTGAATCATAGGAGCGAGCACTGGTAAAAACTGATTTCCAACCACTGCAGCAGTATCCTGTATCTGTCTCCCGAGTTGTGTCCAGGAAGGTGCCCCGTTCCTCGCTGCTGTAGACGCTTCAACTATTTTTTGTGTGGTTCCGTCCATGCCTTGCCCTGCATTCTCCATGATCTTCATGTTCAAGATGACTTTTTCCGTAAGGTCTTCCCATTGTGTACCGAACAAAGCGACACCAATTTGATTCCGTTTCACCGGATCTTCAATCTTTTTAAGTGCGTCAATTGTTTTGTTCCAGGCATTTACTCCGGAAGCCCCTCCACTGGCGATATCTTTTCCCATCTTTGCACTGTTCAGCCCCAGGGACTTGAAAGCATCTTCTGTAGACTTGCTACCATCTTTTGCGCGGATATTAAATTCTTTAGCAGCATCTGCAACTTTATCTAAGTTGAAAGCACCCGCTCTTTTTCCAGCCTCCAGGACACCATAAAATTGCTTGGCGGAATAACCCAAGGATTCAAACTGAGGCGAATACTCGTAAAGCGTGTCTATGAAGTCATCGGCATAATTCATTCCGTTCTGCAAGCCGTAAGTAATCATGTCCATGGCCTGTGTGTTGGACAAATTTTTGAAGTTGTTAGTTAGGTTGTACATTGACCTATTGATCTCCATGATCCCTGTTCCCCAATACTTCTCGGCGGAAAGGGCACCTTGCAAGATCGTTTGTTGTTGCTGAACAGTTTCGTTTTTTATGGTCTGCGACATGATTCCATATGCTTCTGTCGTAGCAGACATGCTTTCCCCTAATCCAGAGACGTATGCTCGACGTGTGATTTGAAAAGCCTGCTGTTGCTGCTGGGCAGTCAAAGCAGATTGCACTTGAATTCGACGCTGCGCTTCTTCATAGTCATTCGCTGCCATAACGGCACCAGCAATGGGAGCAGCCATAACGGCCGTCTCCCCTAATTTCCCAGCTGCATCGGTTCGATTGTCTATGTGTGTCTGCCTTCTGCTTTGTTGGTGTGACAATGCTTGGCGCGCCTGGTTTTGTCGCTCGATCGCTCTCGTTAGCCTTTCCTGGGCCGCTGTATACTGTTCGGTCGTAATGGCACCACTTCGATGCTCATTTTCCAGTCGTTTCAGCTCTCTTTTGAGCTCATCTGTTTCCTCAGAAAGACGTGCCATTTGGTAGGAGGCAGAAGAAAACGCCCCCCTGAACGACGTGGCAAGCTTCCCTGCAATGGCAAAGCTTATTTCGTGGATCCTACTAGCCATTTGCTCCTCCCTCCTCCTTCTCTTCCTCAGAAAGTTCCTGAAAATCGACTACCCATTTGGCAAATTCCGAAATGGGCATATCCATCCACACGGTTATCGGTGTGTAGTTACATCTAGACATTTTTAGGACGGTTTTTCGGAAGTCTCCAATTGCATGTTCATCGGTGAAGCCCAATCGTACAAAAAATTCTTCACCATATTTGTCACGAGGAGGAAGTCAGGGGCTGCCAAGCCCAAAATATCCTCTGGAATTTGACCAGAGACACGCGCAGCGATTACCGCTAGACCCTCGGAAGAAAAGAGTGGATCCGGGCTGATGTCGCCTCTCATGCGCGCTTGGCGTTCGGCGTGAACAAGGTCATTACCTTTCAAATCATCAAATTTCAGTTCGAGCTCGCTAATAGATTGACCGTCTTTTTCAATTGGCTTCCGTAACATTACTTTTTTACTCATAATGACCTCCTATAGTCCAAGAGCATTTCGTGTGCCTTGCATGTAATCCACACCATCTACAATGAAAATGTAGTTGAATCGGTCGAACTCAACCCTCGTTTCCCCATCGAATTGGAGTTTCAAATAGAAAATCTCCAGCTCAGCGGATCCGCCAGACGCTGCGCTTTTTTCAAATTTCCCGAGATCCACTTTTGTTGCTGGTCCTTGAACAACCAGACGTACTGCAGCATCTTTGTACTTGCCTGTTGCTGTGTCATACACCTGATTTGCACCTCGTAAATCGATACGGTGTGCCTCTGGACGGAGTAATTTCACTTGCTCATCTGTAAGGACCCGAAAATTCAGCGTCAGTTTCATACTTTGAAGATGGCCCATTGTGGGGGACTCGTATTCCCCGAGAATCCCCGCTGCTTTTACCGTTTCTGTCATCATGTCAAAAGATGGCAGGGTGACATCCGTCACCCCTAGCAATGCATTGGTTCCTCCCAGGTACGCCCTAAAATCCTTTAACCGTTCAGGCAATTTGTTCAATGCTGTTCACCTCCACTACGCTGCAAAGAGCGTTCTTAGATAGCTGACGTCATACTCAAGCGTGAATTCGATCGCTTGTCCAGGAACTGGCGACGCCCAGTACACATGAAACCGGATAATTCCTTGCAAGAGATCCGTTTCCGGATTTTCTTCTTTCAAAAATTCTACTCGGCCACCGAGCAGAGCTCCTCGGGCATTAAGTCCGTTCATCCAAATATTGACGCTATCCACTACTGTATCAATTAATCGTCGATTCGTCGGACTGTCTACGTTCTGCCAATACGTAAGAATCAAACTGTTGTTGAGCCAATTGGCCATACGCCGAACCGCAATAAACGCGTCTTTGACGTCTGTTACAGCAGGAAAAGCTGCCGTTTGGTTCCCCCACAGCTTGTATCCTCCTGTGAAGTTTAGAACAGTCACGATCCCTTGAGAATTAAGATAGTTGGCTTGAGTAATGTCCAACGAAACCTCGGACCCACTTTCATTAACCACTGCATTGGCTTGAATGCTCTTATTGGATGGGCTGACAAATGGGATATCGTCGTTAGCGGCATCTGTCTTGCATATAACACCTGCAGCTTGCGTGGAAAGATGGAAAGATAGATCCCCAAGCTTTACCTTTGGCCAGCAGACAATTTGCAATGGATCCGTAATGTTGTTGTCATTCTTCCAGACCGGGGCTTTTGTGTACAAATCAGCTCCAGCTGATGACGTGTCAATATCGACAATTGAAATCGCCTTAAAAACACCATTGATATTGCTAGATTTAGCTTTCATAACGGCTGCTACGACTGGATCCTGACTCCAACCCGGTGCGAGAATTTGACCTGGTACCAATCGGAAGGTAGGAAAGACTCGGCTAATTAATTCCATACCCGAGTAAGCTCCTGTCTGGCTATCAATCCCCCCGATGATATCGGCTTTCGTCACTTTCGATGGATCGAGGTGGTCATAGGAGATGACAAACTGTGTGGCCGTTCCAAGTGCCGTAATGACAAGCCTACCTTTATCGTCAAAAGCAGCAACATAATCAGTGCCCTTTTCGAGAGGCTGTCCTTCGGCTGTTGCTTTAACTACTAGCGTTTTTAGCAAAATTCCGTCTTGCTCGACCTTTGCCACCTTATTCGTTAATTGGATAGTCGCATTTGAAACGCTTGTTTTGTGCTTGGTAGGATCCAAGACATTGACAAAAACGACTGGTGAGACGTTAAACAGCTGATAATGCGAATAGATAAATTCGCAAAGGGTGTACTGCTCCCAATCGTCAGAATATCCCAATGCTTTCTCTGCTTCTCCATAGTTGTAGGCCAAAACTGGCTTATTTACGTACTCCTGTGTTTCTGATAGATGGATAGGCGCAGTTCCAAAAACTACTGGCAACCCCGCGCTCGCTTCCACAGGAGAAATGACAGAGGTAGGGACCTCTCCACCAGTTACGCCGTGTTTAAATGCCACTATCGAGCACCTCCTTTAACATACGCCTGTACTTCTTGGTACAAGGCATTTTCAGCTGAACCCTTAGTTTCGATTGCAAGTAATGTCGTTGAAAGAGCTTCAACAGGTACAAACAGCTTTTCCAAAGACGGGCACTTCTTCATATGTTCATCTAAGTGATTGGGGATTTCTCCGCGATACACTACAAATTGGCTGAGAATCCCGTTTGGAAGGTTGGGGCCACAGTAGATCAGCGATTTTGCTTCTTCGTTGTGCTCAACCTTTTTCCGTATTGCCATATCAAAGAAAACCTCCTTCTTCCTCCATTTGAGGAATAATCACGTTCAGGGTAAGAGATCCCCACCATTCAGGAAAAGGCTGCTCCTCCGGCATATCCGTCTCTATTGGTTTCTCAACACGAAAAGACTCGCCAAAGACCGGGCGAGCCAACAGTTCCTGTTTAATTCGTGTAAGGATGTTTAAAGGATCTCGCCAACCATCTTGTGCGTCCTGGCTATATGTTCCTACGATGATTTTGACTCTCGCAACTGCGCCGTCATTATCATCGTTATCCTTCAAAAACCGGACAATCACATATGGATAATCTGGTACTTCTTGTTTTTGTGCTGGTTTCTTTTCTGAGAGATACCCCGCAACCACTTGTGGTGCTTTCTTAATCCCAGGGATGTTCGTCTGCATTTCAAAATTCTCGGTTACTGACTGCAGATGCTCTACAAGTCGATCCAACATAATGGTCGGTGTCATCGATTCGCCTCCAGCAAACGGTTAATCTCATGATCCAGCCGTTGACCCATCGTTTCCTTGGCCTTCTCGTTAACCCAATCCGAGACACTTGGATTTCCAAGCATTTGCGGAACAGATGGACCATAAAACTGATCGATCGGCTTTCGATCTGTCCCTACCCGCTTGAACACTCCTACATGGCCACTTTGCATTTTAGCTACGAATGCAGACTTGATCGGGCCACCTTCGCCACGTTTCACGCGTGCGACGATCTTAAAGGCTTTACCATTTTTCCACCGCACATTAGCCGCTTTCTGAGGCTGTGGGCTTTTTGGAGACACACGAAAAGTAGTCAAAGCAATGACACTCCCTGACGAAACAATAGAGGCGCTTAGACTTGTAGGAGTGGCCTTGCGGAGCTTGAGTGTATCTGTTACGTCCTTGTGCCTGATGAAATAAGTTTCACGAACTTTCCGAGCTGCTGCCGTTCTCGCTGATTCTGTTGCCCGGTTAATAGCACGGGCCATAGCTGCAGGGGCAGCCCCTGGAATATGACGCAGCAATTTCTCCGCTTTCGCCATTTGCTCAGTAGTAAAATCGATCATGCTATGTTCGCTCCCAGAGTGATCTGGTAAATCCCAGCGGTTTCTGCAACATCCGTAACCAGATAAAGCTCTCCGTCTAGCGTCATCCTTTGTCCAATCCACGGTTTCTCGTCCAGGTCTTCACATTTGACGTACATGGTAAATTCAGAAAGCATGACACCGCTATGCGTTGCGTATGCACTCGCGCCGTTCATACTTTTTTCCTTTAAGGTGTCCGCATCGATGACGACTGTAATGTTCTTGCCTTCGATGTTGTGCATATCGCCGAATTCATCAGGATTCATGAAAACGGCGATATCTTGGGCCACAAGCTCTTTAAAGTTCAGCATTGTCGGCTCCCTCTTCCCTCTTGGCAAGCCAGATTTTGTATTGCTCAACTCGATTCTCTTCCTTCGGTCCTGGTTCAATGTTCAAGCGAGCCAAAAGCGCCTTTTGTTCATCGGCCTTTAGCTTGCTGAAATCTTCTGCCGTAGGATAATCGAGCTCTGGAACGTCTTTTGCAGTAGGAGAATCCTGTTCAATAGAGTCTTCATTCTCGGTGGAAACCTCCTCTGGTTGATCAGTTAAAAACCCGTTTTCTTTCAGCTGCTCGATCACATCTAGGGGGAGCTCGCCTTTTACGCTCTCCCCCGGCATAAACAACCGTCCGGCGAAATTTACTGGATTGACTACTATCATGGTGTCACCTTACCTGGGTTTTTATAGAGTCCACGGTAATCCAGAACAGTAACCCCGTAATCGAAATAGATTCGGAAGTCCATGCCCAGGCGATCAAACGGAATATCAGTTTCCAGGGTTGGCTCCTCTTGGCCTCGCAGGTACGTAACCTCTACCGTATCGGCAATGTTCTGATCAGCTGCAAGATACCAAGCGTCTGCGCTGTGTGCGTCCAGTTCTGCGTCCACAATCACCGTATAGGAATTGCGGAAGACGTTGGCCACGCCGCTGTTGTTGCTGCTCAGATCTGACTCGGAACGCATGAATTGCGCTGCATCGGTTTCCAACGCTGCTGGAACAAGCAAGAATTTCGGAGAAATGTTCAGCGTTGCAATACCTCGCTGGTCTTTTTGAGTCCGCATTTTCAAGCGTGCCTCGCTCATGGCGTCCTTACCAATAGGCCCGGCTGTCCCTAGGTTCTTATGATCCACATGGAAGAGTGTCTTGGCGTCGAAAATAGCAGGATTGGTGGCCAACATTTTATAGACGAGTTGGTTAATACCACGTTTTGCGGCCATGACATAAGCTGCTGGAACACGTGACAACATCGAGAGATCGTCATTGATAAACGCCTCGCGTGTGAAGCCCCAACGCTTGCTGTACGTGAGTACGGCTTTCGTTACCTTCTCGTCTTTCATTGCTGTGTCATACGGAATTGGATCATTTTGCGGCGTACGCTCCAAATTCCCTGCTTCGCTGATTCTGTAGTGTTCGGCAGCCTTGAAATCTGGATTTGAGCCCCGGCTCGTCCACAGTTGGAAAGTTGTTGGTGCTTCCTGATACACCTGGGATAGCGTTTTGTTGACTGCGTTAGACACAATACCTTGGAACGTAGTATCAGGACTCAGCGCACGCTTGAGTAGCTCCTCATCCCGTAACAAGTGGGCACCGGATTCTCCAGCTCGTTGCAAGCACTCGATTGCGACGTCGCGCAAACGCAAGCTGCGAAGTTCCATAGCACCCGCTGCAGGCTTCTCTACATAGCGACCTGCACGCATGAGCAAAGCGTCTGATGCTGCAGCGCGAAATTTATCCGCTTCTTCGGTTTGTACAACGACCGAGGTAGCCTGTGGTTGATTAGCACTGATTTGCTTCTGCAAAATTGCGTCTTTCACAGCTTGAACTGTCGCACCTGTACGGATAAATTCATCGCCCTCCATACCGAAGGTCCGGCAAAGCTGAGAAATCTCTGTTACACGAGCACGTTCTGCCTCTGCCGCCTGACGCTGTAGATCTTCTACATTTACTGCAGGTGGTGCTTGAGAAGCTGCCGAACGTGTTGCAGGATCTGGCGTAGGTGCTGCGCCTCCACCTGGCAACCCATTATCCGGGACCATGTATCCTTGTGCTTGCAAAGCCAATCGTTTCAAACCATGCATATTAAAATCCTCCTGTTCAAAAGTTCTTCCAACACCGACTGACGGATCTGCCGGAGTTGGCTCGATGCTAATTTCAAAAGGCTGCCACTTCAATGCGACGTAGGCCGGGCCTGTGTGACGGCCATTAGCAGATGATTTACCCGCTTTGACCTCTTCCCACGAGCTCACCGAATAGCCAACGGACACGCCTTTGATCATGCCCTTATTGACTTTCTGGAAAATCTTGTCGCTCTCTTCGTCATCGTCGAATTTTACGAGCGCCCGCGCTTTTCGCTGCGACTGATCGAGCCAAACCTTTTCGATAGAGCCGATCGGAAGCTTTCCATATCGAGCATCTCGGCCATGCGCAAACAACAAAACGCCAACTTCCTGGAGTCTCGCCAGGTCGATGGCGTCTAGATCATGGCTCAGGATTTCAGAGCCGAAATATCGTTCATAGGGTGCCTCTGAGCTGAAAGATAGCTCAACCGTTCGGTCATTCTCGTTAATCGTGGAACGGTCAAGCGTTAATGTTCGCGTAAGCAGGTTATTCGTCGGGCTGCTGTTTCTTGACAGCATCGTCGGAAGCATTACTTTCCCCACTAGCTACTCCTCCCGTCAATTCTTGAATCAATTTCATTTCTTCGATACGCTGCATTACGACATCACGCCAGTCCTCACCCCTTTCTGCACAAATTCGAGCGAGCGTATCTTGATTGGATTCCAACGCCACCTTATTGGCACTTACTTCTTTCATCGGGTCAATCCAGGTATTCCCCGGCGGAATCCATACGTGCGCTGTGTAGAGCTCCTTATTCTGCATGAAATCCTTGATATGCAATTGCCCTGTCAAAAACATCGTCTCCAAAAATAAGAGGTAGACCGGAGACATAACGGTTCCAATCATTGAACGTTGCATTCTCTTGTATGTTTTACGGTCTTCGATGAGTGCCTGTCGAGCACTAGAATAGTTCACGTTGCTCATGTCACGGGATATCGCTTCATAGCTCAACCCAATACCGGAACCACCCAACCGGATTAATGTACTGATGAAATCCTTAGTGTTTGATGCTTGGCCAGTTGGGATGACTGTCTGTACTTCATCACCGGGATTCAGCTCCCCGATCATACCGGGTGAAAGCGACATTCCGTCATAGCTTGAGCCCTTTCCTACGGTGCTCACTCCTCGGCCAATCGACCCTGCCGGGGTTCCTTTCTTGATGAATACTGACAGACAAGCTAGTACGCGCTCTTTTACGGATACTGCTTCGATAAACTGGTTGGCATCCTTGATCCGGGGGATCACAGTACGCAATCTAGATAGTTCACGCACTTGGCGTGGAGATGTTTTCCTGCGCCAAAAGATCACCTTGTCCGCTTCAATACGGATACTTTCACCATGGAGTTGCCGGATGCCGTCAAACTTCTTGAAGTGATAGGCAATAGGACGACCGTATTCATTAATTTCGATCCCATCAACAACACGTCTTCCTCCGAATGATGTGGTTATTGAATCTAACTCGTCCACTTCTCGTACCTGCAGTTTGAAAGGAAAACGCTTCTCATCTGTAAACACCTTAACTATGAGAATTCCGCCGTCAACAACATACCGACGAACGAGCATTTCTTGAATCTCTTCAAGTGATTGCGTCGCAGTAATGTCGCAGTTCTCGGCTTTACTGAATTCCTTCCACAGCTTTTCTATTCGCTGATTGATTTCTTCTGCTGCAGTAACTGATTTTGGAACCTTGGCTTGCAAGGTCATTCCTGTGCCTACCACATTACGCTCGAATGCATCGATAATGGACTCTGCTACATCACTGTTTCGTTCCAGATCCCGCGCACGACTTAGTATGAGATTCCTTTCGGTTCTCATTTTGTTTTCATCAGCAGTTGCGGCCGGATTCCAATTCATATTCAGTCGGCCACTCGATCCCGAGTCGTACAGGGCATCCATACCGGAACGCCATGCCTGGCGTTTGTATGCCCATTGTGGGCTGATTGCTGCAATGGTCCTTTCCAACCACTTCAAAGCGACTACCTCCCTTCGAAGACGGCAACTTTGAAGATTCCGCCGCCGTTTTCAAGCACATCGATTTCTCTTTCCAGCCGCTCTCTCTCTTTGTAGAGCAGCCCAAGGTCAGCCTTTTTAATCCTTCTGGATCCGATGCTGTACTCTTGAGCCCCGTTTTGAATCGCAAGAATTGCCTTGTTCAACTGCTCCAGCTGCTCGCGGAAACGAGCAAGTTTTTCTTCCGGTGTCATATCCACTTTTCACCTCCAACCCAGTTATTTGCAGATCGTTTTTCCTGCTGCTTAGATGCCAGATTTTCTTCTTTGATCGGCTCCTCATATGTCAAATATCGAATGCCAAGGCGATCAGCTGCAAAGGCTGCATAAACCTCAGTATCCAAATAGTGGTTATCCGCACCGGCCGTCTTTAGTTGCCAAACATCGATTGTTTTCCCGTTTCGTTTGATCTCGACCTTATGCTCGGCTGTTATTTGCTCAGCATATTCCCGATCGCACCCCTCATACACATACCATCCGCCTTGTTCATTCGGCTTGCGGGCGATTCGGTTTGAAATCAGATCCTTGTAATAGCCCCCGTCAATCAAATAAAGAGAAATGCCAAAAAGCCCTTTCTCTTCACGGTCGATCTTGGTCAACCGGAATTTTGCAGGGATTTCATTGCTTGCCCCTTTTATCGCAACAGCCCATTCGCTGTTTCTCACACAAAAATCGTATGTGTCATCTGGGTTCCAGCCGGAATCGATAGCGCAAAGACTTACACAATACTCAGATCCGTCCTTTGATCGATAAGGCGCATTCATTACGTCTTCGATTTCTGCCCAAGTCTCGCAGAATCCATGTCGGACGTTCCAACTGGTAATCTTCTCACCCCATGCCCTAACGGTGTAATAGAATCGGTCCCTTTGCACGTCTACCCCACCAGTGAGGAAAATAGTTCGATCAGGGACAACACCCTCTTCGTAACCGCTTGTCCGCTCCAGAACAGAGTCGCTGCTCAGCTTTACCTGTGTTTTTTCCCACGGCTCAGCCAACCAGCTGTTGATGAAGTTCATGAGGGTTTCCGGATCGCCCTTGCTGATCATAAATTCGTAAGCCACATCACCGAATCGCACCCAAGGACTGTAAATAGCATTTAGGTGAAAGGCGGTTTTAGTAGCCAATCGAGTAACCCCTGTAGAATCGCGCCACTCACCGTTGCGAAGCATCGTCGGTTTGTGCGCGTCACGAATTGCCCCTTTACACTTTTCGCACTCATAGTAGGCTGTCTGTCGAATCTGCTCAGCAGGCAACTCTTTATTGAACTTGATTCCACCCTTGAACTTGAACGTTTGGTAGTGGCCACAGTGCGGACAAGGGACGTAATATTGCAATTTCACATCCGCTTTCTCGTAAGCTTGCCAGATTGGACCGTTCTTTAGTGTTGGTGTTGAGGTCTGGACGATCTTCTTGTTGAATGCGAACGTTTTTGTCCGTTCACGGGCTAGGGAACGTGGATCGGCTTCTATTCCCGCATTTTTGGGGTACTTGTCCACTTCATCCATGAACAGAAATCGAATAGGACGGCTGGACAATGACGCCGGGCTGTTTGCACCCGAAATGACAACATACATCCCGTCGAATTGTAGCTCTAGGAGCTTACTTTCCTTCGCCTGAAACTTGGCAGCTAAGGCCGGGCTCAGTTGCATCATCGGTTGCAATCGGTTTTTTGAAGTGTATTCGGCCAGTTCAATCATTGGATAAACAACAAGTGCCGGGCTAGGGTCTTGAGCAACAATGAAGCCCAGCATATTATTCAATGTTTCCGTCCCGCCGACCTGTGTTGGCTTGACAAAAATAATCTCTTCGACGCGTGGGTCAGTAAAAGAATCCAGAATTCCACGTAAGTATGGTGTACGATCCGTTGACCACTGCCCTGGTTCAGATGATGTTTTTATATCCAAGATTCTGTACTTGTCCGCCCACTCTGAAACGGTAAGTTTTTCAGGGGGCTTCATCACTTGTAAAGCGTCCATAAGCCATTCTGAAAAGCTATTTTTTGGGCACATCGTACACACCTCTTACAGACAACTGCAACAGAACCACATTTGTCGCATCGGTGATATTCTGTTCGATGATACGCACCTGGTCAGGATCTACATATGGCGCAATCTCCATGGCAACCTTTCTGCTATAGCCCTGCATGGAACGCCGCAGTGTAACAAAAAAACGCTGGAGCTCGCTCACAACGTCATCCCGCTTAACATATTCACCATTTGCAATGGCATTTTTCAATGTGGCAGCTGCCGCCTGTTCCCGCTTCAACTCTGCTTCGTACCGGAGTTTCATTTGTGCATGTGACTCATCTTCGCCGCTTGCTTTGGCACCTTCGCGTTCAGCTCTCCAACGAATAACTTCACGCAAGTCAAACCAGCCTGTTTTCACCTTTGGCAAGCCTGCCTTTGTGTAGTTCTGGAGCGTATTTCGGTGGATATCTAGCACCTCACATATCGCTGTGGAACTAAGGCACAGTTTACCTTCAATCACTTTTACGGACTTGCTGATATCCATTCCGAGAACACCTCCTCCATGCATAACATGCACAATGAAATTTTTTAATTATACTCGGTCAGATTTCGGGCCTCGTTAGACCCGCATAGGGCCCACCCCGCCGGAAGGACCCGTGGCCTCCAAATTCACAAGCGCTTGGGAATATGGCCGAGCTGATGCATGTAAAAAGCCACCCAATACATCGGATGGCTTACACGTTTCGCTGTTCATATTTTTTCGATGTTATCATAGTAGCACGGAACGAGTGGCGCAGTAATAGCGTCTTTTTCTCACGCTTTTCTCACCCGAATAATTCGACACCATCTACGCCAAAGATCAGCACTGACAAGGTTTTGGCTGCCTCGTTAATGTTCCGATACACAGTGCTGACGTCTATTTTTTCGCATTCGGCTATTTCCTCGGCTGTCATTTTTTCTTCGGAAATGTACATGTTTTCGATAATTCGATAGCGTCGGAGGTCCTCTTGTTGTCCAGATGTTTCACACATTGCCTTATAGACACTCACCATTCTCTGGACGAACTTGACCATAACCATTGTTCGTTGCGTGCTTCTCTTGATGGATTCCAGCGCTAGCTCCTGTGTGTACAAGCTCTCCATAGCTTCGGCATAATCATGAGCGGTGACTTTTACCTTTTCATTCGCTCCTTCCACATGGCTTACGAATGATCTGAAATGCTTTAGCAGCAACTTCGTATTGCGTAGCCGATAATCCCGTTTCTCCTTCTGTTGCTTCTGTTTCTCTTTTTCTAAAAACTCTATCGCTGCCTTAACCGCAGTTTCCGCAGACAGCTTGGTTACTTCTTCTGCTAGTCTTTGATTCAAGCCGACCACCTCCACAATGATGCTTATTTCAACGGGCTTTTGATTCTTTCTTGATGAGGTTTGTGGTTCTCCACCCAGAGACGATCCGCTTTGAAGTAGTTTCCAAAATCATCTTGTTCCGGGAATCCTCCATGCGTGGCATCTCGTCTTACATGCTTGGTATTGCATGCTGGGCAATACACAGATAACTGTAATTCCTTCACAAACACTTTTGTTCGCTGGCTGCATTTACTGTTTTTGCAATAGATATATGTTTGATAACGTGGGATACCATCGACATAACGAACACCTGAGTTCTCCTTGGTAGGATCAATGAGTGATTCTTCTAGCGGGATATTCATATGAGGTTGGCTCTTCTTAGCGATAAGCGGATTATCCGATCCATCCACCCAGGCCGTCCCCTCCTTCACTTCCAATCCAAGAAGTGGTCCTAATTTTTCACCCAGAGACTGAGACAAAGTATGATCACCATTAATGAATGGCAGCTGACGCTTTCCCTTCACCTGCTTGTCTACTTCCTCTGGAGCTTCCAGTGTCTCAATGGGCATTGGGATACCTTTCGTTTCAACAACAGGCTCCTCTTTCTCTGGCACTCCTGGATCAGAAACAACTGGACCGAAACCCACGCTTTGTTGAATCGGCTTTGTGACTTCTGCCAGCTCATATCCCAAGAATCCAAAAAGCCCATGAATGATGTTCATTACTTGCATGTTATTGGCTTTGCTCAACTCAAGCTCCACGCGCTTTTGACCTTCGGCAACATACAGTTTTACACTCATCGGATAATCCTCCTATTTTCAAATGTAATGTTGTGTTAAATTGCTGGCAGAAGCTCCTGATTTTCGTAGATGTTGCCTTTTACGATTATTTCGAATTCATCCCACTCATATGAATCCAGCCACTCATCCTCTTCACGATCGATAAAAACATACCTGGCGTGTTCTTGGTCGTATGCTACTTCGAGATATACGGCTCCATCGTCATGCCCTGCCTCAATAATGTCCCCTTCGTAAATCTCCTGACCGTTCTTGTCATGTATGCCTGTAAATTGCTGTAGCTCAATAAACGCTTTCGGCATCACGCCGCTCCAAATCTGTCTTTCGAAATCAAACCATCCAAAGTCGCCATCGATTGTAATCATGAACTTAGTAAGGCTCAGTGGCTTTTGGTAGATCATCGTTTTATTCTGCTTGTCCCACACCCGAAACTTGATTTCGCGCACGCCTATCACTCCCTATTTAACAAATCGATTGTTGTGATAACTCAGTCTTTGTCGAATGTGAACTTTCGAGAAATATGTCCGTTATTAAGCCACGAATAATATGTCGGTAAAGCCCAAGAGAGAACCGTAATCAAGTCTGCTTCTTTCCAGTCTTCCTCAGTTAGATCAGGTCTTGCTTGTTTTAAGAAGTCAATCACTTCATCTTTGCTCAGATTCCGCATATCTGTTCCCCCCTTAACAAATCGTGTGATGAGTACCTAAAGCAGTTCCTTCAAAAGCTTCCGGATCAATTCGTTTACTTGCTGATCATTGGACTTTTCGCCATCATTTTGGATATACTGGGTGTTAGGTGAATTTATTTTTTGTGTCAGCTGAGTGAGGATCTCCCCGATCCCGTTCAGCTGTTTTTTTGTTTCTGCATGTTCAGCAGCCATTTCGTCCATTCTTGCCATGACCTGTTCCAGCGAAGTTTCTACAGGAACAGCTACTTGTTTTTCTTCTGCTCCAGATCCTCCCGCAATCCCCCAGTTTTCTTTCATCCGTTTCAATTGCGTCCAACTGGAGAGACCGTATTCCTTGCGAATATGCGAATCGAGTTTGCCTTGTTTGATCAATTTCAGGTATACATCCTTGGTCAAATCCTTCTTTGTTTTAGGAGCTGCACCCATCGTAGTCTTATCTCCCTTCATGAGACGTTCCATTTCCTCTGGAGAGAGCCGATAGGTTATAACCTCGCTCGGCTCCATAGCCTCTTCGTTATGTGGAAACCGGATATCACCACGGCGACTAGTTCGTCCAACAAATCTCGCTTTGCTTACCATGACTGAATCAGCACAAGCCTATTGCAACATTTTTGATGTTTTTTATTTTCCTAGACACGTTGACTTGGCTCATCCCTAGCTTTCGTCCAATCTCTTTTTGCGTGTACCCTTCCAAAGCAAGCATAGTGATGGCTGGCTCTTGACGGATCAACTCCGAGCACATCCATTTGGCTTCAACCTCTTCCTCTACTGAATCGTAGGTTGCAAGCAAATCCAGTAGTGAACCATCTTCTCCTTCGCTTTCCCAATCCATCGAAACTACTTCTCCCGTTCTCTTCACTGCCATTTCTAAACGGATAGTTTTTCTTAGCTCGTTTTCAATCCAGTGTCCTGCAAAGCTTGTGAATTTAAATCCCAATGTTGGATCAAACTTCTGCGCTGCTTTGACAAGCCCAATGCATCCGATTTGAAATAGGTCATCGTAGTCATAGCCTGCAGGTGGATAATACCTTTTAAGGATATGGTGGACGAACCGTAAGTGTTTTTGAACCAGTGTGTCAACATCGGTGCTCAATACAGCGTTCATCCCTTATGCCCCCTTCATGGCTTCTCTTGCCATATAGTAAAAATGGTGGTAGATATAGTTTCCGCTGAATTGTGGCGATAGAAATACAGTCGTAAATCCATAGCGTGCTTCAAAGGTTTTCAAGCTGCCGAGTAGTGCTTGTGGCGTGTATTTCGAAATGTAATCACCTTTGAGAATTTTCTCGTACCCGTCAGCGTCTTCCACGATCATGGTAAACGGCTGCCGCGCTCCCCGGATCAGCTCGTTTTCAAATCGGGTCCGATCTTTGATTGACTCAACCAACTCATTGACCGAATTTTTCCGCTCGATTAGCCCTGGGAGAAACAAGTCTCTCGGAATCCCGAGCTCGTCATTCTTGGGTAGCATCGCAGTATAATCCCCTGTTTTCAGGCCACGGTGCATGTATGGCACCTTTTTCTTATCGAAATACTCCAAAATGTGTCGGTTCTTTTGCTCCCTGGTATCCACAATCATGACCATTGTGTCCAGGAGAGCTTTGATTTCATTTTCCGCAAACCGGAAATGTAATGGACTCATGCTCTCACCTTCTTGAAAAAAGACATTGCCCTATCGAATAGTTCAACTGCAATTTTGTCAGTTTCTAGTGTTTCGTAATTAGCAATTGATTGCTGGGCATCTACCCACCCATTCACCGCAAGCTTTTGCAACCACCTGGTCACAAGCTCATATGAATGCTCATCGGTTGTCAGCCACTTATCAAGCTTGATTTCTGTGGTTTTGTCTTGATTCTCCATTAGCATGAAGGCAATAATTTTGTCATTCGTCTGCCGTAAAGCATGCTCTTTGTCTGAATAGGTTCCCATGAGGTACTTAACAATTCTCGCTTTATACGACCGAGCTAAGTCCATATCATGAGCTGGCACCTTGTCAGCATTCTCGACATATAAGTTACCGCCATCCATGACGATCGGAGAGCCAAGCTTTGCCATTTCATCGCAGATCAGTTTAGGGTGCATAAAGCTCACCTTCCTGCCATGGGTTAATAAGTTTTTTCGTTCGTTAACCCATAAAATCCAGTAATACCAAGGGTTTCAGCGTTTGGGTTAATGAAGGTTATCCATTTTGCTATTATCAGAGCTTTTATTGTTTTATTTGCTATGGAATGGAACAGGTAAATTCATTAACCCTCATTAACCCACTATCAAAAATCAATAGAATAGAAGACTTGTAAAACCAGTCGTATCAAGGGTTCCTAGAGTTTTTGTCGATTAATAGGAACGACTTTTTCTGGGTTAATGAACTGATTTTCGTTAACCCGTTCGTTAACCCCATCACCCACTAAATCCCAATTTTCTCTTTTTAAACCCAATTCTAGGAAGTAAACTTTGTTTTTTGCTCCGTTCCCCTTTTTATAACCACGGCTTTCAAGTGCTCGATAAAATGCTCTGTTCTTCAACTCGATTTCGCCATTTTTGAAACACCAATCTTTGTACTCTTCATATAAGGCTTTGGCTTCCACTCTGGCCAATGGATGAATCAAACATTTCTCATCGATAAAAGGCCCCAGAATATCCATGTCGTTTCGATACCCTTCCGTAGCAACTCGGATCGCCTCCGGTTCTCCAAGCCCTTCCTTTTGCCATCGAATGCAGCCCTCCACAGCCCAACGAAGTATTCCTGGCATTTCCTTTGCTAGCTTCTCCGGTAGCTTCTTATCCACTTTTTCTTTAGCAATGGTCACTTCGAATGGAATCAGCCGGATCCGTCTCCAAATCCCCTCGTCAGATCCCTTGATGATCGGTTTGTGATTTGTGGTGAAGAAAACTTTGAACTCTGGCGTAAATTCGAAAAATTCCTGCCGCATGAACCGCGCCGTCATCTTCTCGCCGCCAGTGATCTGTTTGACCAATGACTCCGAGAGCTGCTGCCCTTCTTCTGACTCCACAGCTGATACGAACCTCGCACCATCCAGGCGAGCAATATCGTTGTTGATCCCATTGTCGTTACGCTTTTTGATAAACGTGTCACTGTTCGTCTGTCGCCCGTAATCGCCAAGCAAGGTCTGAATCGTGTTGATAAATGTGGACTTCCCATTTCGCCCTGTACCGTATAGAAAAAACATGACTTGTTCTGAGATATCTCCAGTCAGCGTATACCCTACTGCCTTCTGGAGAAAATCGATGATCTCGTGGTTTACTTCGCCTTTATCGTTAACAAAAATGCTTTCTATGAACGCTTTCCAGCTTGGACATTCTGCCGTCTCTTCATAGGTCACATT